>JBKPSR010000075.1:0-2433 GCA_046735115.1 Actinomycetota bacterium
CAACACGCCGATGACCGACAACGTCTACAGCATCAGCGAGATCGTCGGAACCTCTCCGGACGGGGTCGACCACGCGATCCGCAACGCGATCACGCGGGCGAGCCGCACGCTGCGCAACCTGGACTGGTTCGAGGTCGTGGAAGTGCGCGACTACCTCGCCGAAGGCGACATCGAGCACTTCCAAGTCCGGCTCAAGGTCGGGTTCCGCCTCGAGGAGCACGGCGCGGGCTGAGCTTGCCGGCCCCGGAATCCCGCGGGCCGATCCCTGGAGCCCGCCATACGGCGCATCGCGGCCCCGTCCGGCGCGCTTGTGCTGTTCCGGTAGCGCCTCGGGAGCACGAACCCACGAGTCCGCGAGTCTTGTGTGACTGGCTGCACAGGGAGACTGCTCGTTGCACCGACGTCTTGTGGGGTGAGGAGACGAAGCTGGGTCTCTCATCAACCCTTACAAGAGGAGTCAACATGCGCCCGGTCGGCTTCGGCATTCGCGCGTTCCTGTGGGTCGCCGCTCCGCTGGCCTTTCTCGGTGGCGCGCAGGTCACGCTGCTGTCCGAGCACACCAAGACGTACTGGGCATGGACGATCGCCTTGCCGATCAGCGCGATCTTCATCGGCGCGAGCTTCCTCGCCACGTCGGTGCTGTTCGCCTGGGGTTTGGGGCAGCGTGAATGGATCCGCGTACGGGCCGTCGTCTCCGGCGGGCCCTTCGTCACTCTTGGCCTCCTCGTCGCGACGGTCCGGCATGTCGGCGAATTCCACGGCGCGGTCGGTGTGATCTGGGTACAGGCTTACGTCTTCGCCGTGCCGGCGTTCTTCGCTGCGGTGTGCCAACAGCGGCTGGTGCTCGGGCGCGACCGGCCGGTCGAGGAGCGTCTCCCCGCGTGGCTGCGTGGCGCGTTGGGGCTGCAGGCGATCGTCATGCTCGTCTGGGGCATCCTGCTGTTCTCGCGGCCCCACCACGCGGGCGATGTGTGGCCTTGGCCGCTGGCTCCGCTGGCGGCGGAGGCGATCGCTGCGTGGCTGCTGGGCATCGGCGGCAGCGCTGCCTATATCTCGCTGCGAGGCGATCGCGCCGACATGCCTGGCGCGGCACTGTCCTACGTCGTCCTCGGCGCCATCTGGATCGGCGGGGCGATCTTCGCCGGCGATGCGTTCCACAACGGCCTCGACGCCGTGCTCTACACCACGTTCGCCGCGAGCGTCACCGCAGTCGGCGCGGCGGGGGCGATGCTCAGCTACCGCGAAGGCCGCTACCGGTCGCCCGGTCGCGAGCTCGAGCCGCAACGAGGGGCTCAGTTGCTCACGCCGCTGCACGGCTGAGCTCGCCACCCAATGACTCCAAGCGCCCGGGGCGGCGCGCGTAACCGGCGGTTTGACGCGCCGTGCTCACGTACCCGAAGGCATCGCCGGTCAAGTCCGGCACGACCGCCTTGGTCGACGGCGGCCCGTGTTCACAGCCGTAGCTGCGCGGAGTCGCACGCGTGCGGCGGAGGGCCGCGACCAGGCGGCCTTGGTGACGCATCGCACGGAGACGTTCGGGGTTCGGCGGGCGTCCGCACATTCGACAGTCCACGTCACGCCGGAGGTCATCGTGAGGTTCAAGCATGTCGTGCGCATTCGTCCAGCGGTGGTCGTCGTCGCGGCGACTGTCGTGCTCGCCGCCGCGGCGTCGCCAGCGTTCGCTCAGGTCCACAGCAGCGTCAAGCCGCCGGTCGACGCGTCCAAGCCGAGGGGCGAGCGCATCGCCAGCGCCGCGCGGCGGGCCGAGCAGTTCCGTGGCCGTTACCAGCTGCGCCTCAGCGAAACGCGCAAGCTCCTCGGCAGCTGAGCGGCAGCGAGGTCATCGATGGGACACGCTCTGGGCGCTGGCCAATCACGACGATGCCCCCAGAGGCGACCAGCGACAGCGAGTACCCACCACGTCGCGCGCCGGTAAGACCAACCTCGGTCCGTTCAGAAGAAGCACAAGCGCGACCGCGAGACGGCCGTGCTCCTGGGTTGGACGAGCACCGAGCGTGCGAGCCCGACGTGGCCGCGTGATCGCTCGCTACGCAAAACGGGCGCTTCCGGAAGGCGGGTGCCCGCCGTGGAAACGCGCGGCGCGGAGTGGCGGAACCACGCGGAAGGAGCAGCGCGCGGGCATCACGCGATCAGTACTCAATCGCATGGATTTCGGCAGTTTCGGCGTGGGCTGCAGACAGTTCCGCTCGCCGATGAAAGGGCAGCCCGCGCGATCGTCAGAAAGCGGTGTCCGACGCCGCCCGCGAATGCTTTGGAGCTGTGCGGTCGACCACGTCGGTTCAGATCGACTTCAGGACCCGGACGCGGTCGGCGATGGCGCGCCGGGCGACGTCGGAGTCGAAGGCGATGGAGTCGAACTCGTGCGGAGCGCCGGGGTGCAGGTGGAACTCCACTGGCACGCCGGCGCGGCTG
>JBKPSR010000076.1:0-21818 GCA_046735115.1 Actinomycetota bacterium
ACGTGGTGATACGGGCGATCGGAAGCGCCGCCGCGGACGGCCGCGCTCGCTGGCTGCGCCAGGAGCAGGCGCGGCGCGACAAGGAAGAGGCCGAGCGGCGAGAAGCCGAGGAGCGCGCGCGCCTGGAGGCCGAGGAGCGGGCCCTCCGTGAGGCCGAGGAGCAGGAGCGCCGCGAGGCCGAGGAGCGCGCTCGCCGCGAGGCGGAGGAGGCCGGCTTCTCGCCCGACGAGCCGGCCACGCCGAGCGGCACGCGTCCGGAGGCCGCCACCGGCGCGGGCGCTCCCCGCGAGCGCCGCACGTTCGACCCTGACGAGGAGTCCTGATGAGCATCACCGTTTCCGCCCAAGACGTGAAGAGCCTGCGCGAGCGCACGGGCGCCGGGATCATGGACGCCAAGGCGGCGCTCCAGGAGTCCGGCGGCGACGTCGACAAGGCGATCGAGATCCTGCGCGTCAAGGGGCAGGCATCCGCCGCCAAGCGCGGGGAGCGCGTGGCGTCCGAGGGCGGCATCGCCAGCTACATCCACGCAGGCGGCCAGATCGGCGCGCTGGTGGAGGTGAACTGCGAGACGGACTTCGTCGCGCGTACCGAGGAGTTCCAGGCGTTCGCCCGCGAGGTCGCCGTGCACGTCGCGGCGTCGAACCCACAGTACGTCTCGAAGGAGGACGTGGACGAGGAGGCCCGCGAGGCCGAGCTGCGCGTGCTCCGCGAGCAGGCGGCCGCCGAAGGCAAGCCGGAGAACGTCCAGGAGAAGATCGTCGAGGGCCGCCTCAACAAGTGGCTCGAGGAGATCGTCCTGCTCGACCAGAAGCACGTGAACGAGGACAAGCACGAGAGCAAGACGATCGGCGAGCTCCGCGCAGAGCTGGCCTCGAACACCGGCGAGAACATCGTCGTCCGCAGGTTCGCCCGCTTCCAGGTCGGGGAGGAGTGACCGAACCCGCCTTCCGGCGCATCCTGCTGAAGCTCTCGGGGGAGGCGCTCATGGGCGATCTCCCCTACGGGGCCGACCCCGAGCGGATCGCCGACATCGCGAAGCAGGTGAAGGCCGTGGCCGACCGCGACGTACAGATCGCGATCGTGGTCGGCGGCGGGAACATCTATCGCGGCCTGAAGGGCGCCGCGGCCGGCATGGACCGGGCCACGGGCGATTACATGGGCATGCTCGCCACGGTGCTGAACGCGCTCGCCCTGCAGGACGCGCTCGAGAAGATCGGCGCCGTGACGCGCGTGCAGTCGGCGATCACGATCTCCGAGGTCGCCGAGCCCTACATCCGCCGGCGCGCGATGCGCCACCTCGAGAAGGGCCGGATCGTGATCTTCGCCGCCGGCACCGGCAATCCGTTCTTCACGACCGACACCGCGGCGGCCCTGCGCGCCCTCGAGATCCACGCGGAGACGATCCTCATGGCGAAGAACCGCGTGGACGGCGTCTACAGCGCCGACCCGCGCCAGGACCCGGACGCGCACTTCATCGAGGAGCTCACCTACCAGGAGGCGATCGAGCAGAGGCTGGCGGTGATGGACTCGACAGCCCTCTCGCTCTGCATGGACAACAACCTCCCGATCTACGTCTTCAACATGGACGACGAGCGCAATATCGACCGGATAGTGTGCGGCGAGCGTGTGGGGACTGTTGTGAGGAGCGGATGAGCGACGACGTTCTGAAGGACTTCCTGGACGAGGCGAAGGCCCGCATGCAGAAGTCCGTGGATGCCACGAAGTCGGAGTTCGCGACCGTGCGGACCGGACGCGCGTCGCCGCACCTGCTCGACCGCATCGAGGTGGACTACTACGGCGCCACGACCCCGCTCCGGCAGCTCGCACAGATCTCCGCCACTGAGGCGCGGCTGCTCACGATCACGCCGTACGACAAGAACTCGATCAAGGCGATCGAGAAGTCGATCCTCGAGTCCGACGTCGGCCTGACGCCGTCGAACGACGGCCAGGTGATCAGGCTCTCGATCCCCGAGCTGACCGAGGAGCGCCGCAAGGAGCTCGTGAAGATCGTCCACGGGATCGCCGAGCAGGGCCGCGTGGCGGTCCGCAACGTGCGCCGCGACGTGATGCACGATCTGCGCGAGCTGAAGAGCGAGGGCGAGGTCGGCTCGGACCAGGAGCACCGCGCCGAGTCCGAGCTGCAGAAGCTGACCGACTCGCACGTGGGCGACATCGACTCCGCCCTCGCCGGCAAGGAACAAGAGATTCTCGAAGTGTGACGGGCGAAGCGGCGCGGGCGCGCTACGTCGCCATCATCACCGACGGGAACGGGCGCTGGGCCAAGAGCCGCGGCTTGCCGGTCCTGGCGGGGCACGAGGCGGGTGCCGACACGGTCAAGGCGCGGCTGCGCGACGCCGTCGAGCTCGGTGTCCGCGAGCTGACGGTCTACTCGTTCTCAACCGAGAACTGGACGCGTCCGCCGGACGAAGTGGGCGGGCTGATGGCGATGTTCGCCGCGCGCATCGACCGCGAAACGCCCGAGCTCCACGACGAGGGAGTGCGGATGCGCTTCGTGGGGCGCCGCGACGGCCTCGATCCCGAGCTCACGAGGCGCATGGACTGGGCGGAGGAGCTCACCGGGGCCAACGAGCGCATCACCCTGTTCGTGGCGTTCAACTACGGCGGCAGAGCGGAGATCGTCGATGCAGCGCGAACGTTCTCCGGTGAGACCGAGGAAGAGTTCCGGCGCCACCTCTACGCACCCGACATGCACGACCCCGACCTGCTGATCCGCACGAGCGGCGAGCTGCGGATCTCCAACTACCTGCTGTGGCAGCTCGCATATGCCGAGTTCGTGTTCCGCGACGAGCTCTGGCCTGACTTCACGCGCGCGGCGTTCGAGGCGTCGCTCGACGAGTACGCTGCGCGCCGGCGCCGTTTCGGGGGGCGCTAGCCGTGGCCGCGCGGCGCGAACGCGGCGGGTCCGACCTGGCGCCGCGGGTCGTGATCGCTATCCCGGCGATCGTGTTCGCGCTCGTGATCGTGAACCAGGGCGGCCTAGTGTTCACGATCGGCATCGGCGCGCTCGGCATCGTGGCGATGGGGGAGCTGTACTCGCTCATGGGGCGCGTGCAGCCGCCCGCGCTGGCCGGCTTCCTCACCCTGGCTGCCATGCTCGGCGCAGCGCTCTACGGCGAGCCGCGCCACGTGATCATGGTGCTGGCGGCGTCGTTTCCCGTGACGTTCTTCTTCGCCACGCTGCGGCCGCGCCGCGAGCATGTCTCGTGGGCCATCGCCGTCGTCTACCTCGGCGTGCTCTGGATCGGGCTGGCGATGGTGCACGCCGTGTGGCTGCGCGAGACCCCGCCGCTGCATGGCGACGGGCTCCTGATCGACGTGCTGATCGCGACCTTCATCGCCGACACGGCCGCCTACTTCGGCGGCCGCTGGTACGGCCGCACGCCGTTGGCGCCCCTGATCTCGCCCAACAAGACGCTCGAGGGCCTCGTCGCGGGCGTCTTCGGCGGCACGCTGGCGTTCTGGGCCGCAGGGCTCTACCAGGACTGGCTCACGGGCCCGCACGCGCTCCTGATGGGCGCCCTGGTGGCGCTCGCCGCGCCGGTCGGCGACCTGTTCGAGTCGATGATCAAGCGCGACCTTGAGGTGAAGGACACGGGCAAGCTGTTCGGCGCCCACGGCGGCGTGCTGGATCGCCTCGACGCGGTCCTCTTCACGGTCCCGGTGGCCTATTACGCCGCCGTGGGCCTCGGGTACGCCTGACATCGCCTCCCTAGACTCAGCCTGGTGCGCAGGATTCTCATAGTCGGGTCGACGGGGTCGATCGGGACCCAGGCCCTCGACGTCGTCGAGCGGAACAGCGAGCTCGAGATCGTCGGGCTCGCGGCCGCCTCGAGCTGGGAGCTGCTCCTGGAGCAGGCGGCCGCGCACGGTGTCGGGCGGGTGGCGCTCGCCGACCCCGACGCGGCCGCGCGGGCCTCGGAGCACGCCGCGGGAGTGGAGGTGCTCACCGGCGCCGAGGGCCTCGTCGAGCTGATCACGGACACGGACAGCGACCTGGTCCTCAACGCGCTCGTGGGCTCGGCGGGCCTCGGGCCCACCGTGGCGGCGCTCGGCGAGGGGATCGACCTGGCCCTCGCGAACAAGGAGAGCCTCGTGGTGGGCGGAGAGCTCGTGACTGCGCTTGCGGAGGCCACCGGAGCCCAGCTTCTGCCGGTCGACTCCGAGCATTCGGCCCTCTTCCAGCTGATCGCCGGCGAGCGGCCGGGCACGGTCGACCGCCTGGTGCTGACGGCGAGCGGTGGCCCCTTCCGCGGCCGGACGGACCTCGACTCGGTGACCCGCGAGGAGGCGCTGGCCCATCCCACTTGGGACATGGGCGGGAAGATCACGATCGACTCGGCGACGCTGATGAACAAGGGTCTCGAGCTGATCGAGGCCCACCACCTCTTCGGCCTGCCGTACGAGCGGATCGACGTGGTCGTGCACCCCCAGTCGATCGTCCACGCCGTGGTCCACATGAACGACGGCGCGTCGCTCGCGCACCTTGGCTACCCGGACATGCGCGTGCCGATCTCATACGCGCTCAACTACCCCGAGCGGGCCGACGTGCCGGTGCCGGCACTAGACCTCGTCGAGCTCGGCATGCTCACCTTCGAGGCACCGGACCTCGACTCGTTCCCCTGCCTGCGGCTCGCCCGCGAGTCGGCTGAGGCGGGCGGCACGGCGCCCTGCGTGCTGAACGCGGCCAACGAGGTCGCGGTTCACGCCTTCCTGGCCGGAGACCTGTCCTTCACCGGCATCCCGCAGGTGATCGAGTCGACGCTTTCGGAGCTGCCGGCTCAGCCGGTCCGGCACTTCTCCGACCTGTACGCGGCCGACGCGCAGGCGCGTGACGTGGCGCGGGGGGTGGCCGCGTGACGTTCCTCAGCTTCGTCCTGGCGTTCGTGGGGTTCGCGATCCTCGTGATCCTCCACGAACTGGGCCACTTCAGCGCCGCGAAGGCCGTCGGAATGCGGGTCGAGAAGTTCTCGCTGTTCTTCCCCCCGACGCTCGCCAGCAAGAAGATCGGCGAGACCGAATACGCGATCGGCGCGATCCCGGCGGGCGGCTATGTGAAGATCAGCGGGATGAACCCGGATGAGGACCTCCCCGACGAGGTCCGCGACCGGGCCTACCACGCTCAGCCCGTCTGGAAGCGGATCGTGGTGATCGCGGCTGGCCCGGCGGTGAATCTCGTGCTCGCCTTCGTCCTGCTGTTCGTGTTCTTCGCGGCGATCGGGCCGGAGACCGGCACCAGCAAGGTCGACACGATCGAGAAGGGCTATCCCGCGGCCGGCGTCCTCCACCCGGGGGACCGCCTGATCGCGGTGGACGGCAAGCGCGGCTCGGCCTCGAGGCTCTCGGACCGCGTCAACTCACATGGCTGCCCGGGCCCGAAGAGCAGCTGGAAGGCCGGGTGCCGCGCCGCGGAGACGGTGACGTTGACGGTGATCCGCGACGGGCAGAGGCGCACCTTCACGCTCACTCCGAAGTACGACCCGACGATCGAGGACCCGTCGACGGGCGAGAAGGGCCGGATGCGGGTGGGCTTCGGCTACGCTGCCGGCCCGCGCGATCCGTATCCGGTCGACGAGGCGTTCCATTGGACCGCCGTCAATTTCTGGGAGTTCACGAAGCGCACCGTCGAGCTGCCCGCCCGGCTGATCAACCCGGAGCAGCGCAAGCAGATCTCCGGGGTGGTCGGGTCCTACGAGACGACCCGACAGGCGATCCTGGTCGACATCGAGCAGGTGGTCCTGATCCTGGCGATCATCTCGCTCTCGCTGGCGATCGTGAACCTGTTCCCGTTCCTGCCGCTGGACGGCGGGCACATCTTCTGGGCGATCGTGGAGAAGGTGCGCGGCAGGCCCGTGCCGCTCTCGGTGATGGAGCGAGCCGGGGCCGTGGGCTTCATGCTGGTGATCCTGATCTTCCTGATTGGGCTGTCGAACGACATCGACAGGCTGAGCGGGGAGGGCTTCAGGGTGCGCTGAGCCCGCTCTGACGTCCGAGGCCGACGAACGACAGGAAGGCCTTACAGCGGGTGCGCGACGCGCGTCGACGGCCGGCGCCAGCGGTTATGACGCGTGGTGGGCCGGCTCGGCACCGGGGCGACTGCCGAGCCCGACGCGCGAAGATTGACCGCGATGCTTCGCGCCGCTACGCCCGCCGATCGCCCCGACCTGATTGCGCTCGCGGTCGCCGAGGATGCAGCCTGGTCCGGTAGGCCGGCAGTGTCTGCGGAGGAGGCGGGCGAGTACATCGACCAGCACGGGCCGGGGGTCATCTTCGAACGCGACGGCCGCGTGGCTGGCTATGCGGCGGTCGCCGAGGGCGGCGAGACGACCGTGCTTGCGGACCCCGGCAGCGACCCCGGGCCTGCGCTGGACGTGCTCGCAGCGTGGCTCGGCGACCGCGGACATCACGAGGTCGACACCTACGCGGGCGACGCGCGGCGGATCGCGTGGCTCGACGCGCACGGCTTCACCCATCGGCGCTCCTCGTTCGATCTCCACCGCGGCATCGAGCCGCCGCTGGCGCCTGCGGTCTGGCCGGACGCGGTCACCCTCGCGCGTTACAGGCCCGGCGAGGATGACCACGCCGTCCACACGCTGATCTACGACGACGCTGCATGGGGCGAGGTGCCCGGACACACACAGCTGTCGTTGGAGGCGTGGCGGTCGACGCTCACGCCCGACTACCGTGGCTGGGTCGCTAGCCGCGACGGGCGTCCCATCGGCTGGGTCGTTGGCCGCGTGTTCAGTGACGGGCGCGGATGGGTTCAGCAGCTCGCCGTCGCCCGCTCCGCGCGCGGCCTCGGCCTCGGCCGCGCGCTGCTGCAGCACTCGCTGGCCGAGCTTTGCTCTCGAGGTGCGACCTCGCTCGCCCTCGGGGTGCGGGCCGAGAACGAGAACGCCATAGGGCTGTACCGCGAGCTCGGCTTCGAGGTCGCACGCGAATGGCGCGTCTACGCAGGGCCGCCCGCCTGAAGCAGCGAATGGGGGACCGAACGAACAAGCTTCCTGCGACGTATCGGTCTGTGGTCGCCGACGAAGGCGACCTCGAGCATCTGAGCGAACCACACAGCCCGCAGCGACGCGTCGCCGAACAACTCCTCGAAGACGGGATCGAGTGCACTGAGATCAAGGAGCGTCTCGTTGAGGTCGAATGCGATCACGGGCGTGCTCACGTGCTTCCACTACCCGCATCGGGCGGGCGGCTCTACTAGCTAGGCTTGGGGTCGCCTCCATGGCCTCCAAGAAGCAGATCGACGTCGGTGGGGTGAAGATCGGGGGCGGTGCTCCGGTCGCGGTCCAGTCGATGACCAAGACGGAGACCGCGGACTTCGACGCCACAATGAAGCAGATCCACGCCATCGCCGAGGCGGGCGGGGACCTCGTGCGCTGCGCGGTTCCGCGTGACGAGGACGTGCGCGCGCTAGAGCGGATCGTGGAGCAGTCGCCGATCCCGGTGATCGCCGATATCCACTTCAACTACACGCTGGCGCTCAAGGCGATCGACGCCGGCGCCCACTGCATCCGCATCAACCCGGGCAACATCGGCGGCCACGACAAGGTCGGCCAGGTCGTCGACCGCGCGCGACAGGCGGGCGTCCCCATGCGGATCGGCGTCAACTCGGGCTCGCTTCCAAGGCATCTCCACGAGCTGGAGCGGGAAAGCCCGGTCGAGGCGCTCGTGGCGGCCGCCGCAGAGCACGTCGAGCTCATGGAGCGGCTCGGCTTCGGCGACTTCAAGGTCTCGATCAAGTCCACGAACGTGCCCAACACGATCGCGTCGAACCGCCTGCTCTCGCAGAAGATCGACAACCCGCTGCACCTGGGGATCACCGAGGCCGGAACCAAGTGGTCCGGGTCGCTGAAGTCGGCGGTCGGCCTCGGCACGCTGCTCGCCGACGGC
The DNA here is from genome assembly GCA_046735115.1 of Actinomycetota bacterium. Lineage (GTDB taxonomy): Bacteria > Actinomycetota > Thermoleophilia > Solirubrobacterales > Thermoleophilaceae > JACVRW01. The sequence goes on from JBKPSR010000076.1 coordinate 7,918, forward strand.
ATCGGCGACACCATCCGCATCTCGCTCTCCACCTTCCACGCGGAGGAGGAGGTGAAGGTCGCCTGGGAGATCCTCAAGGCCCTGAAGCTGCGCGAGCGCGGGCCGGTGCTGATCGCCTGCCCCACCTGTGGCCGGCTCCAGTTCGACATGGACACTGTCGTAGCCGAGATCGAGGAGCGCCTGCGCCAGTACGACGACCCCATCGAGGTCGCCGTGCTCGGCTGCGCGGTCAACGGCATCGGCGAGGCCTCGCATGCCGACTTCGGCATCACCGGCGCCAAGAACGAGGGCTTGATCTTCGCCCACGGCAAGCCGCTGCGGAAGGTGCCTCAGGACGAGCTCGTGGATGCGCTCTTCACCGAGATCGACAAGTCGATCGACCGCGGCAGCGTGGAGGTCGACGAGCGCAAGGCCGCCGAGGGCGCCGAGTGGCTCCACAGGATCGAGGAGGAGAACGCCGGGGAGATGACGCCCGAGCGGATCGCCGCCCTCGAGGCGGCGGCCGCGACCGAGGACGCCCTCACGGAGGGGAACGGCGAGGCGCTGCCGATGGCCGGCCCCCCCAAGGCCAAGCGCATCACGCTCGACGAGGACTCCTCGCCCACGGCGGGGCGCCGCTTCACCAGGGCGTAGGGGCCGCCGCTAGGCCGCGCGCTGGCCGACGGGTGGCTTCGGCTCGGCGGTGCGGGCCGGCGGGAAGCACAGGCTGCGATGAACGACGCTCATGCCCTGGGGGCGCAGCCGGACCAGGTACTGGTCGCTCTCCTGGAGCGGCTGATGGCAAACCTCGCAGATGGGGCGCGGCAGCGGGCTCATCGCTCAGAGAAATAGTTCTCCATGGGCCGGACGTTCCCTCGCGAGGACCCTGCAAAACGCCTCTACCACCAACGGGTCGAACTGTGTCCCCGCACAGTGGCGGAGCTCCTCGATCGCGTCATCTTCGTCCATAGATTCGCGGTACGGGCGCTCGGTCGTCATGGCGTCGAAGGCATCGCAGACGGCCACGACGCGCGCCCCGAGCGGGATCTCGTCGCCCCGCAGGCCGTCCGGGTAGCCGCCGCCGTCCCAGCGCTCATGGCTCGAGCGGACGAGCCGCGCCACCGGCCGGAGCGCCGGGGCCGCCAGCAGGATGCGCTCGCCGATCAGCGGGTGGCGGCGCATGAAGCTCCACTCGACCGGGTCGAGCGCACCCGGCTTGTCGAGGATCGCGTCCGGCACGGCAATCTTCCCGACGTCGTGCAGCTCGGCGGCGCGGGCCACCTCGTCGAGCGCCTCGGGGCCCATGTGGAGCTCACGGCCCACGGCGAGCGCCAGCTCGCCGACGTCGCGCAGCCGCACGTGCAGGTCGGGGCGCCTCTCGGACAGCGTCCTCAACAGCACGTCGCGCGACTGCCGTCCGGCCGACATCCGGCGCCCGCCCTTGCGCGCGTACATGCGCCTGTCCGCGAGCTGGAGCGCGAGCGTGGGGGTCTCCGCCTCCTCGGGCAGCAGGACCACGCCGAACGAGCTGGCGACCTCGAAGCCCTCCCCGCGCTCATGCAGAGCGGCCGAGCAGGCCGCCAGCATGGGGTCGACGCCGTCGCGGCCGGGGGACACGAGCACGCAGAACTCGTCGCCGCCCAGCCGGTACGCGTTGCCCGCCGAGCCCACCGCCTCGGCGAGCCGCGCGGCGAGCCGCACCAGGAGCCCGTCACCGGCCGGGTGGCCGAAGGCGTCGTTGTACTCCTTGAAGCCGTCGAGGTCGAACAGGAGCAGCGCGCGTGGCGATGCGAGCGTCGCGAGCCCGAGTTGCATCTCGAGGTCCGCCAGCAGGCTGCGCCGGTTGCGCAGGCCGGTCAGGGAGTCGGTGCGGGCCTCGGCGTGCGTCTGAGCGAGGACGCGCTGGTTCTCGAGGAAGGCGAGCGACATACGGGCCAGCGCCAGCAGCAGCGCCCACGCGGCCAGGCTCACCGAGGCCGCGTTGACGCTTGCGAAGTGGTCGTAGACGAGCAATTGCACGGCCACGAGGCCGCAGCCCGCCGGCACGGCGATGATAAGCCAGTCGCGGATGACGATCTGCTTGCGCGCGGGCTGCCAGGCCGCCGCCGCGAGGAGCAGCGCCGACCCCGGCCACGCCGCGTCGAGCAGCGTGCCCTGGACGTACTCGTCCGTCGCGCTCTGGACCAGATAGAGGCCGTCCGCCACGGCGGTGAGCGCGAGACCGCCGCCGATCAGGAGCCAGACGGGATCGGGACGCCAGCCGTTCAGGCCGAAGACGACGACTACGAGCCCCAGCAGCAGGAGGTCCCCGACCGGATAGGCCAGGTTCACGGCGATCTCGGACGGCCCGCCGCTCGTGGCGTCGACGATCGGCTGGAAAGCGAGCGTCGCCACCAGCGCGGCGATCGTGAGCGCGGCGATCGCGCCGTCGAGCCAGAGGCTGGAGCGGAAGGAGTCGGTGCGCGATCGCGCGAGCAGCAGCAGAGCGGCGTAGCTGGCCGGATACCAGGCCAGGTAGAGCAGGTCGGCGATCGACGGATAGGGCGGGTCTGGATCCCCGGCGTACGCGAGCGTCCACGTGATCTCGCCCGCCGCCCACGCCACGAGACCCGCGCCCATCATGACCCAGGCGGCACGCTCCTGCGGCACCGCGAGCCCGCGGACCACGCAGGCGACGCCCGCAGCGAGGATCAGGCCGCAGTAGACCCAGTCCTGGAAGAAGGTGTCGAGGCCCGGCGAGCCGAGCCCGAACACGATGTGCGCCACATACGCGAGCAGGGCAAGGCCGGTCATGGCCGCAAAGGCCCGCAGCCCGACTCTTAGCCTGGGTGAAACGTCCATTCCGGTCTTCCTGGCGAAACGGCGAATACCCAAGCTGAATCGGCTTCGCAAGGGCAGAACTGAAGGGCCGTGAATAGACTCGCCCGCCGTGACCCGGCTATCCAGGTACTTCCTGCCGACGGTGAAGGAGGCACCCGCCGACGCGGAGGCGATCTCGCACCAGCTGACCGTCCGAGCCGGGCTCGCGCGCCAGGTCGGCGCCGGCCTCTGGACCTTCCTGCCCGCGGGCTGGCGCGCTCACAGGAAGGTCGAGCAGATCATCCGTGAGGAGCTCGACGCGATCGGCTGCGGCGAGATGCTGATGCCCGTCCTCCAGCCCGCCGAGCTGTGGAAGCGCACCGGCCGCTACGAGATCGACGAGCTCTTCAAGCTGAAGGATCGCCGCGGCGCCGAGATGGTGCTCGCGCTGACCCACGAGGAGGTGCTCACCTGGCACATCTCGCGCGAGGTGCGTTCCTACCGGGACCTCCCCAAGCTCCTCTACCACTTCCAGACGAAGGAGCGTGACGAGCCGCGTCCGCGCGCCGGCCTACTGCGCACGCGCGAGTTCATCATGAAGGACTCGTACTCGTTCGACCGCGACCTCGACGGCCTCGAGGCCTCCTACCAGCTCCACATCGAGGCGTACGACCGCATCTTCGACCGCACTGGACTCGAGTGGTACCGCGTCGAGGGGGACGTGGGGATGATGGGCGGCTTCGGCGCCCACGAGTACATGGCGCCCTGCTCCGCGGGCGAGAACGACGTGGCCCTCTCCGACGCCGGCTACGCAGCCAATGTCGAGATAGCGAGCGCCCAGCCGCAGCCCGTGGAGAGCCTGCCGGCGCCGGCGAGCGACTCCGCCGAGGTCGAGACGCCAGGCGCGACCACGATCGAGGCGGTCTGCGAGCTGCTCGGAGTGCCGCCGGGCGCGCTAGTCAAGGCATTTCCGGTCTTTGCGGAGGAGCGCGGCCCGGTGCTGGTGGTCATCCGCGGCGACCACCGCCTCAACGAGTTCAAGCTCCAGAACGCGCTCCGGGCCACCTTCCGCCCGGCCGAGGCCGAGGAGGTGCGCGAGACCTTCGGCGCCGAGCCGGGGTTCATAGGCCCGGTCGGAGCGCCGGTCCCGGTGCTGGCCGACGAGGCCCTCCGCGGGCTTGCGGGCCTCGTGGCGGGCGGCAACAAGCCCGACGTCCACCTGACCGGCGTGGAGCCGGGGCGTGACTTCGAGCCCGAGTGGGTCGACGTCCGGCGCGTGGAGGACGGCGACCTGGACCCGGCCAGGAGCCCGATCCGAATCGAGCCGGCGATCGAGGTGGGCAACATCTTCAAGCTCGGCACGCGTTACTCGGATCCGCTCGGCGCCCGCTACTTGGACGAGGAGGGCAGTGAGCAACTCGTCTGGATGGGCTCGTACGGGATCGGCCCGGCGCGCACGGTGGCGGCCGCGATCGAGCAGTTCGCCGACGAGCAGGGCATCTCCTGGCCGCGGGCCGTGGCGCCGTTCGAGGTGGAGCTCGTGACGCTCGGCAAGCCGGGCGAGGAGCCCCGCTCTCTCTCCGACCGGCTCTATGACGAGTTGCGCGAGCTGGGTCTCGACGTGCTCTACGACGACCGCGACGACGCCAGCCCGGGCCAGAAGTTCGCCGACGCCGAGCTACTCGGCTGCCCGCTGCGAGTCACGATCGGCAAGAAGAGCGTCGAGGCGCGCGAGATCGAGTTCCAGGTCCGGCGCGGCCAGGAGAAGGGATCGCTCCCGCTCGAGGGTGCCGCGGAGGCGGCAGCGGAGCTGTGGCGGACCCTCCCCTGACCTTCCGCCGGCTGGTCGGGCTCGACAGGTCGGCAGGGCCGCCGCCGCAGACGCGCCGCGGCGAGCCGCTCAATCCATGGACGATCCCCAACGCGATCGGCTTCCTCCGGCTCGCCCTGGTCCCGGTCTTTCTCCTGGTGGGGGTGAGCTCGGGTGACGGCCACTCGGGGCTCGCGTTCGTGCTGTTCGCGGTGATCGCGTGGAGCGACTACCTGGACGGCATGGTCGCCCGCATCACGGGTCAGTACAGCCGCCTCGGGGCGCTGATCGACCCGCTCACCGACCGCCTGCTCGTGGTAACCGGGGCCCTTGTGGCGTGGCACTACGAGACGCTGCCGCGCTGGGCGCTCGCGGTGCTGGCGGCGCGCGAGCTGCTCATGCTCGTGCTGACCCAGCTCGCGCTGCGCCGGGGCATCGACCTGAGCGTCTCGATGCTGGGCCGCTGGGCGGTCTGGCCGGTCATGAGCGCACTCGCGCTCGCGCTGCTGACCGAGGGCTGGGTGCTCGACGCGCTCCTCTACGTGGGTCTCGCGATGACGCTTGCGGCGACCGCGCGCTACCTGCAAGATGGGGTGCGGGCATTGCGCAAAGCCTCAACCTCAACTTGAGGAAGCGCTATATTCGCATTTCTCTCTCCCCGAAAGGACGGCAGTGGACACGTTTCCCGACCTGGGCGCGCTCTCCGACAGCGAGCTGAAGGACCTGATCCAGCAGCTCACCGAGGAGGAGCAGGAGGTCTCCTACAAGCGCCGGATCCTCCACGGCAAGATCGACATCCTGCGTGCCGAGCTGGTCAACCGGCTGCGCAAGAAGCACGAGCAGGGCGAGTCCGTCATCAGCGGCGCTGACGTCCAGCAGCTGACCGACATCCTGGCCGGGAAGGGCATCCCGGCCGACGCGGACATCGAGTAGCGATGCACTGCCCCGAGTGCGGGTTCGCCAACGCGGAGGGCGCGAACTACTGCCAGAAGTGCGGCGCGTTCCTCGGGGACCAGACCGAGCCGAAGCGCGGTGACACCACCGAGGTCTACCAGGTGGACGAGACCGGCGAGCTTCGCCCTGTCGACCTCGACGCGATGACGCACGAGGGAGCAACGCTCGTGATTCGCTCCGGGGGCGGGCGCTCGGGCGAGGCGTTCAACCTGGCGGGCGAGCGCAACACGATCGGCCGGAGCCCGGACGCGGAGGTGTTCCTCGACGACGTGACCGTCTCGCGCAATCACGCGCTGCTGGTGCGGCGCCGCGACGGGCTCTACATCGACGACCTGGGCTCCCTGAACGGGACCTACGTGAACCGTCGCCGGATCGAATCGCATCGGCTCCAGGACGGCGACGAGCTTCAGGTGGGCAAATACAAGCTGACATATCTGGAGGAGCGGTGAGCACCTCGGAGGCAAGCCAGGACGCACCGCCTCGCAAGGAGAAGGCGCTCACGATCGGCGCCGTGACAAAGCAGCTCGAGCGCGAGTTCCCGGACATCTCGATCTCGAAGATCCGCTACCTCGAGGACCAGAAGCTGCTCTCGCCGCGCAGGACCGCGGGCGGCTACCGGCTGTACGCGCCGGCCGACCTGGACCGCCTGCGCACCATCCTCCGGCTCCAGCGCGACGAGTTCTTGCCGCTGCGCGTCATCCGCCAGGAGCTGGCCGCTGGCCGGACGGACACGGAGGTCGCGCCGGACAAGCCCCCGGAGCCGCGCGGCGCGGCCCGGCGCAGCTTCGCCCTGCGCGGGCCGGGCTCGCTCTACCGGCTCTCCGAGGTGCTGGACGAGACCGGCGCGGACCAGGCGCTCGTGAAGGAGCTCGAGGACTACGGGGTCATCAAGGGCGAGCGCCGCGACGGCGAGGTCTTCTACGACGACACCGAGCGGGAGATCATCCGGGCAGTCGGCGAGCTGAAGCGCTTCGGCGTGGGGGGCCGCAACCTGCGCGTGTTCCGGACCTCAGCCGACCGCGAGGCCGCGCTGCTAGAGCAGATCCTCGCGCCGGCGCTGCGCTCGCGGAACCCGGAGCGGCGCAAGGAGGCCGTCGAGGCGCTCGAGAACCTCGCCGCGGTGGCGTCCCACCTCAAGCACCTGCTGCTGGTCCGGGACCTCCGCAAGCTCGCGCGCTGACGCGGCCATGCTGGTCCGGCGCGAACGCGTGGTCCCGGCGGCCCCCGCGGAGGTGTGGGGGGTCGTGAGCGACCCGAGCCGGCTCGCCGCCTGGTGGCCGGGGGTCTCGCGCGTGGAGGAGGCGACGCCCGAGGCGTGGACGACCGTGCTGGTATCGCCCGGGGGGAGGTCGGTGCGAGCGGACTACAGCCTGATCGATTTCAGTGAGCTCGAGCGCATCCTGTGGCGGCACGAGGTCGAGGAGTCGCCCTTCGAGCGCCTTCTTTACGAGTCGACGACCGAGGTTGCGCTCGCGGCCGACGACGCGGGTGGCACGATCGTGCGGGTCACGCTCCAGCAGCGCCCGCGGGGGTGGGCGCGCTTCAGCCCCTTCCAGCTGCGCGCCGCCGCACGCCGGCAGGCCGATGCGGCGCTCGCGGGGCTGGCCGAGCTGGTCGGGGACGAGGGCTGATGCGCTGGTGGGGATGGGGTGAGGACGGGGCCTCCGTCCCGCTGCCGTCCGCCGCCGAGGGGCTCCTGCGCGACGAGCTCGGAGCGGACCCCGCCGTTCGAAAGCCGCCCGTGGCCTTCGACCAGGTCTCGCTGCCCGAGTCACGGCTGCCCGACGCGGCCGGAGCGGAACTCCGCTCCGCCGTCGGGGCGCAGGGCGTCCGCGACGACCGCGAGACCCGGGTCGCGCATGCGGTCGGGCGTTCCTACCCCGACCTCGTCCGCATCCGCTCGGGCGACGCCACGAGCGCCCCTGACGCCGTCGTGCTGCCCGGGTCCGCCGAGCAGATAGCCGGCGTGCTCGCCGTATGCGCCGAGCACCGGGTGGCGGTCGTCCCGTTCGGAGGCGGCACGAGCGTCGTGGGCGGCGTCGAGCCGGTGCGCGACGGCTTTGCGGCGGCGATCTCGCTGGACCTGCGGCGCCTGTCGGAGACCGTCGAGGTGGATCGCACGTCGCTCACCGCGCGGCTAGACGCCGGCCTGCTCGGACCGGAGGCCGAGCGGCGGCTCCGCGAGCACGGCGTGACGCTCGGCCACTTCCCGCAATCGTTCGAGTTCTCGACCGTCGGCGGCTGGGTGGCGACGCGCTCCGCCGGCCAGGCGTCGACGGGCTACGGGCGGATCGACGAGCTGGTCGAGGCTGTCCGCTGCGTGACGCCGGCGGGCGAGGTCGGGACGCGCGCGGCGCCCGCGTCGGCCGCCGGGCCCAGCGTGCGCGAGCTGGTGGTCGGCTCGGAGGGCGTGCTCGGTGTGATCTGCGAGGCGACGATGTGCGTCCGGCCGGCGCCCGTCGCACGCCGCTACGAAGGCTGGTCGTTCGCGACCTTCGCGGAGGGATGCGACGCATTCCGGGTCCTGGCGCAGGCGGGCGCCGCGGCCCACGTGAACCGACTCTCGGACGAGCACGAGACCCGTCTCTCGATGGCGCTCGTGGCTTCGGGCAGCACGACCGAGAAGCTGGGCAGGCGCTACCTGCGCATGCGCGGCCACGAGGGCGGCTGCCTGGCGATCCTGGGCTTCGAGGGGACCGAGGAGGAGGTCGAGGACCGGCGCCGGCGAGCGGGCGGCCTGCTGCGGGCCGGCGGAGGTGTGGGGCTCGGCCACCGGCCCGGCGACGCGTGGCACCGGAGCCGATATGCGGCGCCGTATATGCGCGACGAGCTACTCGACCGGGGCATCCTGGTCGAGACGCTCGAGACGGCTACGAACTGGTCGAACCTCGGTGCGCTCCACGAGTCAGTCGGGGACGCGCTGCGGACGGCGCTGGCGGGCCGCGGGACGCCGCCGCTCGTGATGTGCCACGTGTCGCATCTGTACCCGGCAGGCGCCTCGCTCTACTTCACCTTCCTGGCCCGCCAGGAGGAGGACGCGCTGGCCCAGTGGCGCGTCGCGAAGACGGCGGCCTCCGAGGCGATCGTCGCCGGCGGCGGCACGATCACGCACCACCACGCGATCGGCCGCGACCACCGACAGTGGCTCACCGCCGAGAGCGGCACGCTCGGCGTCGAGGTCCTGCGAGCGGCGAAGGAGCGCCTCGACCCCGCCGGGATCATGAACCCGGGGAAGCTGCTGCCTTAGCTACGCCGGCGGCTTCAGCACCGTCTGACCGAGCGCGGCGGCCTTCTTCGACGTCGACGCCCTCAGCGTCGGCATCGGGCCGCGTAGGACCGAGTTGCCGGAGTGCTTCACGTTTGGGTCCTGCCCGATCTGCTGGCGGCTGATGTCTATGAACTTGTAGTTCTTGTAGTCCGCGGGGAAGCTGCCGAGCGCCTGGTAGTTGCCCTGCCGGTCGGTGACCTGGCCGCCGAGCGATTTCGCGTCGCTCGGGCTGTTGTAGAGCCACACGTAGTAGCCCTCGCTCTGACCGCTCGGCGCGAGGTTCGCCGCCTGCACGAGCAGCTGCTTCTTGCCGTTCCGCTGGACGACGATCGCGATGCCGGCGGGCTGGTCGCTCGTCGCCTGGTTCTGGGCCCCCGTGCTCTGCGAGGTCTGGGTGGAGCTGGCGCTGCTCGAGCCGCCGTCGTCGTCGCCGCCGGTAAGGAGGCCCACGGGCCACACGAGCACGATCAGGAGCACGAGTAGGAGCGCGCCCGCCCCTGCAAGCAGGCGGCGGCGCACGACCGGGTCCCCAGCTGCCGCTAGGCCGCCGCCGCCCTCGCGGGCGCGCGGCTCTCGGGGAGCCGCCGCGGCGCGCCGGCCCCGCTCGCCCTCCGGGATCGCGGGCACCGAGCCGTTCTCGTAGAACTGCTCGAGCGAATCGAGCAGCGAGCGGGCCCAGCTGCGGGCCGCCTCGGAGCGGCGCAGGTGGCCCTTCGTGGCGGTGGCCTCCGGGCCGGACTGCTGGCCGAGCACGTAGTCGGCGAGCTGCCCGCGCCAGTCCTGCTCGACCCCGCGTACGCTCACGGGCGCCAACTCGACGAGCGCGTCGCGAGCAAGCTCGCGCACCCGCGGCTCGGGCAGGTTGAGCATGTCCGCGAGCTCGTCGTACGTCTTCCCCTGGCGGAGTACGAGCTCCACGATCGCCCTTTGCTCAGGCGAGAGCTGGTCGAACGTGGCCATTCCGGGGGCGAACTGTAGTGTGCGCGCCCCGGTGGATTCGCCGGTTGACAGCTATCCCGCACCCGGCACGCTGGACGACGCGCTCGGCTTCGAGCTGCTCGAGGCGAGCCCGGAACGGGTCCGGGGACGCTTCACGGCCGAGAAGCGCGTCCAGCAGCCGTTCGGACTCGTCCATGGCGGCGCGTACATGGCGTTCGCGGAGTCGATGGCCTCCGTCGCGACCTTCGAGGCCGTGGCCGGCGACGGCAACATCGCGGTCGGCCAGGCCAACGACAACCACTTCTTCCGCCCGGTCACCTCGGGGTCGGTGCACGCCGACGGCGCGCCCATCCATCGCGGCAGGACGTCCTGGGTCTGGGACATCCGGTTCACGGACGACGACGATCGGCTGTGCGCGTCGTCGCGCGTGACGATCGCGGTCAGGCCGGACCCGGCTCAGGCTCAAGCCTGACCCAGTTGGACCCAGTCGTCCACGAGGTAGGCGTCCACGGCCTCGCGGCGCCCCTTCACGCGCAGGGCCTCGAGCGCCTGAACCCGCAGCCCCGGAAGCGCACGCAGCGTTGTCGTGCCGATCACGACCCGGCCCGGCGGCGCCTGCGCCTCGAGCCGAGCGGCCAGGTTCACGGCGTCGCCGATCACCGTGTAGCTGCGGCCGCTCTCGGCGCCGAGCACGCCGACCAGCGCCTCGCCCGTGTTGACCGCGGCACGGAAGCGCGGCCAGCCGGGATGCTCCGCCGCGATCCGGCCCGTCTCGCGCTGGACCGCGAGGGCGGCGTCGACCGCCCGCCGCGCGTGGTCGGGCTGGTCGCCGCGCGTGCCCCAGGTCGCCATGATCGCGTCGCCGATCAGCCGGTCGATCTCGCCGCCATGCTGCCGCACGATCGGCGGGATCGCGACGCGGAGGTAGGCGTTCAGCATCTCCGTCACCTCGCGCGGGTCGCGGCCCTCGGAGAACGACGTGAAGCCCTGCAAATCGGCGAACAGCACGCTCACCTCGCGCGTGCCGGCCGCGGTCTGGTCGAGGTAAAGGTCGCTGAAGCGCTCCTCGCCGTCCTCGCGGCTGGCGCTGTACGCGATCGCGCCGAACGCCATGAGCATCAGCACGTGCCACTCCCACCAGCTCGCGTGCCAACTGCGGGCGAGCGCCACGGCGATCATGGCCTCGGCGAGCAGGGTGAACGCGCTCGCCACCGCCAGCAGCAGCGGGGCGCGGGTGCGGATCGCCATCACTGCATAGCGCCACGCCGCGAAGGCGAACGGGATCAGCGCCAGCACCGCGAGGGCGATGAGGCCGCCGCTCGCGCGCTCCGACGGAGTCGGGTCGTCGAGGGGCGGCACGGAGCCGAGCGAGACCCCGGCCCAGGCCACCATCAGCGCGATCAGCCCGCCGCGCAGGAGCCGCGCGTTTCGCATCACCGCCTGGGCGCGCTCGGGCGGCAGTGGGAGCGCGGACCAGCCGGCGAACGCCGCCGACACCAGGAGACCCACCGGCGTGGCGATCGTGAACCCCTGGTTCGGGCCGTCGAGCAGCACCCCGGGCGTCGCCAGGGCATGCAGCCCGAGGAATCCCGCCGCGGCGAGGAAGGAGAGCGACACCAGAAACAGCCGCGCGTCCGCGCGGCGCAGCGCGATCCCACTCGTGGCGAAGGCGAGGGTGGTGCTTACGGCCGCCGTGCCCAGGACTAGCCAGAAGTGGGATGGGTGGTGCTCCCAGTGGACGTCCGCGCTGGGCGCGGCGAGAACCAAGATCAGCCCGGCGAGCGGGAGTGACAGCGCGACCGGGGTCAGGCTGAATCGGGATGGCGACAGGCTTAAGCGGGATGGGGACAGGCTGAAGCCTGTCCCCCTCGAGGAGCGCACCCTACTTGAGCGCCCGCAGGCGTCGCTCGGCCGGCTCCGCGCTCGACTCGTAGCGGTTCGTGATCGGCAGGCGCCGGTCGCGCCCGAACGCCTTGGTCGAGATCTTGATCCCCGGAGGGGCCTGGCGGCGCTTGTACTCGGCCTTGTCGACCATGCGGATCACGCGCTCGACCTCGGCCGCGGGCAGGCCGCGGTTCACGAGCTCCGCGGCGTCGAGGTCGTCCTCGATGTAGCCCTCGAGGATCTGGTCAAGCAGCTCGTAGGGCGGCAGCGACTCGTCGTCGCGCTGCTCGTAGCGCAGCTCAGCCGACGGCGGCCGCTCGAAGACCGAGGCCGGCACGAGCTCCTTGCCCTCCTGCTCGTTGCGCCAGCGCACCATCCGGTAGACCTGGCCCTTGTACACGTCCTTGAGGACGGCGAAGCCGCCGGCCATGTCGCCGTAGAGAGTCGCGTAGCCCACCGACATCTCCGACTTGTTGCCGGTGGCGATCACGAGCCAACCGAACTTGTTGGAGAGCGCCATCACCACGTTGCCGCGGATCCGCGCCTGGAGGTTCTCCTCGGTCACGTCCGGGTCGCGGCCCTCGAACACCTCGCCCAGGAGCTCGTCGTACGCCGTCATCGCGTCGGCGATCTCGATCTCGCGGAAGTCCACGCCGAGGTTCGCGGCGATCGCCTGCGCGTCACGGCGCGTGCCCTCGCTCGAGTAGGGCGACGGCATCGACACGCAGGTCACCCGCTCCGGGCCGAGCGCGTCGGTCGCGACGACCGCGGCCAACGCCGAGTCGATGCCGCCCGACAGCGCGATCACCACGCGCTCGAAGCCGTTCTTGTCGACGTAGTCGCGCAGGCCGGTCCGGAGGGCCGCGTAGATCTCAGCGTCTGGGTCGAGCGGCGCGGCCAGCTCGCCGGAGACGACCACGGGCTCGTTCACGGCGTCCGTGGCAACCGTGGCGAGCGTGAACACGGGCGGGTCGCCACTGGCGCCGGAGCCGCGCTGGCGGCGAACGTTGACGCGGTGGCGCGTGTCGCGCAGACGCGCGGCCGCGATCGCGCGCGGGTCGATCGTGCAGAGGGTGAGCGCCTCCTCGAACTGGGGCGCGCGGGCGAGCACCTCGCCGTCCTGGTCGATCGCGAGGCTGTGGCCGTCGAAGACCAGCTCGTCCTGGCCGCCGACGGTGTTCACGAACACGACAGCCGCGAGATAGTCCACCGCGCGCTGCACCAGCATGCGCTCGCGGCGCGCCCCGTAGCCGGCACGGTAGGGCGACGCCGACAGGTTGACGATCACCTGCGCGCCCGCGAGCGCCTCGCTCCGGGCCGGCGGGCCGGGCTCCCAGATGTCCTCGCAGACGCTGATGCCGATCGGCACGGTGTTCACCTCGACGATCGCCGCCTCGGCGCCGGCCTGGAAGTAACGCTGCTCGTCGAAGACGCCGTAGTTCGGCAGGTACATCTTGCGGTAGCTGGCCACGACGTCGCCGTCAGCGAGCACGGCAGCCGTGTTGTAGACGTCCTCCGCCTGCTCGGGGTAGCCGACTACGACGACGATGTCCTGCGTCCGAGCCGCGAGCTCGCGCAGGGCCGCGCGCGCCGCGTCGAGAAAGCTCGTCTTCAGCAGCAGGTCCTCGGGCGGATAGCCGCTCAGTGCCAGCTCGGGAAAGACGACGAGCGCCGCGCCCTCGTCACGGGCCCGGGCGATCTGGTCGGAGATCTTGCTCGCGTTGCCGCGAACGTCCCCGACTGTCGGGTTGATCTGCGCGAGAGCCACGCGCAGCAGGTCCGTGCGCTCCGCCATGGCTCAATTATGGCGACCGCACCCGAGCGTCAGGTCGAGGTAGCGGTTCGGCCGAATGCGATGCTCGAAGTGCCACCACTCGCGCCAGTAGCTGCTGAACCCGAACCGCTCCATGGCATGCTTCAGCGTCAGCCGGTTGCGGAGCACGCGGCCCGAGGCCTTGTAGGTGTTGGCGCCGACGCCGAGTTCGTCGAAGCCGCCCATGCGCAGCCGCTTGCCGTCGCGCAGCCTGACGAGGGTGAGATCCACCGCGCTGCCGGTGTTGTGCCTGCTGCGGCTGGCGATGTACGTGCCGACCAGGTCGCCGCGGCCGCTCCGGCGCGCCCATCGCACCAAGGCACGCGTTGCGCGGAGCGGGCGGTAGGCGTCGAGGATCAGGAGGCCGATCCCGGTGCGGCGGAGGTAGCGCTGGACCTGGCCGAGGTTGAAAGCCGCCCGTCCGTGCATCAGGGCCCATTGCTTGCAGTACCCGG
>JBKPSR010000077.1:0-36706 GCA_046735115.1 Actinomycetota bacterium
CGCGACGCCCGCCGGCGGGCGCTCGCCGACACCGCCGCCGCCCGTCCCCGCCCAGCAGCGCGCGCCCGTCAGGACGGTCCTGCCGCCGCGTCCGATGCCGCAGCAGACCGCGATCCTCCCTCCGTCGCGAGAGCCCTGGTACCGCCGCCTCCTCGCGAGCCCGCGCTACCTGGTGCTCGTCGTCGCCGGCGTCCTGATCCTCGGCGGGGCCGCGGCGTTCGGCATCAGCCAGCTGTCAGATGATGGCGACAGCGGTACGCCGGCCGCCGGCAATTCCGCGTCGAACGCGCAGGCGGTCAACGCCGGCGACGGCGGCAGCAGCGAGGAGCCCAAGGACAAGCGGCCCGCGGTCGTGCCGGGGGACGTCACGGTCGCCGTGCTCAACGGGACGACCGTGCCCGGACTGGCGAAGCAGGTTGGCGACAAGGTCGAGTCGCACGGCTTCCGCCTGGGCACGGTGGCGAACGCGACCGACCAGGACCAGCAGCGCGCCGAATCGGTCGTACTGTTCTCGCCAGGTCACAGGAACGAGGCGAGAGCCGTCGGCCGCCGCCTCCAGATCAGTCAGTTCCAGCCCGTCGACCCCGGGAGCCAGGAGCTCGCCGGGGACGCCACGGTGGTGGTGATCGCCGGAGCGAATCTGGCGCAGTAGGGCGCTTCGCCCGGGTCAGAGCCCTTCACGCAAGCCGCAGCCGCTCGCCATTGGCGGCGATCGCGCGAGCCTTCTCGGCGAGGTGCGCCACGCCGAGCTCCTCGCTCCGCGCGGCCGCTTCCTCCAGCAGCTCGTGGGCGCGCTCGTCGTCGGTGCCGAGCAGCAGCTGGCCTGCCAGCAGGTGGGCGCGGGTTGCCTCGAGCGGGCGGTCGAGCGCTCGCCACGCGTCCTCGGCCTCGGCAAGCAGCGCGGCGCCCGCGACGGGGTCGTCCTCGGCCACCCCCTGCGCCTCCAGCGCAGCCGCGCGCCCGACGGGGTAGTGGAGTCGCTCCGCCATCTGCGCCGCCATCGCGGCCGCCTCCTTGGCGGCCTGCGGCCGGTGCGCCAGCGCGAGGATCACGGCGCGCGCGCCCGTGGCCTGGATCGACTGCGCGATCAGCCCGGCGCGCTCGCACACCTCGATGGCCTGGTCCAGCGCCGCAGTGGCGCCGTCCAGGTCGCCCTGGTCGCGCAGCGCGAGCGAGAGCCCGAACAGCGACTCGAAGGCGATCTCCGACCAGCCGACCTGCTCCGCGAGCTCGTGCGCGCGGTGGAAGAGGACGGTGGCCTCCCCGATCCGCCCCTCACGCCAGCGCAGGAGGCCGCGCAGCGCGTACGGGAGGCACAGCTTGCCGACGAGCCCTTCGCGCTCGGCGAGCGCCGCGCTCGCCTCCGTCGACTCCTCGACGCGCTCCCAGTCGGCGCAGTACGCCGAGAGCTGCGCGAGCCAGGCGTGAAGCTCGACCTGGGCCGGGAGCATGCCGACCTGCTCCGCCAGCGCCAGCGCCTCCTCGTAGACGGCTCGAGCGCCGCCCACGTCGGCCTCCGAGATCTCGAGCTGGCGGCCGAGGGCGGAGAGGGCGAGGATCGTCTCGCTGTCGTCGGAGCCGCGCGCCAGCTCCACGGCCCTCTCCAGGTTCTGGCGCGCCTTCTCGGTGTCGCCGATCCGGCCGAACACGCGCCCGAAGATCCCGTGAGCGCGGCTCGCGGCGCGCGTCTCCTCGAGCCGCTCCGCCAATCGCAGAGCCTTCTCGGACGCGTAGATCGCCAGCATGTTGTCGCCCGTGTGCAGGTACAGCCAGGCGGCCTCCTCGTACAGCCGCACGAGCTCGATCCGCGGCGGGCCGTCCTTCAGCAGGTTGATGCCCTTCTGGTAGTGCTCGATCGCGGCCTTGCGCTCGCCCTTGTGCGACAGCGCCGCCCCGATCTTGCGATGGAGGTCCGCGACGCGCTCGAGGTCCTCCTGGCCGCGGTGCCATTCGAGGCAGTCGGACCAGACCGCGATCGCCTCGTCCACGCGGCCGAGCCGGAGCGAGACGTCGCCGAGCTTCTCGCCGATGCGCACGCCGTCGGGCCGCCCGTCCTGGGGGAAGATCTTCCGCGCGTGCCGGTAGTGGGCGGCCGCCTCGCGGTTCGCGTATAGGAGCGCGGCGGCGTCGCCCGCCTCCTCGAGGAAGCGCAGCGCCCGTGTGCGCATGGTCTCGAGCTCCTGCGGCGCCACGCCGCTCTCGCGCCCGAGTGCCGCCGCACGCCCGTAGTGCTCGGCGAGCAGCGGGACGAGCTCATCGGTGCGGTCCCCGGCGCGCTCCTCGAGGAATGCGCCGATCTCGAAGTGCTTTCGCGAGCGCACCGCCTTGGGCAGCATTCCGTAGGCCACGTCGCGGATCAGCACGTGCTTGAACGCCATCTCGCGCTCCGCGGCGATCGGACTCTCTGCGGCCGGCGCGAGGATGTCCTTCTCCTGGAGCGATCTCAGCGCCAGCTCCAGGTCGCGACCCTCGGCGCGTGCGAGGCTGGCGAGGGCGCCCTCGGGGAACGTGCGTCCGACCACCGAAGCCTGCTGGACGAGTCGGCGCTCGAACGGCTCCAGCGAGTCGAGCCGCGCCGCCAGAACGGCCTGGACCGTGTCGGGCAGCTCGGCCGCCTCGATCGTGCCCTCCTCGGCGATTCGCCGCGCCATCTCCTCTGCGAACAGCGGATTGCCGCCGGACCGCTCCGCGACCGCAGGCACGACCTCCTGCCCGCGTGGCAGGAGTGCCCGCACAAGCGCGCGGCTGTGCTCGTCGCTCAGCGGGCTCAGCATGAGCTGGGTGGCAGAGCGCCGGCCGCCGCCCCAGCTGGGCCGCCGGTCGAGCAGTTCATCACGCGCCAGGCAGACCAGCATCAGCGGCGCGCGCACCCACTGAGCGAGGTGCTCGATCGCGTCGAGCATGCCGTCGTCGGCCCAGTGGATGTCCTCGAACGCGATCACGAACGGCCGTCGCGTCGCCATCGCCTCGATTCCGCGCCGGAGCGCCGACAGGAACGCCTCGCGAAGCCGCTCCGGGTCCTCCTCGTCCGGGACCAGCTCCGGCGGGACGTCCACGCCCAGCAGCTTTCCGATGAGGGCTGCCTCGCGGTCGGAATGGGGGTTGGCCTCTCCCACCAGGTCTCCCACGTACGAGCGGAGCTTCTGCCAGGTCTTCTCGGACGAGTCGGACTCCACGATGCCGCACTCGGCTCGCAGCACCTCGCCGAGCGCCCAGAACACGATTCCGCTGCCGTAGGGCAGCGAGCGCCCCGTGCGCACCGACGGGGTGGACGGATGCGCTGCCAGGCGGCGCTCGAACTCGCGGAGCACGCGCGACTTGCCGACCCCCGCCTCCCCGACCACGGTGACGAGGTGCGACGTGCCCTCGCGAACGACGCGCTCGTAGAGGCTGTCGAGCGCTCCGAGCTCCTGCTGGCGACCGACGAGCGGGGACTCGGAGGCGGGGGCGACGCGGCGCACCGAGTGCTCGGCGATCAGGCCCACCGCCTCCCACGCCGGCACGCGTTCGGCCTTGCCCTTCAACTCGAGCGGCTCGAGGGCCGAGTACTCGACGGCGGCGTCGGTCGCCCGCATCGTTCGCTCGCCGACCGTGACGCTCCCCGGCCGCGCGGCGCTCTGCAGCCTCGACGCGACGTTCACAGTGTCGCCGACCACCGTGTAGGCGTCGCCCACGGCGCCCGCGAGCACCTCGCCCGTGTTCACGCCCACGCGCAGCGCGAAGTGCGCGCCGTCCGGGAGGCCGTCGTTTACCTCGGCCATGGCGTCCTGCATGCCCAGCCCGGCCCGCACCGCGCGCTCGGCGTCGTCCTCGTGCGCCACCGGCGCGCCGAAGATCGCCATCACGTTGTCGCCGATGTACTTGTCAACGGTGCCGCCATAGCGCTCGACCTCCTGTCCGAGCCGCATCAGGGCGCGGTCCACGAGCGACTTCACCGTCTCCGGGTCCATCCGCTCGGCGAACGCCGTGTAGCCGGACAGGTCGGCAAACAGCACGGTCACCTGGCGACGCTCCTCGGGCGGTATCGCGGTGCTGCCGAATACCGGAGCCTCGGGCGCGATGAGCGCGCGGCCCGTTCCGTGCGGGGCGTCGGCGCCGGCCTGGGCATCGAGCGCCGCGCCGCACGTCATGCAGAAGCGCGCCTCGGCCGGCGCCGGTGTTCCGCAGCTGGGACAGCGCCGCTCCAGCGCGGTCCCGCAGCTCATGCAGAAGCGGGCGCCCGCCGGATTTTCGGTGCCACAGGAGGCGCAGATCACATGTCGAGATTAGGGCACGAGCCCGGCATCCAGGTAGACGTGCGCGACCTCGGCGAGCAGCCGGTCACCGATCAGTGTCAGGTCGCGGCCGTCGACCTCGATGACGGCCCCTGGATAGGGCGGGTACCAGAACGCCCGCAGCTTGCGCTCGACGTCGTCCCCGGGCCGCACACGGCGCAGGGACTCGAACTCCTCGCGGCTCACGTAGCGTCCCGGCCCCTGCGGCGTGCGCGGCAGCTCCTCGCCGGCCAGCAGCCTGCTCATGACGCGGCCGAAGAGCCCGAGCAAGCGCTCCTGGCTGTCGATGTCGACCGACAGCGCGGTGGCCGTGTCCGGATCGATCGGAAAGCGGTCCACCTCCACGAGGTCGCCGGTGTCGAAGTCCGCGTCCACGAAGTGGCAGGAGACACCCCACTCGCTCATCCCGTCGAGAACCGCGACGTTGTACCCGCCGAGACCGCGGATGTCGGGCAGCGGCGCGGGGTGGAAGTTCAGGCAGCCGCTGCGCCCGAGGGACAGGACCGGCTCGCGGATCCGCTTCCAGAACAGGAACGAAATCACGAGATCGACATCCTCGGAAGGCTCGTCGCTCAGCTCCTCGTAGGACACGAGCGTGAGGCCGTGGCGTCTCGCGACCGCGTCCACGCGCTGCTCGTCGTGCGTGAACTCGTCGGGCTCGCCCGCTACCACGGCCACCACCTCGGCGCCCTCGCCGACGAGCCACTCGAGCGCCCGCGCGGCCGAGCGCTTGCACTTCGCCATGTACACGACCCTCACGAGCGCACCTGCTCGTACAGACTGGCGGTTTGCTCGGCGATGCGGTCCCAGGAGAACGGGCCCGCGGCAGCGGCCGCCGCGCGCTCCTCGAGCCGGCGCCGTTCGGCGGGGTCGCCCAGCAGCCGCTCGATCGCGCCGGCCAGCGCGTCGCGGTCGCCCGGCGGCGCCAGCACGCCGGCGCCGTGCTCCTCCACCAGCTCGCGAAAGCCGCCGACGTCGCTCAGCACCATCGCCTTGCCGAAGGCGAGTCCCGCGAACAGCACGCCCGACATGTCGACGTTGAGGTGCGGGAGGACGAGCACGTCGGCGCGTCTGAAGTAGGCGGGCAGCTCCGCGTCGTTCACGTAGCGGTCCACGAAGCGGACCCGTCCGCGTGTCGCGAGCCGGCGCAGCTGCTCCATCGAGACATCCAGCGGCCGCCCGACCACCCACAGCTCGGCACCCTCGACCTGGCCGAAGGCCTCCACGAGCACGTCGGCGCCCTTGTACGGCCGGACCACGCCGAAGTAGAGGACGACCGGGCCGTCCACGGCCGCGAGTTCCGCCGGCAGCGGCTCCTCGGCGCGCTGATGCGTGAGGTGTTCGAACGCGCCGTGGGGGATCACGTGCACGCGCTCGTCCCCACCGAGCAGCTCGGCGCCGTGACGCGTGTGGACGATCACCGCGTCCATCCGCTGCGCCAGGCGCAGGTCGACCGCCCGGCGCCGGATCACGTTGTGCATGGTGAGCACGCGCGGCCGTGCCGCCGGCAGCAGGTACGCGTCGATGCGCTCGATCGGCAGCCACTGGAAGTGGCGCACGTCGGCCTCGCCCGCGCGGCGGCGGTAGCGCAGCATGTCCGGCACGTGCTCGGCGAGCTTGACCGCGCGCCGGCGCCGCGGCGCGCCGGCGCCCGAGCGGGTGGCCAGCCGGTAGAACGACTCGGTCACGCCGTACCCCACCGGCGTGGGCGGCGGCCCGTGGACGAACCGCGACGTGACGAGCTCCACATCCACGCCGCGCCGCGCCAGCGCGGCCGCGAGCGCGTGGTCGTATGGCAGCACGTCCCCCGAGGGATCGATCAGGTGTACCCGCACGCGGCCATTCTCTAGGGTCCGCTCCGAATGACCCAGCCCCGCCCTCGATACCCAGGTCGGGGCTTGCGCCCCATGGGGCACACGTGAGACGGCCCCTGGTCCGGGCGGTGTTCGCGGTCATGGTGATCGCGACGATCGCCGCCTTCTTCGTCACGCAGCAGCTGAAGAGCGATTTCCCGCTCGTGATCCGCTTCGCGACCAAGCCGTCCCACTTCTCCCCGAACGGCGACGGCTACCGCGACACCTCCCAGATCGGCTTCGACCTGTCCCAGGCGGCGAGCGTGTCGTTCATGGTCGTGGACGCCGAGGGCACCGAGGTCCGCAGAATCGTGAGCGACCGCCGGCTCGCGGGGGATGCCAAGCACCGCTTCGCCTGGGACGGCCGCGACGACGACGGCGACGTGGTCCCGGACGGGATTTACCGAATGCGTGTGGTGCGGCGCGACGAGAGCCGCGTGATCGACTCGGTCAAGGAGATCACCGTCGACACCGTGCCGCCGCGCGTTGCGCTCACCTCCGCCGCGCCGTCGGTGATCGCGACCGGGCTGCCCGGCGCGACGCCGAGCGTGAACCTCCGCTACCGCGGCCCGAAGAACAAGGCGCCCGTCGTGCGCGTCTTCCGTACGGACGACGGCAGGCCGCACATCGTCCGCCGCTTCCGCGGCCGACCGGATCGCACGGCCACCTGGGACGGGCAAGTGAGCGCCGGGCCGCAGCGCACGGCGCGGGCGCCCGACGGCGACTACGCGTTCACCGTGGCCGTGCGCGACAAGGCGGGCAACGTCACCGAGGCGCCGCGGCCCGTGCCGACTCCCTCCGTCGCGCTGCCGCACACGGGTGTGTCCGTCCGGAACTTCACGCTCCAGGGCCCGCTGTCCGCGGTCACCGCCGGCGCGCTCGCCCACCTCGAGGTCGGACCGGTCGACCGGAGCTTCGACTTCGTCGTTTCGCGGCTCGGCGACCCGAAGCCGCTTCTGCGCGGCGGACGCGTCGGCGGCCGCTTCCGCATCCACGTCCCGAGCAAGATGCGCACCGGGGTGTACGTCGTCCGCGTGCGCGCGGGGAACGATCGGGCCGTGTGGCCGCTCGCGGTGGCCGGGCTGCCGCCGCGCAGCGCTCGCGGCCAGGCGCGCCCGCTCGTCGTGCTCCCGGCGCTCACCTGGCAGGGGCTGAACCGCTGGGACGACGACGCAGACGGCTTCGCGGACCGGCTGCCGTTCGCCAGGGTCGTGCACCTCGACAGGCCCCTCGCGAACGGCGCGCTGCCGCTGCGCTTCGACGCCGAGGTGTCGCCGCTGCTTCGCTGGCTCGATCGGGACGGGCTCCCGTACGACCTCACCACGGACCTCGCGCTCGCACGCCACGAGGGGCCGGCGCTCGGCAACGCGCCCGGCGTGGCGTTCGCGGGCAGCGAGCTGTGGCTGCCGGACGAGCTGCTCGCGCGCCTGCGCGACTACGCGGCGGACGGCGGGCGCGTCGCGGCCTTCGGCGCCGACTCGTTCAAGCGCTCAGTGGAACTGCGCGGCTCCGTGCTGAGCGATCCGGCACCGCCGCGGCGCGACAACGCATTCGGCGAGCGGACCGAGCTGGTCCGCACGAGCTCGGCGCCGCTCAGCGTGTTCGAGGACGGGCTCGGGCTGTTCGAGGGAGTGTCGGGCTTCGTCGGCGACTTCACGGTGTTCGAGAACTCGTTGGGGCTCCCGCGCTCGGCGCGGCGACTCACCGCGGCCGGGCGCGAGCCTGGGCGGCCCGCGTTCGTGGCATTCGGCCTGGGCGGCGGCATCGTTCTGCGAGCGGGCACGCCGCAGTGGGCCGGCCAGTTGAACGAATCGGCACTGAGCCTGGAGCTACCGCAGGTGACGAAGCGAATCTGGAAGCTGCTATCGGAGGGCCCCCAGTGAGCCGTTTGCCATCCTGCGGGCCGTGACCCGACGACGCCTGCTGGTGGGAGGCGGGCTGCTCGTGATCGTCCTCGCGGTCGCGATCGGCCTGTACGTCCGCAGCCAGAACAACCCACCCGAGAAGCGCGGCTCGTCGACTGAGGAGTTCGTCGTGACCGAGGAGCCCAAGCCGAAGGCTCCTCCGAAGAAGAGGAACCCGAGGCCATGGCCGACCTACGGCTACGACGACGCGCGCCAGCACATCTCGCCGTACGACCTGCGTCCGCCGTACAAGCGGCTGTGGACGATCGACGCGCACGACACGCTCGAGTTTCCGCCGACCATCGGGTACGGGCGGATGTATCTGGCGCAGCAGAAGGGGCTCTTCTTCGCGCTCAACGCCAAGACCGGCCTGGTCGACTGGCGAAAGAGCCTGGGCCGCTGCGCCGCTTCCTCACCGACGATCGGGAGGGGGGTCGTCTACCAGTCGTACATGCACCACGTCGTGTGCTCGCAGGACCAGCCCGGCGCCGACGGCTTCGTGGTTGCCTGGGACGCCGACACCGGGAAGGAGCGCTGGCGGTACAAGACCCAGCCCGTCGAGTCGTCGCCCCTCCTGCACGGGAACCGCGTGTTTGTCGGGTCCTGGGATCACGGCGTGCACGCGATCAACGCGAAGAACGGCCGTCGCATCTGGCGCTTTCAGGCAGACAACCAGGTGAACACGTCGGCGGCGTGGTGGCGTGGGCGGATCTTCATCGGATCTGACAGCGGCACCCTGTACGCCTTGAGCGCGAGGACCGGTAGGCAGCTCTGGAGCTCAGGCTCGGGTACGGAGTTCTGGTACGCCACGCCGACGGTCGCCTACGGGCGCGTCTACATCGGCAACACCGACGGCACGATGTACGCGTTCGGGGCGAAGACGGGTCACCTGCTCTGGGCGCGGCCGCTCGGCAGCTACATCTACGGCGCTGCCGCGGTGTACCACCGCACGGTGCTTGTAGGCACCTACGACGGCAAGTTCTACGCGCTCGACGCCGCCACCGGCGATGTCCGCTGGCAAGTCTCTGCCGGGGGGGCGGTCCACGCCGCGCCGACTGTGATGGACGGTCTCGTCTACTACGCCGTCTGCTCGACCTGCGGCGAGGCCGCTCAGCGCAGCGTCGCCCGCGGGCCGGACGCGACCTACGCGGTCCGCGCCCGCGACGGCCATCGCGTGTGGCGCTTCCCTGCCGGCAAATACGCGAACCCGGTGGTGGCGGACGGCGAGCGAATCTACGTGACTGGCCGCGCGCACGAGTATGCGTTCGCGAAACGCGGCTCCAAGGCGGTCAAGGAATACCTGGCCTGGGCGCGCGCGAGGCAGCGGCGCGCCGAGGAGCGGGCCGCTAAGGCGCGGCG
The DNA here is from genome assembly GCA_046735115.1 of Actinomycetota bacterium. Taxonomy (GTDB): domain Bacteria; phylum Actinomycetota; class Thermoleophilia; order Solirubrobacterales; family Thermoleophilaceae; genus JACVRW01. The sequence continues at coordinate 9,391 of JBKPSR010000077.1, forward strand.
AGCCGAGCGAGAAAAGCGCCAACGCGAGCGGTCACGTCGCGCAAAACGTCGAGAGAAGCAAGCGGATCGCCGCTGACCTCGAGCGAGTGGTCGAGGCCGTCCAGCTCGATCACCTCGAGGGCGGGGTTGTCGGGCGCCGTCCCGCCATGCCAGGTGGGGTCCGCGCCACTTCCGATCAGCAGCGTGGGCGCCGTCGCGGTGCCGAGCGCCTCGACGATCTCGTCGCGGATGAGGAGCGGGGTGAACCACACCGCGGGGCCGCTCACCATCGTCGCCGCCGCGCTGCCGAGCGACTTCCCGATCGTCACGACGAGGTCCGCGCCGGAGGCTGCCTCCAGGGCCTGCCGCGCCTGCGCGCGCATCCACGCGAACGGCTCCTGGTCCTCCGGGGCGCGCTCGTCGACCTCGACCACCGACCAGCCGTGGGTCTGCGCCTGCTCGCGCGCGAACCACAGGAGCGGGGCCTGGCTGAAGTAGCGGACGCCCGGCAGGAGCACCGCGCAACGCGACGCGTCACCCTCGTGCTGGAGCACGCAGCGACCCTAGCGCGATGAGGGCGGCGACCAGTACGCCTGTCATCGGCCAGACGAGGTAGTAGTTGTTGAACGTCCGGCCGATGAACATGAGCCACAGGATCGAGATGCTGAAGGCCGCCGCGCCGGCCCATAGCTCCTCGGCGCGGCGCTGGATGAGGAGGAGCCAGACGGTTAGCGGCAGCCAGGTCAGCAGTGCGATCAGCGCGAACGGGTAGCTGCCGTCGCGGTCCTCGAGGATGCCGAGCCGGATCAGGATGCCCGACAGGCCGTAGCCGACGATCCGGTACGTGCCTGCGCCGAACCTCACGGTGTCGTCCCAGAAGGCGCTCGGGCCCGCCACGACGAAGGGGAGCAGGCCGACGGCGAGCACGCCGGCCAGGGTGAGCCCGGCGCGCTTCCACTCCTCGCGCGGCACCATCAGCGACAGGAACGGCAGCGCCACCACGGCGAACTGTTTCATCAGGATGGCGCCGGCCAGTGCGGCGGCGGCCCAGCCGAAGCGCCGCCTCGTGACGAGCCCGAAGGCGAGCACGAGGAGGAGCAGGCTGGGCGCGTCGTTCTGACCGAACCAGGCGGAGCGAACGGCGATCGGGTTGCAGACCAGCACCGCGCCGATAGCGAGCCGCCAGCCCAGCGGCCCCCGGAACAGGAGGGCGGCCGGCAGCAGTGCGAGCGTCGCCAGCAGGACCAGCAGTCTGTAGTCGTCGAAGGGCTCCGGCAGCAGCCGCCAGACCGCGGCGCTCACGACCGCTCCCGGGAAGTAGGCGAAGTGCCGGAGCGCGACCTCCCGCTCGCGGACTCGCTCGGAGACGCTGCCGTCGCGCGTGTAGAAGCGCTCGAGCCCGGAGCGGGTGTAGTCGTGCCCGTACGGGTTGTCGCCGTCGAGCAGGAGCTCGCCTCCAAGCTCCACCTGATAGGTCGAGTCGTTCGTGAAGAACCACGGGGCGGTGGAGTCGCGCAGGCCTAGCTGAAGCAGCGTCGAGGGAGCGGCGAGCAGCACCCCCACCGCCAGAACGAGCGCAATGCCGGTCCAGCTCGGAAGCGCGGGACGCGGCCGGGCGAGCAGGAGCGCCGCGAAGCCGCCGCACAAGAGCGCGGCCAGGAAGGCGGCGGCGCGAGCTATGCCGGTGTCCCACTCCTCGCCCGCTGCCCGCACGAGCGGAGCGAGCGGGCCCTGCGGGTGGACGCTCGGCGGGCGAAAGTGCCACGGGTCCGACCCGAGCTCCGGAAGCGCGATCGCTACGAGCACGAGCAGCACGCCGCTGACCACAAGGCCCTCGCGCTGCGTCACGTGGCCGCGGCCCTCCTGCGCGGCTCGGCGACCGGCTGCACCGAGTACGCGGCGGTGATCGCGAGCACGAGCCAGGTCAACGGGTCCTCCAGGAAGCCGCTGTAGAAGAGCGCGTGCGTGAACAGGGCGAGCAGTGTCACCCCGAGCGCGAGCGCGAGCGGCTCGTCGCGTCTTCGCAGCCGCAGGATGAGAATCGTGCCGCCCGCCAAGAGCCACGCGTACAGCCCGAGCCCGATCACGCCGAGCTCTGCGAACACGGTCAGCGGCGTGGTGTGCGAGACGAAGTTCGGCGTCGGCCTGTCGCTGTGCGCGAGCCGCCGGCTGGCGCGCGGCTGGCCGCCGATGCCTACCCCGAAGATCGGGTGGTCCTCGATCACGCGCGTCGCGTCCTTGACGCGCTCTGTCCGGTCGCTCGTGATCCGGTCGAGTGACCTCCCGTCGGCCACCTGCCACACCACGTAGGCGCACGCGCCCACAACCGCCAGCGCGGCCAGCAGCGCTACGGCGCGCCGCAGGCGCCGGTCGCCCGTCGCGACGGCGAGCGCGAGCGTTACCACGAGGAGCGCGATCATGCTCGACTGCGAGAACGAGAACAGCAGGCCGGCCCACATGAGCGCGATCACTGCGATCAGCGGCCAGGTGCGCCAGCGCCGGGTGGCGAGCAGAGTGAGCGCCACGCCGATCCCGAGCAGCACGTGGCGTCCGTACAGGCTCGGGTCGCCGAACAGGGAGGTGACCCGGAAGTAGTCCGTGTTGGCATTCGACGCGGCGAGGTTGGGCGCGTAGAAGAACAGCTTGTGCGTGGCCGCCTGCCACAGGCCGACGGCCGCGAACACCGAGGCGAGCGCGATCGCGGCGGTCGCAAGCGCGCGCGGCGCCCAGTCCGGGAATTCGGCCCGGGCAACGGTGGCGAGCAGCGCCACGAATGGAAGCGTGAAGAACAGCAGCAGGTTCGTGCCGGCCTCGATGTCGTCGGCCCACAGGAGCGAGCAGCACGCGTAGGCGAAGAACGCCGCCGCGGGGTAGGCGATCTCCCTCGGGAGTGCGCGCGCGTCGCCGTCCTTCAAAGCGCGCCAGCCGAGCGCCGCGGCCGCAGCGGCGAGGATGAAGTAGAGCGGCAGCAGGCGGCCGAGCCGCCCGTCCTCGGCGATCCGCACGAGCAGCGTGGCGGAGCTGTCGAAGGTGAGCGGCGGCCGCAGCGGCGCCGAGACGAGCACGGCGAGCGGCACGAGCGCCGGCCAGCGCACGAAGAAGGCGGCGGCCGCGCCCACCGCGGCGATGCCCAGCACGAGCGCCACCGCGCCCGAGGCGCCATGCAGCCGGCCGACCAGGCCGTCGCCGAGCGTCCACGCGAGTACCAGCTCCGTGACCGTGAGCAGCGCGAGCCCGGCCAGCAGGGTGGCGCGGCCGGCGCGCCCTCTGGCCAGCAGGACCAGCACGGCGCCGAGCGCGCCGCCCAGCGCGGCCAGTTGGGCGGTTTCAGGGTGCTCCATGGCGGGCGGGCACGTTATTGGCCAGTGCGCGGTTGTGGGCCTCGGCGGCGTCGCGGATGCCCTCGCCGCGGCCCGGGAAGAGCTCCTGCCGGGCGTGGAGCAGGTAGCGATGCGGGTCGCGCCCCGGCAGGAGCGCCGCGGCCGCCGCGCGGGCCAGGTAGGCCCAGGTCCAGCAGAGCTTCCACACGAGCCGCGTCGCCGTCAGCCCGTGCTTCGCGAAGTACAGGTCGCGGTTGCGGTGAAACTCCACGATCCGCCGTGCCATCGACGCCGGGTCGGTCCCGAGCTGGTCATGGTGCACCGCTCGCGCCGCGGGGACGAACAGGATCCGCCAGCCCGCGGCGCGCAGCCGCTTGCAGAAGTCGGTCTCGTCGGAGTACACGAAGAAGTCGCTGTCGAAGAAGCCCACGCGCTCGGCCGCCTCGCGCCGGACGAGCGCCGCGCTCGACTGCACCCAGCCCACCTCGCGTACTTCCGGGCCGGTGCTCTGTACGGCCACCCGGTCCTGCAGGAACAGCGCCGCCGCGAGCGCCCAGGGAACGTCGGGCAGCCGCCAGGCGCACGCTGTCGGCTCGCCCGCGCTGGTGAGGAGCTGAGCGCCGGCCACGGCGGCGCCGGGATCGTCGTCCAGCGCATCCAGCAGTGCGCGAACGGCTCCCTCGCGCAGCTCCGAGTCCTCGTTCAGGAGCAGGCAGTAGCGGCCGCGCGCCTCGCGGAGGAGCAATGAGTCGTTGTCGGCCTTCCCGGTGCGGCGCTCGAGCGCGAACAGCCTCACCTCGGGGTGCCGTTCGCGCACGGCCTCGGCCGATCCGTCGGTAGAGGCGTTGTCCAGCACGAGTAGCTCGTGCTCGACGCCCGCGGGATGCGTCCGCTCGATCGCGGCCAGGCAGTCGAGCAGATAGTCGCGCCCGTTCGTGTTCACGACGCAGTACGAGAGCTCGATCAGCCTACGGCCTCCTCGAGCACGGCGAGCGCCCGCTCGGCGAGCTGGTCGCGTCCGAACTCGCGCTCCGCGAGAGCGCGCGCGTTGCGTCCCAAACGCTCGGCCTCGTCGGCGTTGTCGCGCAGCCAGGCGACCTTCGCGGCCAGGTCGGCCGCGTCGCCGGGGCGCACGTACACGCCCGCCTCGTTTCGCTCCACCAGCTCGCGCATCCAGCCGTCCATGTTCACGATCGCCGCGCGGCCGGCGGCGAAGGTGTCGAAGAGCTTGTTGGGTGAGTTCGTCGCGAGCACAGGGACATCCTTGAAGAGCGTCAGGCACGCGCTCGACTGTCCGGCGAGGAGCGCCACGTCAGTCTTGCTGCCGCTCCGGAAGCGCACGTTGGGCGGCGCCGAGCGCTCGAGCTCCGCGCGCCGCTTGCCGTCGCCCATCAGCACGAAGCCGACGTCGGGGAGGAGCCGCGCGGCCTCGACGACCGCCGTGAGATCGTTGGCCTCCCCCATCGCCCCGAAGTAGGCGACCTGGAACGGCCCGCGTGGCGATCCGGGATCGAACAGGTCGAGGTCCGCGGCGTTCGGCACGAGGACGCTCCTGTCCGCGGGCAGCGCGGCCTGGATCCCGGGCGAGAGCGCGATGAGGCGCGTGCTCCGCGAGTAGACGAAGCGCTCCAGGGCACGTGCGAGCCGTTGCGCGACCGGATTCCTCAGGGCGCCCATCTGGATCGGCGCCTCAGGCCACAGGTCGCGCACCTCGAAGACGAGTGGCGCCCGCCACCTGAGCGATGCGGCAAGCGCGGGCAGCGCCATCGTGAGCGGCGGCGAGGTCGCGTAGACGACATCGGGTCGCGGACCGCGCAGGGCGGCGACGGTCGCGCCGATCGCGAAGCGGGCGAACGCCAGCATCCGGCCCAGGTTCGACATCGCGGTGGCGCGCATGTAGTCGGAGTAGGCGCCACGGACCCCCACGACCTCGATCCCGTCGACGTACTGGGGGCCGTCGTCGGGGCGAGCAGCGGGCGGTGCCCGGTGCGCTGCCATGCCGTCTGCGGCGGTTACCATCCGCACCGTGTGGCCCCGCTCCACGAAGCGGCGCGCGAACTCATACGAGCGCGTGCCGCCCACGCCAGCGCGGGTGACGAAGAACTGATGCAAGTAAAGGACTCGCACGGTGCGCCGGAACGGTAACCAGCGTTGAGCAGGGCACTCGACGTCGTGCTCGCCGCGACGCTGTTCGTACTCACCCTGCCGCTGCTCGTTCTGGCGGCCGTCGCGATCAGGCTCGAGAGCCGCGGACCGGTCTTCTATCGGCAGCTGCGCGTCGGCCGGGACGGTGAGCCGTTCGAGCTGTGGAAGCTGCGCACGATGGTCCCGGGAGCCGAGTCGATGGGCGCGGGCATCTACGTGCTCGAGGGCGACCCGCGCATCACGCGCACCGGGGGGCTCCTGCGTCGCTTCTCGCTCGACGAGCTCCCGAACTTCATCAACGTCCTGAAGGGCGACATGGCGGTCGTCGGCCCGCGCCCGACCGTCCAGGAGCAGGTGGACCGGTACACCGACCGTCAGCGGCGCCGGCTCGAGGTGAAGCCAGGCATCACGGGCTGGGCTCAGATCAACGGCCGCACGTCGCTGTCCTGGCCCGAGCGGATCGAGCTGGACGTCTGGTACGTGGAGAACCGCTCGCTGCGCCTCGACCTCCGGATCCTCCTGAAGACCGCGCGCATGCTGGCCACCGGCCACGGCCTCTACAGCGAGGACCTGACGCAGGGCTGGTAGCTCAGCGTACGCGGAGCGCCACGGGCCTGGTCGCGCCGCGATCCGTGTCGAGATCGGACCTCGCGACCGCGTAGTAGCGGTAACGCGCCCTGAAGCCGGGAACGAACGAGGCATTGAAGCTTCCGCGCCGGGTCCGCACCGTCCGCGTGCCGATCGTGCGCCAGCGACCACGGAGCTGCTGCTGGAACACGACGCTGACGAGCCGCTTGTGCGGGGCGACCGTGCCGCCCACCTTGACCCTGCTTCCGCGCGGACCCGACCGCGGTGCTCGCGTGAACGCGAGCACCGGCCGGAGCCGCAGGAGCAGCCGCGCGGAGGCAGCGCCGCGCACCTCCGCGCTGCCCGGGTAGCGGACCCGCACGTACATGCGCTTCCTGGGCTTCAGGTCGCCGGTGTAGGACCCGTCGGAGCCGGTGACAAGTCGGCGCGAGGTACGCCATGCGTTGTCGCTGTTGACCTGCAGCTCGACCGGCTGACCGCCGAGCGGGCTCCCGTCCGGGCCCCCCAGCACGCCGCTCACCGGCACCGTCTCGCCGTAGTCGGCCGTGGTGTCGGCGAGCGCGGCCGTGACGCGCGCCGCGGGGCTCGCGAACGGGGTGCCGGAGACCACCAGGGAGCGGATCTGGTCGAGCTGCGTGTAGAGCGTGTCGCCGGGACAGGCCGTCTTGCCGACGTCGCGATGGCCCAGGACGCGGTCGACGGTCACCTGCGCCCCCGCCGCATAGCGGCTCTCCGGCCCGCCCGCGCTCGTGAGCGTCACCGGGCCCGAGAGCGGCTGGCCGTGCACGCCGAGCTTCCAGCGGATATAGGTGGCGGTGGCCTGAAGCGCGGCGTCGCTGGCGGCGACGCTCGTATAGTCGCCGATGTTCGCCACGCCGGCGGTCTGCGAGTTGAAGCCCTGCGCGTGTGCGCCGACCACCGCATTGTCGAGCCCGCCGGCACGGCCCTCGTAGATCGTGCCGTACTTGTCGACCAGGGCGTTGTAGCCGATGTCGTTCCAGCCGTTCGAGTTGCGGTGGTAGCGGCAGATCGCCAGCACGATCTGCGGCGCCTCCTCTGGCGTGTAGTCGTTCAGGGACACGGTGTGGTGCACGGCGACCGCCTTGACCTGGCCGTACTGCGGGGCGGCCCGCGGCGGGCACTGGTCCGCGCCCCATTCCTCGCGGGAGACGTACGGGAAGGGCGTAGTGGTCTGCGCGCCGTGCGCCTGCACGCGGCGCTTGCCGACCGCGACGAAGTGGAGCCGCAGCCCCGGCACGCGCCGGCTCAGCTTGTACTGGACGATCCTGGCCCGCCCCACCCAGGCCGGGTCGGAGCCGCCGGTGCGGTGGATGCCGAGCTTCTGCCAGCGGCTCCAGCCGTCACGCCGCATCACGCGGATCTCGACGTCCGGCGTAGCACGGCCAAGCCAGTGCAGGCCGACCAGGTTGAAGGGCTGCGGTGCAACGATTCTTGCAGCGGCTCGGTCGGGCGCCTGCCGCTCGAAATCGACGGCCGGGGCGCCTGAGGCGGCTGAGGCGACGCACAGAGCGCAGAGGAGCGCCGCTGCTGAGGCGAGCAGCTTCATCACAGCCCCAACACCTATAGCCGGAGCGTGTTGCGCCGGCAAAGGCCATCGCTGAGCACCGGGCACCGCCCGGTGCCGGCGCACTACGGAATCGGCTCGGGTCCTTGCGAGCGGTGCTCGTCCCGGAACGCGGCAAGGGCGTCGTATGTCTTGTCCGTGACCTGGTTGCAGGTCATCATCTTGCCGGTGCCGTTCGGCGCCGGGTCGGCGTCCCAGGCGGTCGCCGCGATCGCGTATGGCATGTTGCTACGCGGCACCAGCACCATCTGGTACGGATCGTCCTCCACGAGCGCCCGGATGTCGGCGCGCTGGTCCTCGGGCAGCGACGGCTTGACCCAGAAGATCACGCGCCCGTGCTCCATGTTGTGCACGAGCTGCTCGTCCTGCGGCGGATCGCCGTAGATGCCGTCGTCCGCGGGGATCTGGTAGTGCTTGCCGCTCGTCGGCGGGTTGGTGCTGTACTTGACCCGCTCGGACAGGGAGGTCGTGTGCTCGCGCGAGGTCGCCTTGACGTCCTTGAGCGTGCAGCCCGCCGCCCCCGCGGCCGGCGCAACCTCGAACACCTTCTGCTGCGGGAAGCTGCCGCCGTCCGGGAACACCTCGGCCGCCTGGGCATCGCTGCCGCCACCACCGCCGCCGCCGGTGGCGACAACGACGAGCACGATCACGGCAGCGAGGGCCAGCACCGCGCCCGCCCCGTAGCCCACCATCTTCTTGCGCTGCTCGGCGGCCTTCGCCTGACGCTGGCGCTCCTCGCGCTCGCGCCGCAGCCTCTCCTTCTGCTCCCTGCGATGCGACACGGGGGCGAAATCTAGCGAGCGGCCCTAAGCACGCCCTAAGCCGATCGGCGCCGGGTCCTCGCCCTGCGCGCGGTCCCGGAGGCCTTGCTCCGCCGCCGCGCTCCTGACCCGCGTGCCGGCTTGAAGCAGTCGCCCACGAATTCGACGATCTCGCTCGTAAGCCGCTCGGGCGTGAGCCGCAGCTCGAGGATGGAGGACGCCTGGACGAGGCGCGCGTTCGGCAGCTCGCGCATGAGCATGTCGGAGTCCGAGAACGGGTGGATCGGGTCGCGGTAGTGGCCGATCACGAGCGTCTTCTGGGTCATCTTGGCGCGCTCCTCGCGCGGCGGCGCGACGCGTCCGTAGAACAGCCCCTGGACCACGGACGCCGACGGCTTCGGATCCTGGCTGACCCAGTCGAGCAGCATGTCGCCGAGGAGCCATGTGCCCCTGGGCACCCACCGTGCCGCTGAGCCGATCGCGCGGGCCACCGGTGCGCCGAAGGTGAGCCCCACGAGCAGCGGTGTGAACGCCAGCGCGCAGCCCAGCAGGGCGTTGTCCAGCACCGGCATCTCGATCAGCATGCCCTTCACGCGCTCCGGTGCCGCGGCCGCGGCCTCGAGCGTCGCGTTGGCGCCGAGCGACGTGCCGCCGATCACGGCCTTGTCGACGCCCGCGTGGTCGAGCAGGGCGATGGCCTGGCGCCCGAAGATGGTCATGCCGTAGTTCCACATCTCGGGCGGCCGGTCGGACTCGCCGTGCCCCAGCAGGTCCAGGCAGAACACCCGGTGGCCGCGGCTCTCGAGCTCCTCGGCGAGCGGCCGGTGCATCCTGCGCGAGAACAGCAGCCCGGGCAGCAGCACGACGACCTTGTCGCCCTCGCCGTATTCGTCGTAGACGAGCCTGTGGCCCTCGTACTCGAAAGACTGGGTGGGCATTGCGGGCCACAATACCCGCGCATTAGCATCGGCTGCCGAAGTACAGATCGCGATCGGGAGGAGTACCAATGGGCGCCACCGTCCACGTGGAGGTCACCGTCAACGGCGAGCGGCGGGTGGCGGACGTGGAGGCGCGCCTCCTCCTGGTTCATTGGCTGAGGGACGAGCTCGGCCTCACGGGGACTCACGTCGGCTGCGACACCACCAACTGCGGCGCCTGCACCGTTCATCTGAACGGCGAGGCCGTTAAGAGCTGCACGGTGCTGACCGCGCAGGCCGACGGCGCCGAGATCACGACGATCGAGGGGCTGGCCTCCGGTGACGAGCTCCACCCCCTCCAGGCCGCCTTCATGGACAAGCACGGGCTTCAGTGCGGCTTCTGCACACCGGGGATGATCATGGCCGCCGCCGATCTCCTGTCGCGCAATCCGAATCCCTCTGAGGAGGAGATCCGCCACGGGCTCGAGGGCAATCTGTGCCGCTGCACCGGCTACCACAACATCGTCGAAGCGGTGAAGGCCGCGGCGGGGACGGAGGTGACGGCATGAGCGCCATCGGCGAGGCGATGCGGCGCAAGGAGGACCCCCGGATGATCACCGGGCGGGCGCGCTACACGGAAGACATCAACCTGCCCGGGATGCTCCACGCGGTGATCGTCCGGTCGCCGGAGGCGCACGCCGCGATCACGTCCATAGACACCTCGGCGGCGAAGGAGCGCGAAGGTGTCGTGGCGGCGCTCACCGGCGAGGACATGGCCGGCGATTTCGCAAGCCCGCTGGCGATGGTGTGGGCGCCGCCCGGGGTCCAGATGAATACGCCTGACCACTGGCCGCTCAAGCGTGGCGAGGTGAAGCACGTCGGCGATCCGGTGGCCGTCGTCGTGGCCACAACGCGTCACATCGCCGTCGACGCCGCCGAGGACGTCGTCGTTGAGTACGACCCGAAGCCCGCGGTCGTGGACCCGGAGGCCGCGCTCGAGCCCGGTGCGCAGCTCGTCTGGGAGCAGTTCGGGACGAACACGACGCACGACTGGACCGTCGGCGGCGGCGACGTCGACGCCGGCCTCGCGGAGGCCGACGTGACGGTCGAGCGCCGCTTCGTGAACCACCGCACGTCGGGAGGGGCGATCGAGCCACGCTGCTCGATTGCCGAGTTCCGCGGCGACAAGCTCACGCTCTACTCGACCACCCAGATCCCTCACATTGCGCGCTTCGTGCTCGCGGGGATGCTCGGCATCGCCGAGGACCGGCTGCGCGTCGTGGCGCCCGAGGTGGGCGGAGGTTTCGGCTCGAAGCTCCAGGTCTACGGCGAGGAGGCGCTGGTCGTCGCCCTCGCCAAGCGGCTCGGTCGTCCCGTCAAATGGGTCGAGACGCGCTCGGAGCACATGACGACGAGCCACCACGGCCGCGATCAGATCAACTACGTGACGCTCGGCGCCAAGCGCGACGGCACGCTGACCGCGCTGAGGGTTCGGACCGTCGCCGACCTCGGTGCCTACCAGCTGCTCCTCACGCCGTTCATTCCGACGCTCGGGTTCCCGGTGATGGGGGGCTGTTACAAGATCCCGGCAATCGACATCCGGATCACGGGCGTCTTCACGAACAAGATGTGCACGGACGCGATCCGCGGAGCCGGCCGGCCGGAGGCCACCTACTGGTTGGAGCTGACGATGGACCGGCTGGCGGACGAGCTCGGCATGGACAGGCTCGAGCTGCGGCGGAAGAACTTCATCTCGAGGGAGGAGTTCCCGTTCGAGACCGCGCTCGGGATCGTCTACGACTCAGGCGACTATCACGGCACGCTCGACAAGCTGCTCGAGCAATTCGACGTGGACGAGTTCCGCGCCGAACAGGAGCGGCTGCGCGGCGAGGGGGTCTACAGGGGCGTCGGCTTCTCGACCTATGTCGAGGTTTGTGGATTGGCGCCGTCGCGGGCCGTCGGGCCGCAGGGTGTGGGGCTCCAGGCGGCGTATTACGAGTCCGCGAACGTGCGCGTGACGCCCACCGGCTCGGCGATCGTCTACACGGGTACCTCGCCACACGGCCAGGGGCACGACACCGGTTTCGCCCAGATCGCGGGCGACGTCCTCGGAATCGATCCCCAGCACGTGGATGTGGTCCACGGAGACACCGATCAGGGCGCCTGGGGATGGGGCACCTACGGGTCACGCTCGCTGGCTGTGGGCGGCGAGGCGGTCGCGCGCGCCGCGCAGCGCATTCAGGAGAAGGCGAAGCGCATCTGCGCGGCGCTGCTCGAGGCGGCGCCGGAGGACATCGAGCTGGCGGACGGGAAGTACCAGGTGCGCGGCTCGCCGGACAAGTCGATGACGATGGCGGAGATCTCGGGCGCGGCGCACATTCCGCCGAACGAGCTGCCCGCCGACATCGAGCCGGGGCTGGAGGACAGCGCCTTCTACGATCCGGAGAACTTCGTGTACCCGTTCGGCGCGCACGCGTGCGTCGTGGAAGTGGACGCGGAGACGGGCAAGGTGGATGTCGTGCGCTACGTCGCTGTGGACGACTGCGGGCCGGCGATCAACCCGATGCTGATCGACGGCCAGATACACGGCGGCGTCGTGCACGCGATTGGGCAGGCGCTATACGAGCAGGTCGTCTACGACGAGGACGGCCAGCTGGTGACCGGCACCTTCGTGGACTACGCGCTCCCGACGGCCGCGGAGGTACCGTCGCTCGAGACCGACCGAACCGAAACGCCCTCGCCAGTCAACAGCCTCGGAGTGAAGGGGGTCGGCGAGGCGGGCACGATCGGCGCCACGCCCGCGATCGCCGCGGCGGTGGTGGACGCCCTGGCGCCGCTCGGCGTGACCGAGCTGGATATGCCGCTGACGCCGATGCGGGTCTGGCAGGCGATCCACGCGGCCGGCGCCGGTGGCAGCGGCCCGCGCGCGACGGAACAGGGCCGGTCCCTCGACGAGCAGGGCCGGGGCAGCGCCGGGAGCGGGCCGGCGGTTCCGCCCGAGGGAGGTGCGTCGTGATCACGGCCGCGTTCGACTACGAGGCTCCGGAGAGCCTGGAGGAGGCGATCCGGATGCTGCACGAGAACGGCGAGGACGCCAAGTTGCTGGCGGGCGGCCATTCACTGCTTCCGTTGATGAAAGTGCGGCTCGCTGCGCCGACCATCCTGGTGGATCTTAGGAAGATTCCCGGGCTGCACGGCATCCAACAGGACAACGGCGGCTGGCGGATCGGGCCGATGACCCGCCACGCCGATCTCCAGGACACCACAGAGCTCGGGGTGGTGGCGCGTGCGGCCTCGCTGATCGCGGACCAGCAGGTGCGGAACCGCGGCACGATCGGGGGCTCGCTCGCCCACGGCGATCCGGCCTCGGACCTCCCTGCAGTGATGCTCGCGTTGGACGGCGAGCTGACAGCTCGCGGCCCGAACGGCGAGCGGACGATCGCGGCGTCCGACCTGTTCCAGGACTACCTCACCACCGCGCTCGAGCACGACGAGGTGATCACCGAGGTGCGCCTCCCGGCCCTCGAGGGCTACGGCTTCGGCTATCAGAAGTTCACGCGCCGCGCGGAGGACTGGGCGATGGTCGGCGTCTGCGCGCTGGTGAGCCGCGCACCTGACGGCACCTGCGGCGACGTCCGCATCGGGCTCACGTCCATGGGCGCCACGCCGCTCCGCGCAAGCGCGGCCGAGGACGCGCTCCGCGGAGGCGCGCTCGACGACAACTCGATCGCGGCCGCGGCGGAGCGGGCCGCCGAGGGCACCGAACCGCCCGGCGACCTCAACGCGTCACCGGAGTACAAGCGCCATCTGGCGCGGGTCCTTACGCGGAGGGCGCTCGAGGAGGCAGTGAGCGTCTGAGCTTCGACAGTGCAGCAACAGTCCAGCAGGCGCTCGCGGGAGAGCGCTACCTCGCCGACAGGGGCCTCTCGACCGCGGTCTACCTCGCGGCGACGCTCGAGCAGCCGCTGCTGCTGGAGGGTGAGGCGGGCGTCGGGAAGACCGAGGTGGCGAAGGCGCTCGCCGGCGCGACCGGGTCCCGCCTGATCCGGCTCCAGTGCCACGAGGGCATCGACCTCCACCACGCGCTGTACGACTGGGACTATCCCCGCCAGCTCCTGCATCTCAGGGCCGGGGCAGATGAACCGCTCTACTCGGAGCGCTTCCTCCTGCGGCGCCCGCTGCTCGAGGCGCTCCAGGCAAGCGAGCCGGTGGTGCTCCTGATCGACGAGATCGACCGCGCCGACGACGAGTTCGAGGCCTTCCTCCTGGAGTTCCTGTCGGACTTCCAGGTGTCGATCCCGGAGCTCGGGACGGTGGTGGCCGAACGGCGGCCCGTCGTCGTCGTGACGTCCAACCGCACGCGCGAGCTTCACGACGCGCTGAAGCGGCGCTGCCTGTACCACTGGATCGAGTATCCGAGTCCTGAACGCGAGGCCGAGATCGTCCGCGCCCGCCTGCCCGGCGTTCCGGACGAGGTCGCCGGTCGCGTGTCCGCCGCGGTGGCCCGCCTGCGCCGCGAGGAGCTCTACAAGCTGCCCGGCGTGGGCGAGACGATCGCGTGGGCACAGGCGCTGCTGGCGCTGGACGCCGCCGATCTCGACGAGACGCTGGGCGTCGTCCTGAAGGTGCGCGAGGACATAGAGCGCGTGCGCGAGCGCGGGGTGCTGCACGGTGCGTGAGCGAGGGCTCGGCCTTCGGCTCACCGGCCGGCTGGCGCTGCTCGCCGCCTCCATGCGCGCGGCCGGCGCCCGGGTCGGCGTCGACGAGCTCCTGAGCGCCCACCGTGCCCTCGCCGCGGTCGATCCCGCCGACCGGAGCGCGGCCTACTTCGCGCTGCGGGCGACCCTGTGCTCACGGCGCGACGACCTGGTCGCGTTCGACGCCGCCTTCGCCGAGCTCTTCGTGCCGATGAGCCATGCGCCCGAGCTGCCGCCGGAGCTCGAGCCGGCGGCCCTCGCGCTGCCGAGGGCGGGTGTGCCCGCCGAGGAGGTGGCCGTGCCCAGCGAAGGCGAGGCGGATGTGGTGCCCTCGGCGTGGTCCGACGCGGAGCTCCTCCGGGAGAAGGACTTCGCCGACTACACCGACGCCGAGCGCGAGCTCGCGCGGCGAGTGATGCGCCGCCTCGCGAGTGCCGGCCCGACGCGCCCGAGTCGCCGCACCCGCCCGGCACCGAGGCGGGGCACGCCGCCGCACGCGGCCCGGCCGGACCTGCAGCGCACGATCCGCTCCTCGCTCCGAACGGGCGGCGACCCGGTGGAGCGCCACTGGCGCGAGCCCTCCGAGCGGCCGCGGCCGCTCGTCCTGGTGTGCGACGTCTCGGGCTCGATGGAGCCCTATGCGCGCATGCTGCTCCAGTACATGCAGGCCTGCGTCGCGGTACGGAGGCGCGTCGAGGCGTGCGTGTTCGGCACGCGGCTCACACGCGTCACCGCCGAGCTGGCCGGGCGCGACCCCGACCGTGCCCTCGACCGTGCGGCGGGCGCCGCCGACGACTGGTCGGGCGGCACCCGCATCGGCGACGCGCTCGCCGCTCTCAACCGCGAGCACGGCCGCCGACTTGGACGGGGCGCGATCGTCGTGCTGCTGTCCGACGGCTGGGACCGTGGCGACCCGGAGCAGCTCGCCGCCGAGATGGCGCGCCTCGGCCGCTGCGCCCACAGCCTCATCTGGCTCAATCCGCTGAAGGCGCATCCCGGATACGAGCCGCTCACCCGTGGCATGCAGGCCGCTCTCCCGCATGTGGACCATTTCTTGGCGGGGAACTCCCTTGCTTCCTTGGCAGACTTGGCTGACCTGATGGAAGGTGGACTCGGATGAAGGACGTTCTCGAAGACGTGCAGAGCTGGCTCGACCGCGGCGACCGGGTCGCGATCGCGACGGTCGTGGGAGTCAAGCGCTCGGCGCCGCGCGCGCCCGGGGCGAAGATGGCCGTGAACGAGCACGGCGAGGTCTCCGGAGCGGTCTCCGGCGGCTGTGTCGAGGGGGCGGTGGTGGAGGCCGCGGCCGAGGTGCTGCGGGCCGAGGAACCCAGGCTCCTCCACTTCGGCATCGCCGACAGCGAGGCGTGGGATGTTGGACTTCCGTGCGGAGGGGAAATAGACGTATTTGTGGAGGAGTTCTCCCGGTGAGCTTGCAGAGCGAGTTCGCCGAGATAGCGGCCAGGGACGGCCGCGCCGCCCTCGTGACGGTGATCGCGGGGCCGGCGCTCGGAGGAAAGCTGCTGGTGTGCGCCGACGGCACCACCCAGGGCGGCCTCGGCATGGATGAGCTTGACCGCGCGGCGGTCGAGGCCGCAGAGGAGCTCCTGTGGGCGGAGCGCTCGGAGACGCGCGAGCTCGGCGAGACGAAGCTGTTCGTGGACGTGGTCGCGCCGGCGCCGCGGCTCGTGGTGTTCGGCGCAGTCGACTACGCCGCTGCCCTGTGCCGGCTCGCCAAGGCCGCCGGCTGGCGTCCGTTCGTGTGCGATCCGCGCTCGCAATTCGCCACGGCCGAGCGTTTTCCCGACGCCGAGGAGGTCATCGCTGCCTGGCCGGACGAGGCCTTCGCGCGCCTCGGCGGGATCGACCGGGCCACCTACGTGGCCGTGCTCACCCACGATCCGAAGTTGGACGACGCCGCGCTCTCGATCGCGCTGCGCTCGGATGCCGCGTACGTTGGGGCCATGGGCAGCCGCCGGGCGCAGGCGCATCGGCGAGAGCGGCTCGTGGCGGCCGGCCTCGACGAGGAACTGCTCGACCGCATCGCCGCGCCGATCGGGCTCGATCTCGGCGCAGTGACCCCCGAGGAGACCGCGCTTTCAATCATGTCCGAGGTGGTGGCCGTGCGGAACGGGCGCGAGGGTGGGAGGTTGTCGCGCACCGACGGCCGGATCCACGAGGTGGGCGCTTGATCGGCGGCCTCGTGCTCGCGGCGGGTGCCGCAACGCGCTTCGGGGCGCAGAAGCAGCTCGCCGAGCTCGACGGCATCCCGCTGCTCGAGCACTCGCTCCGGACGATGACGTCCGCACCCGTCGGTCGCGTGGTCGTCGTGCTGGGCTCGAGCGGGGACGAGATCGCGGCTGCCGTGGACCTCCACGGCACCGACCCGATCTTCTGCACGCGCTGGGAGGAAGGCCAGTCCGCTTCGCTCGCCTACGGGCTCGCGGAGCTGGCCGCGTGCGAGGCGGTGGTGGTCACGCTCGGCGACCAACCGCGCGTCTCGCCCGACGCGATCCGCCGCGTGATCGCGGCCCGGAGTGGTGCTTCGGCGGTCAGAGCCACCTACGGAGGGAACCCCGGACACCCGGTCCTGCTCGAGCAGGAGCTGTTCGGCCGGCTGCGAAACGTTACCGGCGACAAGGGGGCCCGCAACCTGCTTCTGAGCGTGCCGGTGCTGGACGTGGCGTGCGACGACCTCGGCGGGGGCGAGGACGTGGACACGCCGGCCGAGCTCGACGCGCTGCGTGCCGGCGGCCCGGTGAGCGGCGCCGCCTCCACGCGATGAAGCTGGAGCAGTCCTTCGAGGTGCGGGCCCCGGTCGAGCGGGTCTGGGAGACGCTCGTCGACATCGAGCGCGTGGCGCCCTGCCTGCCGGGCGCCGAGATCACCGAGGCCGGCGACGACGGGACCTATCGCGGCACGTTCAGCGTTCGCCTCGGCCCGACGACAGCGGCGTACCGCGGTGCGCTGAACATGGAGGAGCTCGACGAGCAGGCGCGGCGCGTCGTAATGCGCGCCAGCGGGCAGGACAGGCGCGGCCAGGGTTCGGCGAAGGCGACGATCGTCAGCACGATGCAAGGCGAGGGTGAGCTCACGCGCGTGGACGTCGAAACCGACTTCACGATCACCGGCCGCCTGGCTCGCTTCGGCCGCGGCGGGATGATCCAGGACATCTCGAACCGCCTCTTGAGGGAGTTCGCCGACTGCCTCCAGCACCGGATCGAGGCGCCGCCCGCCGCCGAGCCGAATCCGGTCGACGCCGTGCTGGCCGCGATCCCGGAGGGCGCGGCGGCCGCCCCGCCCGCGACGGGTGGCAGCGACGCGCCCATCACGGCCAGGCCGGTCGGCGCCTTCTCGCTGTTCTTCCGCGCGCTACTCGACCGGCTTCGCAGGGCTTTCGGCCGCCGCTGACGCGACCGTCTCACGCAGCCAGCCCGGCAGCTCGCGCAGGAAGCTCGGGTCGATCGTGTGCGGCATGGGCGACTCGCGATACGTGACCCGCGCACCCGCCGCCGAGAGCCGGTCGCGCGCCTCGCGCCCGAACTCCACCGGGATGACTGGGTCGTGGGTCCCGTGCCCGATCGCCACCGGCAGCCCTGCGGCCTTGCCGAGGTCGAGCTCGAAACCCTCGACCCGAGGCAGGAAGCCGCTCAGCGCCATGATGCCGGCCGGCCGCGGCCGCTCGGCGCCGAGGCCGAGCGTGTACGACATCACCGAACCCTGGGAGAACCCGCCGAGCACCGTGCGCTCGTAGGGGATCTCGTGCTCATCCAGCAGCTCGTCGAGCCACTCGGCCAGCTGCGGGTAGGTGGAGTGGAACGTCTCGGGATCCGGATAGCCGACCCTCCGCACGACGTACCAGTGCGCGCCACCGGGCGGCAGGGACAAAGGGCCGCGCGCGGTCGCGCCCAGCAGCCGTCGCTCGGGGTCGAGGATGTCGAGCAAGGGGAAGAGGTCACGTTCGTCGGCGCCGCGGCCGTGAAGGAGGACCAGCGCGCCCTCGGGCTCGCCGGCGGCTGGGCGATATAATGATTGCATCAGCAACCACTCTACAGCAGTGCTTCTCGACGAAGAGGAGCTGGCCGCCTGGCGCGGCATGCTCAGAGCGCACTCGGAGCTCGTCAAGTCGCTGGATGCCGAGCTCGCCCGCGAGCACGACATGCCGCTCTCATCGTACGAGGTGCTCCTCTTCCTGAACGACTCGGACGGGGGCCGCATGCGCATGTCGGAGCTGGCGGACTCGGTGCTGCTCAGCCGCAGCGGGCTGACGAGGCTCGTCGACCGCCTCGAGCGCCAGGGCCTCCTCAGGCGCGAGCGCTGCGAGAGCGACGCGCGCGGCTGGTTCGCGGAGATCACGCCCGAGGGGCGGCGCATCTTCGGCGAGGCGCGCAGGACGCACCTGGACGGGGTGCGCCGCGAGTTCCTCAGCCACTTCAGCCGCGACGAGCTGCGGACGCTCGGCGGGCTCTGGCAGAAGCTCTAGGGGGCGACCCGTTCAGGACATGGGCGCGGCGACCGCGTGACGCGAGCGGCGCCGGACCTCGCGGATGGTGCGCGCGAGCCGCTTGACGCCCTCGTCGAGCTCGGGCGGGTCGAGCAGCGAGAAGGAGAGCCGCAGGGAGGTCTGCGTCCGGCGCTCGGCGGTGACAGCGCCTCCCGGCGTGAAGGCCACGCCGTGACGAGCGGCCTCGGTGTAGAGGGCGCGCTCGTCGAGCGGACGCCGCAGCGTGACCCACACGTGGTGGCCGCCCTCCGGGCTGTCGGCCTGGTATTCGCCAGGGAGGTGACGCTCGAGCGCGGCCAGAAGGGCATCACGGCGCTCGCGGTAGAAGGGCCGGGACTGCTCGATGTGACGGTCATAGGCACCGGTGGCGAGCCAGCGTGCGGCGATGTGCTGGATCAGCGTCGGCGAATGAAAGTCGTTCTCGAGCTTCATCATCGCGATCCGCTCGCGCACGGGCCCGCGCGCCGCGACCCAGCCGGCCCGAAGGCCGCCACCGACGACTTTCGACAGCGAGTTCACGTAGATGACGTGCGCCGGCGCGAGCTCTCGAAGGGGACGGACGGGCTCGCGGCCGAAGCTCGTGTCGGCGTAGACGCGGTCCTCGAGTACGAAGAAGTTCCGCTCGATCGCCAGCTCGGCGAGCCGCGCGCGCCGCACCTCCGACAGGTCGCGACCGGTGGGGTTCTGACAGGCCGTCTGGAGCGCCACGACCTTCACCTCGTGCCGGGTCAGGAGCTGCTCCAGCTGGTCGACGTCGAACCCGTCCTCGTCGACGGGTACGCCGATCACGCGTGCCCCGGTCTGGCGCAGGGAGTCGAGGAGGCCGGCGAAGGTCGGTGACTCCACGATCGCCACGTCTCCGGGCTCGAGGGTGGCCCGTGCGGCGAGGCTGACCCCCTGCTTCGCGCCGGAGGTGACGATGATCTCGTCGGGCCCCTCGGCGAAGCCGTACTTACGGCCGCGGGCGGCCAGCTGCTCGCGGAAGGCGTACAGGCCCTCCGCCGGCAGGTAAGCGAGCGCCTCGCCGCCCTCCTCCGCGAACACCTCAGCGGTGATCTGCGCGAGCTCCTCGGTCGGGTAGAGCCGCGGCGACGGCCAGCCGATCGCCAGTGATATGAGCCCGGGTTGGCCGCCGCTCGACATCACGTCGGCCAAGACCTGCTCCGAATAGCTCAGCTCGTGCTCGGGCAGCGCGTATATCTGCCAGTCGTCGCCGAGGTCCGTGCTGCCGGCGGGCGCCAGGGTGCGGACGAACGTGCCGCGGCCGACGCTGGCAGTCACGTAGCCGAGCTCGGCCAGCCGGCGGTACACACGCGCGGCCGTGAGGTGGTTCACGCCCACGAGCTCGGCCAGCTCGCGGGTGGGCGGCAGCTTCTCGCCCGGCTCGAGCTCGCCGGACTCGATCGCCGCGGCGAAGCGGTCCACGACCTGCTGCGTGAGCGAGACGGCGCCGTCTCGCTTCAAATCAGACAAGTCAATCTTGTACGACATTGAAGACACAGTTGTAGGTCCTACACTAACACCAGAGAGTCATCCATGCAACTGATGTACCACCCAGGAGGTCAGACACAATGAAGAACGTCATCGTACGGCGCTCCACCTCGGCCGATGAGAGCGCCCTGTCCCGGCTCGCTGCACTCGACAGCGCAAGCCCGCCGAGGGGGCCGGCACTGGTGGCAATGGCCGACGAGCGAATGCTCGCCGCCCTGCCGCTGGGCTCCGGGCGCCCGATCGCGGACCCGTTCGAGCCGACCGCCGAGCTCGTGGCGCTGCTCGAGCTGCGCCGCTCCCAGATCGAGAGGGCGGACAGCCCCGCCTCCGCCCGACGCGGGCTCCGCGGACTGCTCCGAGGCCGCCTCTCGCACGCAGCCTGAGCCAACCCAGCCGCGCAGCCGCGCGGCAGCGCAGGGGCTCCAACCCCAGCCCCTCCACGAACGGCGCCGGTCCACCCCTCAAGGCCGGCGCCGTTTTTGTTCCTCTCCGATGCGCCTGGCGACCGGCCGGAACGACGGCATCAAAGGGGCCATGCCGCGTCGCCTCCGCGGTCCGACAATCCTGCCCAAGCCACCTACGTTGTGATCGGCTCGGGTGCGGCCGGCTCGGTGATGGCCTTCGAGCTCACGCGCGCGGGCCTCGACGTGACCGTGGTCGAGGCCGGCCGCCGCCAGAATCCACAGACGTTCGAGCACAGCGAGGTCGAGATGTTCATCCGCTCCTACAAGGCGGGCGGCCTCCAGGCCACCTCCGACTACCACATGCTGCTCGTGCAGGGGGCCACCGTCGGCGGCTCCACGGTGATCAACAACGCGATCTGGCTCGAGGCCAACCTCGAGCGGGTCCTGAGCGAGTGGAAGGCCCGCGGCGCGCACGTGCCCGAGGGCGAGCAGTGCGACAGCTTGTCGGGCTCGGGCAGGCAGCCGAGCAGGTTGGCGAGGCACCCGCTGTAGAAGCAGCGCCGCTGCGGCTTCGCCTTCGCGAAGGTGATTCGGTAGTCCGCCTCGAGCCAGGTTCGGCCGATGGTCGCCTTGCCCAGCACGCTGCCGTAGTCGAACGGAACAGGCTCCTCGGAGAGGTCCACGATCCTGTAGCCCTCGACGCCGTAGCCCGCCTCTCGCGCCGCCGCTGCGACCGCCCGGCTCTCGTCGCGGCCGGTGCGCGACTCCACCAGCGCGAGTTCCGCGTATCCGTGCTCGCGAAGCAGTGCTAACAACCGCTCGACGAGTGCTCGATCCGTGCCGGGCCGCCCCATCAGGTTGGGCTTCACCGCGATGCGGAACTCCTCGCGCGGCCGGCCGCTCTTCGCGCGCTCGCTCGACCGACTCGATCAGGCCCGCTCGCTGCGTGATCCTCGCCGGCGCCTCTAGGCGTCGTGGCCCGTCTCGATGAAGACGGTCGCGTCCGATGCGGCCTCCGTCTGCCCGGAACCCAGCTCGGAAGGGGTCACCGCCCGACGCTACGCCGGGCGGTGACCCATGACAACCGTTCTACGGACTTTGCGCAAACTCGGCCCGCGCGCCGTGTGCGGCCGCCAGCCGGGAGAGTGCGAGGGCGCCGATCAGGAGGCCGAAATCGCGCAGAGCGATGTCGCCGTAGCCCCCGACGAGGAGCAGGTTGAGGATGATCCCGCCGAGCCAGGCGGCCACGAGCAACCCGCCGAAGCGCGGTACGACTGCCACAACGAGGCCCGCCGCGATCTCCACCACGCCGACGATGTGCATGGCGTCCGCGGCGCTCCCTGGCAGGATGTCATTGAACTCCGTGGACAGGTAGCGCGTCCAGTCGTTCGTCAGCACCTCGGCGAACTTGTCGAGGCCGAACAGGATCGGCGCCACCGTGAAGGCGATCCGCAGGAGCATGAACGCCTGCGCCGAGGGGTCTCGGGTCAGGATCTCGCGCCTGGGGATCGGTATGGGTCGAAGAACTGCCGTAAGTGTGCTCATGCCCCGGTTAGCGAGCGCCCTGAGGCGATTCTTACCCCCGGACGTAAGCTTCGGCGCGCGCTGGTCGCCAATATGTGGATGACCGTGGCACTTGCCGGTCCGGCCGAGCGAAACTGGGTGGCTGCCCTGACAGCCGATGGCTTCGAGCGCGAGGAGGCGCTCGCGGATCTGCACGACCTGCTTCTGCGGGCCGCGCGCTTCGAGATCGGCAGGCGCCGGGCCGCGCTCAGCCACGTGCGCGGAGAGGATCTCGACGATCTCGCCCTCCAGGCCGCCGACGACGCCATGGTCGCCGTGCTCGCAAAGCTGGGCGACTACCGCGGCGCCAGCCGCTTCACCACCTGGGCGTACAAGTTCGCGCTACTCGAGGCGGGGGTCAGGGTGCGCCGGCGGGCGTGGCAGGGCCGCGAGGTCGTGCTGGAGCCCGAGAGCTGGCCGGCGTTCGCCGCCGAGGACGCCTCCGTGGAGCGCCGCCAAGAGGCCGCGGAGCTTCTCGATGCCCTCCGGCAGGCGGTTCGCGACGACCTCACGGACCACCAGCGGGCGGTCTTCAGCGCGCTGGCGCTGAACGAAGTTCCGATCGACGTCTTGGCCGACCGCCTCGGCACGACCCGCGGGGCGCTCTACAAGACGCTGCACGACGCGCGTCGCAAGCTGCGCGCGCGACTCGTCGCGGCGGGCCACCTGGAGGAAGGAGACCGATGACCGAGCGCAACGACGAGCTGGAGCGGCTGCTGGGCCCGGACGGGCCGGACATCGGTTGCGACGAATGCTTCGAGCGACTCGACGAGTACGTGGAGCTGGAGCTGCGCGGCGCAAGAGCCGACGCTCGCATCCCCGGCATGCGCGAGCACCTCCGCGGCTGTCCCGCCTGCAACGAGGAGCACCGAAGCCTGCGGGCGCTCCTGTCCTGAGCCTCAGACACGGCCGGCATGACGCGGCATCCCGTGGCCGCGGCGCCAGCTACGGTTAAGCCGCGTGTCCCTGGACTTCAGCGTCTATGAGCGGCTGAACGACTACGCCGCCCATCACGACAGGTTCGAGGACTTCCTTCGCTTCTTCTCGGTCGACGGCCAGATCGTGTTCATCGCGCTGCTCGCCGTGCTCTTCTTCGCGCGCGGGAAGTACCGCAGTCGCAACGGGCGGCACGGGGTCGCGGCAGCCGGGTTCAGCGCGCTGCTCGCGCTGGCGGTGGCCCACGCGATCGGCCACCTGTGGGACCGGCCGCGCCCCTACGAGGCCCATCCCGGCGACGCGCACCTGATGCTGCCGCTCTCGCACGACCCTTCGTTCCCCTCCGACCATGCCATCGCCGCCTTCGCGATCGCGGTGGCCATCTGCCTGAGACACCGGCGCGCCGGCCTGCTCGCGCTCGTGCTCGCGTCGCTCGTATCCGTCTCACGGGTCGCGCTCGGAACGCACTACCCGAGCGACGTGCTCGCGGGCGCGATCCTCGGGGCGTTGTGCGCGCTCGTCTTCTGGGTCCCGCCGGTGAGGCAGCGGCTCCATCGCCTGGCGGACTGGACCGGCGAGCTCTACGAGCGCCTCATCCCAGCGAGGCTGAGCCTCCGCTGACCGGCGCGGGCGGCTAGGCGCAGCACCTCGGCGGCGCGCCTGCCCGATCGCAGCGCGCCGTCCATCGGGGAGCCGTCGGTTCTCCGCCAGCGATCTGGCGGCCATCCCGATGGTGGCCGGAGCCGCCGGCGGCCATCCTGCGAGCGAAAGCAAAGGAGATCGCGATGTACCCGCCCGTGAGACAGCTGAAGCCCCTCAAGCCGCCCCCGACTCAGCCGCCCCGGCACAAGCTCGCTCTTCTCACATGGCTGGGCGCCTACCCGGTCATCACGATCATCCTCGCGGTGCTCGGCCCGGCGCTGATCTCGTGGCCGCTCGCTCTGAGGACCCTCGTGCTGAGCGTCCTGATGGTCGTCACGCTCACCTGGCTCGTGATGCCGGTCCTGACGCGGGCGCTCCGTTCGTGGCTCAGCCCGTCGGCCGGCTAGCCGCTCGCCTGGCTCTCGTCGGGCTCAGTCGCAGTCGAGCGGCCCGTAGGCCTGCTTGAAGGAGTTCGCCAGCTCGTCCAGCGCGGCGCCCGCCCTCTTGCCGGCCTCCTCGCCGCTCGCCGTGCCTGAGACGACGTCGCCGGCGGCGCTCCTCAGCTCCGACTCGAAGCGCTGTGCCGCCTGCTCCACGTCCTTGCGCTGGTCGTCTGAGAGCTCGTCGCGCTCGTCGGCGATCTTCTTGAGGTCGTCGCGGATCGCCTTGAGATGGTTCGTCACCTGGTCGATGCTGGCGCTCGTGATCGTGAGGCCCGCGAGATCGTCCACGTGCTTCTGGATGTCGTCGCGCGCGTCGCAGACGCTGTTTTGGGCCTTCTCCTGGTCGGACTCGCCGCACGCGCCGAGAAGCGCGACCGACCCGAGCAGGGCGGCGAGGACCGGGATCACGCGTGCTCGTCGATCGGCTGCCGTAACGCGCTGAAGCTACCCACGCCACGGGTGAACGCTCATCACCCGGTCCGGGTGATCGCCGTGGAGCTCGCCTACGGACGGGCGTGGTCGACGCGGAGCCCGACTAGCTCACCATTTCTTCGGCTTCTCCGGCGTGTACAGCCAGACCTGGAAGAAGTTCGAGAGATCCTGTCCGGAGATCTCCTCGGACAGCGCGATGAACTCCTCCGTGGTCGCGGTGCTGTACCGGTGATCGGCAGCCCAGGTCCGCAGGATCTCGAAGAAGGGTGCGTCGCCGATCTTCTCCCGCAGCGCCTGCAGCGTCATCGCACCTCGCCGGTAGACCGCGCGCGCGAACATCGTGTCGCGCTGGGGATCCGCGACCACGATGTCCCAGAACGGGTCGTTGGCCTTCCGGCTGTAGTCCAGCTCGAAGTCCTCGTGGGCCGTGCGCACCCCCTGGTGCTCGTCCCACAGGTACTGCGCGAAGCTGGCGAAGCCCTCGTTCAGCCAGATCTCCTTCCAGGTTCGCACCGCCACCGAGTCGCCGAACCACTGGTGCGCGAGCTCGTGCGCGATCGTGCTGGTGCTGCGCACGGCCGAGTACAGGGGCCGCGTCTGCGTCTCGAGCGAGAAGCCGATGCTCTGGCCGTTTGTAGGTGGCGTTGTCCGCGATGGCCCCGGTCGAGTCGAACGGGTACGTGCCGAAGGTCTTGTCCCACAGGTCGGTCGCCTCGGCGGTCGTGTCGTAGAAGAAGTCCATCGCCGCCGGGTTGCTCTGGAGCAGCGTGGGATCCAGGCCCACCGTCTCCGGGATCCCGCCGGGCGTCGTACCGTTCTTGAACTGCCAATGGCCGATATCGGCCGTGGCCAGATAGTTCGACATCGGATGGGCCTCGTCCCAGACCCAGGTCCCCTTGGGACCCGACACGGTGTGCTTCACGAGGTTCCCGTTCGCGATCACCTCGAGATCGGCGGGAACGGTCACCCGGAACGTCCAGGTTGCCTTGTCGCTCGGATGGTCGTTCAGCGGGATCCAGGTAGACGTCGCGTTGGGCTCGTCGCCCATGAACGCCCCGTCGTCGGTGTGGATGAAGCCATAGGGGGAGCCGAAGACGATCGGCGAGCCGACGATCGTCTCGGGCACGCCGCCGTAGCTGACTTCCACGATGAATGTGGACCCGTTCGCGATCACCGCGCTCGGCGTGATGACGAGCTCCTGGCCATCGCGGGTGAAGCCGGCCTTGTGGCCGTTCACGTCGACCGAGTTGACCGTGAGCTGCTGGAGGTCGAGGTCGAAGCGGGACAGGTTCTGCGTCGCCGTCGCCGTGATCTTGTTGCTGGCGTCCAGCCGATCCGTCGCCGGGTCGTACGAGAAGGTCAGGTCGTAGTGCTGGACGTCATAGCCGCCGTTTCCCTCGAGGGGGAGTACGGATCGCCGATCCCAGGGGCGCCTGGACTGTACGTCTGGCTGAGGCTGTTCCCGCGCTCAGGGCACAGCACAAGGCGGACCCCAACAGGATCAACAGGACACGGATGCGGTTCATGGTGCCTCCCCCCGGATGCTCCGACTACCGCTCCGGGCTATACCCGGGGCGGCGGAAAGGGTGCACGAATCGCTCAGAGCTCGGCGCGCGTGCCCACGGCCAGCAGGTACTCCTTCTCGAAGCGCGCCCGCTCGGGCGTACCGAGGTTCCACTCGTCGGCGAACGCGTCGAGCGTGGCATCGAACTCCGCGGCCTGGCCCTGCCGTTCCGCGTTGGCGCGGGCGACGAGGGTCGGGCCGTAGTGGGACTTGAAGTGCTCGGCGTAGTCGCCCGCGCGCTCGAACTGCGTGAGCTCGAGGACGTCGTGTTCGAGCGTGTGCCAGCTCACGCGGCCGCCGAAGAGACCATGCAGGTGCTCCTCGCTGCCCCATAGCGGCGGCGGCTGCGCGCCCGGCGGGGGCGGGGGCGCGAAGGGGCCCATGGACTTGAAGAGCTGCCCGACCATGCCCTGGGGCGTCCAGTTCAGTAGCGCGATCGTGCCCCCGGGATGACAGACTCGCACGAGCTCGTCGGCGGCAGCCTGGTGGTGCGGGGCGAACATCACGCCGATCGCCGACAGCACGAGGTCGAACGACTCGTCCTCGAACGGGAGGTTCTCCGCGTCGGCGGTGACCCAGTCGAGCTCGACGCCCTCGGCCTCGGCCTTACGGCGCCCGGCCTCGAGCAGCTCTGGGGCCAGGTCGCTTGCGGTGACGTCTGCGCCGGCGCGAGCGGCCGGGATCGACGCGTTGCCGCTGCCGGCGGCCACATCGAGCACCCGCAGGCCCGGCAGTACCCGAGCGGCGTCGGTCAGCCTCACGCCGAGCGGAAGGAGCCAGCTTTCGACCATCGATGGGTAGTCCCCCGAGGCCCACATCTTGCGGTGACGCTCCTTGAGCTGAGCGTCGCTGGGAGCGGTGGCTGTGTTCATGGCGGGAACGTACGCCGCGCCACGGGCCCATACATCGGGCGTTCTCCCTATTCGCTCCCGAGCCCGTCCCGCGCCGCGCGCGCGGCCGCCTCGGCGCGATTGCGCACGCCGAGCTTGGTCAGGATGCGGCTCACGTGATGGCCGGCGGTCTTCTCGGTGATGAAGAGCGCCTGGCCGATCTGGGCGTTCGACATGCCGCGGGCCAGCAGGTCGAGCACCTCTTGCTCACGGGCGGTGAGCTCGCCGTGCGTGCGCGCTCGCGCGCCCGTGGCGCCGCCCAGGTCGCGCAGGACTCCGGCCGCCGCGTCCATCGCCCGGGACGCGCCCAGCTCGCGGAACGCGTCGTACGCGGCGCGCGCCTCCTCCTCGGCGAGCGCGGGCTGGTCGGCGGCGAGCGCCCGGGCGAGCGCGAGCCGCGCCTCGCCGATGTCGAGCGGCATCGCGAGCCGGCTGAACTCCGCCAGTGCTCGGCG
>JBKPSR010000078.1:0-22018 GCA_046735115.1 Actinomycetota bacterium
CCGAGGCGCTGATGGCCGGTCGCGAGCGCGACGGCGCCACCCGCGCCGCGTCGGCCGCGCTCGAGATCGCCCGCCGGCTGGGCAGCGCGTGGCTCGGGGAGGAGGTCGTATCGCTGGCAGCGAGGGCGCGGCTCCAGCTCGGCGAGGCGGCGCCGGGCGCCGCGGCCGTTGCGGACGAAACCGAGGACCCGTTCGGGCTGACCGCCCGCGAGCGCGACGTGCTCGCCCTGGTCGCGGCCGGCGCCACGAATCGGGAGATCGGCGAGCGGCTCCACATGGCCGAGAAGACGGCCAGCGTGCACGTGTCGCGGATCCTCGCGAAGCTGAACGTGCGCTCTCGGACCGAGGCGGCCGCGGTTGCGCATAGGCAGGGACTGGTACAAACCGCCTGATGAGAGCACTCGTAAGCGGCGCCACCGGCTTCGTCGGCGGCCGGCTCACGGCCGCGCTGGCCGAGCGCGGCGCCGCCGTGCGCTGCCTCGTCCGCGACCGGGAGCGCGCCGGCGACCTGGCTGACGCCGGCCACGAGCTCCACGAGGGCGACGTCCTCGATGCCGACAGTCTCCGCGGCGCCGGGGAGGGCATCTCGACCGCGTACTACCTGGTGCACTCGATGGGCCGCGGCGGCGACCGCGAGGGATTCGCGGAGCGCGAGCGCCGTGCCGCCGCCAACTTCGCGCGGATGGCCGGCGACGAGGGCGTCGAGCGCATCGTCTACCTGGGCGGCCTGGGAGACGAGGGCTCCGAGCATCTCAGGAGCCGCGCGGCGACGGCCTCGACGCTCGCGGAGCACGGGCCGCCGCTGATCTACTTTCGCGCGGCGATGGTGATCGGGGCGGGAAGCGAGTCGTACCGGACGGTCCGCTACCTGGTGGAGCGGCTCCCGGCGATGATCGCGCCGGCCTGGCTGCGCAACCGCACGCAGCCGATCGCGATCGAGGACGTGCTCGAGTACCTGGTACAGGCCGCCGAGCGGCCCGAGGCCGCCGGCCGCGAGATCCAGATCGGCGGCCCCGACGTGCTCACCTACTCCGAGGTGCTCGACTTGATGGCGGACGTCTTGGGCAAGCGGCGACGGCCCAAGCTACCCGTGCCGCTCCTCACCCCGCGCCTGTCCTCGCTGTGGATCGGCCTGGTCACCCCGGTCGACGCGGGCGTCGCGCGCCCGCTGATCGAGAGCCTGGCCAGCGAGACCGTGGTGACGCACGCGGAGCCGGCGAAGCTGTTCGACCTGCAGCCGATGGGATGCCGGGAGGCGCTTGAGGTCGCGCGGGGCGAGGAGGAGGACCTCGAGGACAGGCGGCGTAACGACGGCAGTGAGGGGTTGAGTCCGGGGGACTCAGGGTGTTCCCGGACTTAACCGTCATATAGACGGATAACTCCGGAAGGTCCCCCTCTCACTGCCCGTAGTTCGCCGGCCGACAGCGTCGGCGGCGGCCGCACCCCGGCACGGCCCACCCAGCCGTCATGCTGTCCGCCCCGTGGAGCTCCGCGCCACAACCAGCACGCTCGAGCTCGCCGAGGCGTTCGGCATCTCGCGCGGCTCGCGGACGAACCAGACCGTGGTCCAGGTGGAGCTTGAGCAGGACGGGATCGTCGGGCTCGGCGAGGCGTCGGCCGTCTACTACCGGGGCGAGTCGATCGACGCGGTCGTCGAGTTCCTGACCGTCACGGCCCCGCCCTTGGTGGGCGACGACCCGTTCGCGCTCGAAGCGATCGAGGAGCGGCTCGAGGACGTGGACGGCGTCATGGGCGGCAAGTCGGCGCTCGACGCGGCGCTGCACGACTGGATCGGCAAGCGACTCGGGGTGCCGCTATGGCGCCTGCTCGGGCTGTCGCCCGAGGCGCCGCACACCTCGTTCACGATCGGAATCGACACCGTCGAGGGGACCCGCGAGCGCGTGAGCCGCGCCCGGGAGTTCGGCGCGCTCAAGGTCAAGGTCGGCGGCGCCGAGGACCTCGAGCGGCTCGAGGCCGTCCGCGCCGAGGCACCCGACGCCGCCCTTCGCGTCGACGCCAACGAGGGCTGGACGCTCGAATCGGCGCGGAAGCTGATGCCCGAGCTGATCCGCTTGGGGGTCGAGTTCGTCGAGCAGCCCTTCCCGGCGGCCGATCTCGACTCCTTCACTGCTCTCAGGGGTCTGCATCCGCGCCTGCCGGTGGTCGTCGACGAGGGCTGCCACGTCCTCAGTGACGTCGCGCCGGCCGCCGGCTACGCCGACGGGATCAACGTGAAGCTCGCGAAGTCGGGCGGGGTGCGCGAGGCTGTGCGGATGATTCACGCGGCGCGTGCGCTCGGACTGCGGGTGATGCTGGGCTGCATGGTCGAGTCGGAGCTCGGCGTGGCGCCCGCGGCGGCGATCGCCTCGCTCGCCGACTGGGTCGACCTCGACGGCCATCGACTGTTGGCGGAGCAGCCGTTCACCGGACTGCGCTTCGAGGATGGCCGCGTGCTGCCGGGGGACGGGCCCGGACTCGGAGTCGCGCCGGCGTGAGCGACCGGCTCGCGATCTTCGCGGAGGGCCTCTTCGCGAAGCACACCGGCAAGACCGCTCACGGCGTGATTCGCTATGGCACGCGCGACGTCGTCGCCGTGATCGACTCGACCTGCGCGGGCCGCACTGCCAGCGAGGTGGAGCCGTTCTGCCTCGAACCGGTGCCGATCGTCGCGACGCTCGAGGAGGCGATGCAGCACGATCCCGACACGCTCCTGATCGGCGTGGCCCCGCCCGGGGGGAAGCTGAACCCCGCGTGGCGCGCGACACTGCTTGCCGCCATCGAGGCCGGCCTGTCGCTCGAGGCGGGGCTTCACACGCAGCTGAATGCCGACCCCGAGCTGCGCGAGGCGGCCGAGCGCCGCGACGTGCAGATGCGCGACCTGCGCGGGGCGCCGCCGGACCTCACAGTGCCGGACGGCCCGAACAGCCGGCCCGACGGGGTGCAGGTGGTGCACAGCGTCGGCTCGGACACCATCATCGGGAAGAAGGTCGTGACGCTCGAGCTAGACCGCGCGGCGCGCGAGCGCGGCCTGCGCTCGGTCTACGTGCCCACCGGCCAGACCGGCGTGGCGATCGCCGGCTGGGGGATCGCGGTCGATCACGTGATCTCGGACTACGTGGCCGGCGCCGGCGAGCGGCTCGTGCACGAGGGCGCGGCGCGCGGCGATCTCCTCTTCGTCGAGGGCCAGGGCGCGCTCTTCCACCCCGCCTATTCCGGCGTGACCCTCGGCCTGCTGCACGGCGCGGCGCCCGACCTGCTTGTCCTGGTGCACAAGGCGGGCGCGACGCACAACCGCAACTACCCGTACCTGCCCATCCCGCCGCTCAACGAGCTGATCGCCGCGTACGAGAACGTGGCCGCGCGCGTCCGGCCGACGCGCGTGGCGGCGATAGCGCTGAACACATCAGACCTTGACCAGGACGCCGCGCGCGCCGCCATCGCCGAGGCGGAGCGCGAAACCGGACTGGTGGCCGACGACGTGGTGCGCTTCGGCCCAGAGCGGGTGCTCGAAGCGGTCCTGACGGCACTGGACACGACGGCCAAAAGCCCGGCCTGATCTTTCGACACAGGGCGGTATGCAAAATCGTCGCACGTCACGACATTTCTGCCCATGGAGCCGCGCCGCTACAAGCTCGTGCCGGACGACACCCCGGGACCGGGGAAGCCCGCGGATCCGGTGCGGCGCCGCTACTCGCTCGCCCGCGTGGCCCCGTCGAGCCGCTCGGCGCTGGGCGTGGACCGCCTGGAGCGGATGGAGGAGATAGCGCAGCGCGACCGCAACCACGGAAACTCACAGGGACAGTCCCTGTAAGTTAGGCGGGCTCGCCTGCCCGCAGTTCGCCGCCGCGCTCGGTTCCGGCGATCAGCTCGTCGGGCGCCTTCTCCTTGGGCACGAAGCCGGACTTCATGCCGAAGTAGACCGCCTGCGGGTGGTGGGCGATGATCGCCACCGTCGACTGCTCCGGCATCACCGCGTAGCCGTCCGACAGCGTCATGCCGGCGCTCTCGAGGCCGAGCAGGCGCCACACCTTCTCGTGCTCGGACTGGTCCGGGCAGGCGGGGTAGCCCCATGAGTAGCGACGGCCCTGGTCGAGGTCGATCCCGTAGGAGCGCCGCACCTCGGCGTGCAGCCACTCGGCGAGGCCCTCGGCAGCCTGGACGCCGAGCCCGTGGGTGAAGAGCTGCTCAGCGAACTCGCCGTCGCGCTCCAGCTTCTGGATCAGCTCGGTGACCTCGGGGCCGACCGTCACGCCCTGGAGCGCCACAACGTCGCGCTCGCCGGAGTCGACCGGCCGGAAGAAGTCCGCTAGGCAGATGCGGTCGTGCTTCGGCTGGCGCGGGAACACGAGCCGCTCGAGCTCGGCATCCGGGTTCTCCGGGTCGTACACGATCAGCTCGTTGCCGTCGGCGTTGCAGGGGAAGTAGCCGAGCCGAGCCTTCGCGTGCAGGTAGTCCTGCTCCGCCCACATGCGCTCCAGCCGCGGCTCGAAGTCCTCGGACACGAGCCGCTCCCACTCTTCGCCCTTCACGCCGCGGCCGCCCCAGTGGAGCTTGTAGAGCACGTGACGGTCGAGGTACGGGTAGACGTCGTCGAGATCCGGCTCGACGTCGCGCACGCCCCAGAAGGGCGGGTCGGGGATCGCCACGTCGGTCCGCGCCGAGGAGCGCACCGAGTCGTCCGTGACGGGCGGGGCGTCGTCCTTGACCTCCGGCTTGTCGCGCAGCTGGCGCGCCTCGTCGCGGAACTTTTGGACGATCGCGTCGCGCGCGTCGTCGTCGATCAGCTGGTCGATCGTCGCGAGACCCGCGAAAGCGTCCTTGCAGTAGAAGACGCCGGGCTCGTAGATCTCGTCCGACTCCTTGCCCCTCGGGTAGAGGATCCGCCTGCCGAAGTCGCGGTTGATCGCCGCGCCCCCGATCAGCACTGGGAACTCGAGGCCGCGGTCGTGCAGCTCCTGCACACAGGTCGGCATCTGCTTCGAGGTGGAGACGAGCAGCGCGGAGAGCCCGATGGCGTCCGCCTCGTGCTCGATCGCCGCGCCGATGATCGTGTCGATCGGGACCTGCTTGCCGAGGTCGATCACCGTGTAGCCGTTGTTGGTGAGGATCGTGTTCACGAGCGACTTGCCGATGTCGTGCACGTCGCCGAACACGGTCGCGATCACGACCTTGCCCTTCGTGTGGCCCTCGATCTTGTCGAGGTAGTTCTCGAGCTGCGCGACGGCGCGCTTCATGACCTCGGCCGACTGGAGCACGAACGGCAGGATCAGCTCGCCGGCGCCGAACTTGTCGCCCACCTCCTTCATGGCGGGCAGCAGCACCTCGTTGAGCGTCGGCACCGCGCCGATCTTCTCGACCGAGCGGTCGATCCAGTCCTCGACGCCCTCCTTCTTGCGACGCAGGATGTGGAAGTGGAGCGCCTCCTCGGGCTCCATGCCCTCGGTAGGGTCCGCGCCGCCGGCATCCTCGTCGGACTCGCCCTTCTGCTCGAAATGCGCGATGAAGCGCTCCAGGGCGTCCTCGCGCCGGTTGTAGACCAGGTCGTCGGCGAGCTCGCGCTCCTCCTCCGAGATCTCGAAGTAGGGCGTGATGTGGTTCGGGTTCACCATCGCGAGATCGAGGCCCGCCTCCACGCAGTGGTGAAGGAAGACCGAGTTCAGGACCGCGCGGGCGCCCGGCGAGACGCCGAAGGAGACGTTCGAGACGCCCAGCGAGGTCTGCACGCCCGGCAGCTCCTTCTTGATCGCCCGGATCCCGTCGATGGTCGCGATCGCCGACGGCTTCCACTCGTCGTCGCCCGTCGTCAGCGTGAAGGTGAGCGCGTCGAAGATGAGCGCGTCGCGGTCGAGCCCGTGCTCGTCGCACGCCAGCTCCACGATTCGCCTGGCCACCTCGAGCTTCCGCTCGGGAGTCTTGGCCATGCCCTGCTCGTCGATCGTGAGCGCGATCACGGCGGCGCCGTGCGCCTTCGCGAGCGGAACGACCGTGTCGAGCTTGTCGCGCCCCGCCTCCAGGTTGATCGAGTTGACGATCGCGCGGCCCGGGGTGCGCTCGAGCGCCGCCTGGATCACGTCGGGCTCCGTCGAGTCGATCTGGATCGGCGCCGGCTGCGTCAGCGACACGCGCTTCGCGACCTCCGACATCTGCTCGGCCTCGTCCTGGCGCTCGGTCAGCGCGACGCAGAGGTCGAGCACGTGCGCCCCGCCGTTCACCTGGTCCTCGGCGATCTGGAGGATGCCGTCGTAGTCGTCGGCGAGCAGCAGCTCCTTCGCCCTGCGCGAGCCCTGCGAGTTCACGCGCTCGCCGACCAGCGTGGGACGCGGCTCCTGCGCAAGCGGCGTGGCGGTCATCATCGAGGACACGAGCGGCTCGCCGCGCTCGGGACGGGGCTGCGCCTCGCGCCCGCCGACGCGGTCCACGATCGCCGCGATGTGGTCCGGCGTGGTGCCGCAGCAGCCGCCGACGACGGAGACGCCGTAGCGCTCCACAAACTCCTGCAGAACGTTCGCCAGCGGGTCCGGCTGCTCCGGGAAGATCGTCTCGCCGTCGGGCCCCTGGAGCGGCAGGCCGGCATTCGGGATGCAATGCACCGGAAGCGGGCTGTTCTCGCCGAGGTAACGGATCGCGTCGCGCATGTCCTCGGGCCCGGTTGAGCAGTTCAGCCCGATCACGTCCACGTCGAGGGCCGTGAGCGTCGTCAACACGGCCTGGATGTCGGTGCCGAGGAGCATCTTGCCGCCGTTCGGCAGCAGCGAGACACTCGTCTGGAGAGGCAGCTGGCGACCGCTCAGCTTGAACGCCTCGCGCGCCCCGAAGACCGCGGCCTTCACCTCGAGGATGTCCTGCGCGGTCTCGATGATCAGGAGGTCGGCGCCGCCCTCGATGAGCCCCTGCGCCTGCTCGGTGAAGACCTCCACGAGCTCGCGGAAGGTGATCTTGCCGAGTGTCGGGTCGTCGCTCGCTGGGAGGTGGCCGGTCGGGCCGATCGAGCCGGCCACGAAGCGGCTCTCGCCCGCGGCCTTCCGGCCGATCTCGGCGGCCTTCCTGTTGATCTCACGCGTGTGCTGGCCGAGCCCCCACTCGTCGAGCTTCAGTCGGCTCGCCTGGAAGGTGTCGGTCTCGACCACCTGAGCGCCCGCGTTCAGCATCGACTCGTGGACGCCCTGGATCACGTCGGGCCGGTTCAGAACCAGCGCCTCGTGGCACTTGCCCTGCAGGCCGCCGTAGTCCTCAGGGGTAAGGTCGAACTGCTCGAGCGTGGCTCCCATGCCGCCGTCGAACACCACGACGCCGCTGCGGACCGCATCGATGTAGTCGCGTGTGGCCAAGGCAGGTAAGGGTACCAACCTTGACACAGCTGTGTCAGGGTTCGCGGCTCGGGTCCTACGTAGCCCGCTCGAGGCGCGCGCGCAGCCGCGCGAGCCGCTCGTCCGCGGGCGCCCCGTTCAGGGCGTCGAGCAGTTCGAGCAGCTCGCGGGCGAGCGCCGCCTCGGCGTCGCTCGCGCGGTAGGCCCTGTCCCGGCCGGGCTGCGCGGGCGGCTCCTCGGGGGCGTCGCCCGCCACGAGGACGCCCACCTGGCCGGCGCGCTTCGCCCGGTACTGCGCCTCGTCGGCCGCCCTGAGAAGGTCGGCGGGCGCCCGCAGCTCGTCGGTGCCCGCGGCGACCCCGCACGAGATCCGCTCACCGCCGCCGGCGCTGAGCCGCTCGACGGCGTCGAGGGCAAGCGCGCGCGCCTCCTCGGCCGTGCCGGACGGGAGCAGCACGCAGAACTCGTCGCCTCCGAAGCGGCCCACGACGGCGTCGTCGTGCCCGGCAGCGGCCGCCACGAGCGCGTTCGCGGCGGCGCACAGGGCGCGGTCGCCCGCCTCGTGGCCGCCGGCGTCGTTGACCTGCTTCAGGTTGTCGATGTCGCAGAGCACGAGCGCCGGCATGCCCGGGCCCGCGGGCGACCGGCACGCCTCCTCGAGCGCGGTCTCGACCGCGCGGCGGCTGGCGACGCCGGTGAGCGAGTCGGTGTAGGCGAGCGCCTCCACCTGCGCGAACAGCTCTGCGCGGTGAATGGCGCCGACCAATTGGTCCGCGATCGCGCGCAGGAAGTCGACGTCATCGGGTGAGACGCGCGGACGACCGGGCGCGGTCATCACCTCGAGCTCGCCCCACGGCTTGCCCTCGAGGATCATCGGGACCGCCAGGCTCGACTCCTTGCCTAGGCGTTGCAGTAGCGCGCGCATTGCGGGGTCCGAGTCCGGATCGTCGACGAACGCAAACGCGGGCCGGTCCTCGCGCATCACGCTGATGATCGACGGATACTCCTCGACCGAGTAGGTCTCGTCCTCCGGGAAGCGCTCTTCGCCGGGGCCGAGCTCGCCGACGTTGACGAGCGTGCGCACCCGGCCGGCATCGACCTCCCAGCGGCTGATCGACGCCGACGCGCCCCCCATCGCCACGCGAGCGCGCTCGGCCGCCAGCTCGAGGACGTCCTGGAGCCGGTGGGCGCCCGCAACGGCTGCGGCCACGTCGATCAGGGCGCGAAGTTGCGCCTCGGCAAGATTCCCGTTTTGCATGGGGTTCAGAGACTTTTCGTCATTCTGAAGCCCTCTCTGAAGCTTTTTACGCCTCGGCTTCAGCCGCATCACCGTGCCGAGCGGCATGGCGAAGCTGAACAGGGCCCGCGTAGAGCGTCTTCAGGCGCAGGTCGCGCCACGTCATCCCCTCGCGCACGAGCGCGGGCATGCCCATCGTGAGCGCGGTCGCGATCTCGATCGCCTGGAGGATGATCCCGTAGGCGAGCGCGTTCGTCTTGCCGACCCCGTATGCCGACAGCACGGCCACGCAGGCGGCCTGGAAGACCCCGAGGTTCGAGGGCGTGGCGGGCAGCGCGGCGGTCACGTTCACCGCGAACAGCACCGCCGCGGCCGCACCGAGCCCGGCGTGGTCGTCGAGGCCGAGAGCCACGAGCAGCACGTAGCAGGCAAGCCACTGGATCGCCCAGGCGCTGAGCTGCATGACCAGTGCCCAGGCGCCGAGCTTCGGCTTGCGGAACACCTGGAGGCCCGAGCGCACCCGCAGCATCGCCCCTCGCACGAGCGCGGCAGCCTGTTGCACGCGCTGGAAGCGACTCGGCTTGCCGCGGCGCAGGAGCCACGGAGCCGAGAGCACGATTGCGAGGAGCACGACCGGGGCGATCGTCGCCACGACGAGCGCGTCCTCGTTCCCCTGGAAGAGGCCGACCGTGTGGAACATCACGGCCCCGAGGATCACGAGCGCGAGGATGTTGAGAAGCGTCTGAGACACGAGCGTGCCGAGCACGATCGGTAGGCGGTCGCGGACCCCTCCAACGCGCCTGGCGACGATCAGCGCGCGCGACGGCTCGCCGAGCCGCGCGGGCAGTGTCGCGGACATAAGCACGCCGATCATCGTCGCCCGCGCCGCGTCCCGCCGCCGCACGCGCGTGCCCGGGAGGGCCGCGCGCAGGATCGCGTGCCAGGCCTCGGCGCGGACCAGCATCGAGGCGCACATGAGCGCGAAGGCCACCAGCACCCACACCGGGGTCGCCGCGACGATGGCGCGCCCGGTTGACTCGATCCCGAGCCGCTGGACGGCTAGCATCGCCAGGCCCGCGCCGGCCACCGCGCCGGCGGCCACGACCACGCGCCGCGCCACGCGCGCAAGGCGTCTCCGGCCCTCGCCGGGCAGCTTCGGCTCGAGCGACGGAAGCCGCCTCGGGCCGACCCTGGGGCCCGGCTCGGTGGGAGCGACCCCCGTGCGCTGCGCGAGCCTCGCCACGCGGCCCTCGGGCTCCGGCACGCGGAGCGCCCCCTCGTACACGGACTCGACCTCGCGCGCCACGTTCGGCCACGCGAAGCGCTCGGCGCGCTCGCGCCCCGCGGCGGCCATCTGGGATCGGCGCGCCGGGTCGGATGCGAGCTCCAGCAGCGCCTCACCGAGCGCGACGGCATCGCCCGCCGGGACGAGCAGGCCGTCGCGGCCGTGGCGCGCAACGTCGCGATAGCCGGCTATGTCGGAGGCCACCACCGGCGTGCCCGAGGCAAACGCCTCTGTGAGCACCATGCCGAAGCTCTCGCCTCCGAGCGACGGCGCACAGAGAACGTCGGCCTCTCCGAGCAGGCGCCACTTCTCCGCCTCGTCCACCTGGCCCGCGATCTCGATGCCCTCCGGCTCGAGCAGGAGCGGCTCGACCTCGTCGGGCGTCGGCCCGGCGACCGTCAGGCGTGCCGGCACACCGACGCCGCGCAGCGCCTCAAAGGCGCGCAGCAGCACCGGCAGGCCCTTGCGCTCCTCGGCGCGTCCGATGAAGACGACGCGCAGCTCATCACCACGCTTCTCGTGGTCCGGGCGGGCGGCCGACAGGTCGACCCCGTTGGGCACGATCCGGTAGCGGCCGCCGTAGTAGCGCTGAGCGGTCCACTGCGCGGCCTCGGAGACGGCGATGCGGGCGCTTAACTTCGCGTACAGGCGGCGAACGCCGAAGAAGTTCGCCGCCAGCCGATTGGCCACGCCGCTCGTGGAGTACGAGTGGAAGGTGGCGACGGTCGGGACGCGCGAGGCCGCGGTCGCGTACCAGGAGGCGACGGGCGCGTTCGGCTCGTGCACGTGTACGACGTCGTAGCCGCCGTGGCGCAGCTCGCGCCCGAGCGTGGCCGCCGACTCCGGAAACGCTGCCAGGTTCGAGACTGCCCCGTTCATCGGCACGCCGATCGTGCGGCCGAGCGGGATCACGTGATCGGGCAGGGGGCGAGGCTGCGGGCGGGCGCCGCGGTGGCTTACACGTGCCAGACGGTCATCGGGGTCGTACGGCGCCAACAGCCGGACGTCGTGGCCCAACTCGGTCAGCTCCTGGGCCAGAGCCTCCACATGACGTCCCACGCCGCCTGGATACGTGTAGGAATAGGGCGAGACGAGCGCTACACGCACACGGCCCATCCTATAGGCCACACTTGCGGTGTGACCCACGCGCGGAGTTACGTCAAGTACACATTCCTCAAGGTCGACCCCGCCTGGCGGCGGCGCTCGAGCGAGGAGCGCGCCGCCGACAAGCGCGAGTTTGCCGCTGCCTGCAGCGCTTTCGCGGACGATCACTACCTCCGCGCATACTCGCTCGTGGGCACGCGCGGGGACTGCGATCTGATGATCCGTGCGATTGCTCACACACTGGATCCGGTCCACGAGTTGCACGTCCTCCTGAACCAGAGCGGGCTGATGCGCTATGCGGAGATCGCGCACTCGTATCTCGCGATGACGAAGGAGTCCCCCTACACCGACGAGCCCGGCAAGCCGCTCGAGCCGCGCGCTGGGGCGGACTCGAAGTACCTGATCGTCTACCCGATGTGGAAGAAGCGCGAGTGGTATCGGCTGAGCCCGGAGGAGCGCATGCGCGTGATGCGCGACCACATCGAGGTCGCCCGCCGCTTCACCGGGATCGAGACGAACACCGCCTACTCGTTCGGGCTCGACGACCAGGAATTCGTCGTGGCCTTCGACGCAGACGACCCATCTGAGTTCCTCGACCTGGTCCAGGAGCTCCGCTCGACTGAGTCGAGCGCCTACACGGAGTCCGAGACGCCGATCTTCACCTGCCTGCGCGTATCGGTGGAGCGGGCTCTCGACGCCTTGGATGGCGAGGCCGTCAGGGCGCCGGCGTAGCGTCCTGCGCGGCTTCGAGCAGCTCCTCGAACGAGCACAGCTTGATGCGCGGGCGGCCGTGCGGCTCGCCCGCCTCGCGCTCGACCCGGTCGACCGCCTGCCAGCCGGCGTAGCTCACGGCGTCCGGCTGGCGCTCTGCAATCAGCGCCTCGAGCGTGTCGCGGTCCGGATCGGCGGGTGTGCCGAGCCTGTCCGCGTCGAGATCGTCGAGCAGCGCGCTCACGGTCTCCTGGGCGTCGCGCTTGTTCGTGCCGATGATCCCGGTCGGGCCGCGCTTGATCCAGCCCACGGCGTACTCGCCTTTGCGACCCGCGATCCGGCCGTTCTCGTGCGGGATCGTGCAACTCTTCTCGTCGAACGGCACGCCCGGGATCCTGGTGCCGCGGTAGCCGATCGAGCGGAACACGAGCCCGCAGTCGAGCTCCTCGGCGATGTCCGTCGCGCGCGGGCGGAGCGACCCGTCGTCGGCCTCGACCAGCTCGTTGTGGACGATGCGAATGCCCTCGACGCGATCGGTCCCGAGGATCTCGACCGGCGACACGAGGAAGCGCAGCACGATGCGACGCGGCTTGCCGAGCGACTCACGGGCCGCGTAGCCGGTCAGGATGTCGACGTTCTTCCTCTGCGTGGTGTGCGCCGCCTCGCTCTCGATGAAGGCCTTTGAGAGCGGGTCCAGCTCGACGTCGCCCGGGTCGACGAACACGTCGGCGTCGGTCATCTCGCCCAGCTCGAGCAGCTCGGGGTTCGTAAAGGCGGCCTGTGCAGGGCCGCGGCGGCCGAGCACGACGATCTCGCGCACGTTCGACTCCGCGAGCACCTCGAGCGCGTGGTCGGCGACGTCGGTCTGGGCGAGCTCCTCGCGCGTGAGGGCGAGCATGCGGGCGACGTCGGTGGCCACGTTCCCGTTGCCGACCACGACCGCGCGCTCCGCGCTCAGGTCGAAGACCAGGTCCCTGTAGTCCGGATGGCCGTTGTACCAGGC
Source organism: Actinomycetota bacterium (assembly GCA_046735115.1). Taxonomy (GTDB): domain Bacteria; phylum Actinomycetota; class Thermoleophilia; order Solirubrobacterales; family Thermoleophilaceae; genus JACVRW01. Next base: position 12,648 of record JBKPSR010000078.1, read on the forward strand.
GACGAACTCCGTGGCGGCCCAGCTGCCGGGGAGATCCTCGCCCGGGACGCCCATGCGGCGGTCGGTCTGGGCGCCGACGGCGTAGATCACCGCGTGGTAGGAGCCGGTGAGGTCGTCGTGGGAGAGGTCACGGCCGAGCTCGACGTTGCCGTAGAAGCGGAACTCGGGGTGCTCGGCGGTCTTCTCGTAGACGCGGCTGACCGCCTTGATGTTGGGGTGATCGGGCGCGACGCCCGCCCGGACGAGCCCCCAGGGCGTCGGAAGCCGGTCGAACATGTCGACCTGCACGCAGAGGTCAGGGTGCGACTTGGGCTTCAGCAGGTGCCCGGCCGCGTAGAAGCCCGCCGGCCCTGAGCCGACGATCGCGACCCGCAGCGGCTGCTCGTTCGTGCCAATCCCCATGCGAGCCTCCGAGTGTAGGCATCGCGCGGTTGGCGGCGATCAGGCGGTGGAGCCCTCCGCGTCCGGCTCGGAGCCCGCTCCGCTGTCCTCGGGGACGTTCTCCTCGGCGGCGCCCATGATGAGGTCCATCGCCGAGACGGTCTCGACGGACTTCACGTTGACGTGCTCTTCGTCGGCCCGCTCCTCGGGCTGATCGCCTGAGCCGGCGTCCTCGACGGACTCGATCTCCTCGACCGAGTGCGCGGCCGCGACATCATGAGCAAGCTCCTCGAGCGATGGCGATATCGCCGAGGGAAGCTCCTCGTCGCGAGCCTCGACCACCCGCTCCTCCTCGACGGCGGGCTCGGGCTCGACCTCGACCGCAGGCTCCTCCGCCACAGCCTCGTCCTCCAAGACCGGCTCGACCTCGACCACCCGCTCCTCCTCGACGGCGGGCTCGGGCTCGACCTCGACCGCAGGCTCCTCCGCCACAGGCTCGTCCTCCACGACCGGCTCGAGCTCGGTTACGAGCTCCTCCGCCAGAGGCTCGTCCTCCACGACAGGCTCGTCCTCGACCGCGGGCTCCTCCGGCGTCGGCTCGGGCTCCACCAGGTCCGACACGGTCGTGGGCGGCGCCGGGCGCGCGGGCAGTGTGATGGTCGCGGTCGCCGCCGGCTCGGCGGCGGGGGCGGGCCCGTCCTCCTCGGCCTCCTCCGCCGCGTCGGTCACGGCCGCGGGCGGCGCGACGGTCGAATCCGTGGCGTCCACCACGATCGTCCCGGCCGCCAGGTCCCCGACCCGCTGGCGCTTTTCGCCGGTCGCAAGCATCACGATCAGCCCGACCAGGTAGTTGTCGACCACGCGCAGGATCGTCCGGACGGCGATCTCGCCCATGCCTGCGGGCCGGCCGTCGGCGCGCACCACGCGCAGCTTCATCAGCTTCTTGCCGAGCGTCTGACCCCCGCCGGATTCGGTCGCGAAGAAGTAGTAGAGCGCCCACCCGATGATCACGAAGCCGAGCGCGCTGCGAACCTCGCTGCGGTCCCCCGTCAGCGCGTTGCCGGCGAGCAGGACGGCGGCGGCGCCTGCGGCGACGATGACCAGGTCCACGAGCGCCGCGGCGACGCGGCGGTTGTCGAGCTTCGGGCCGGTGACTGGAGCGGCGGATGCCTGTGCGATCGCGTTCATCACCCCCACCATCGGCACTCTCAGCCCGGAAATTGAGGGTTGCGGGCATCATCCCCAGTCGTGGAGCGGGTTGCGGTCATCGACATGGGCTCGAACTCGTGGCGCCTCGTGGTGTTCGGATACGAGCCCGACACGCCCTGGTGGAGCCTCGTCGACGAGATCCGCGAGGCCGTCAGGATCGCCGCCGGGATGGGTGAGCAGAGCGGCAACGGGCGAATGCTTCGCCCCGACCGCGTCGAGCTGGCGCTTCACACCGCCGCCGTGTTCTCCGCCTTCTGCCGCGCCACCGGCGTCGATGAGATCGAGGCACTCGCCACCAGCGCGATCCGCGACGCCGAGAACGGCGACGAGCTGCTGGCCGAGATCGAGCGAACCACCGGCCTCCGCGCGCGCGTGATCTCGGGCGAGGAGGAGGCGCGCTACGGCTGGCTGGCGATCGCGAACTCGACGACGATCGAGGACGGCTTCGGCCTCGACATCGGCGGCGGGAGCATCCAGACGCTCAAGATCGACGGGCGCCGGCTGACCGACTCCCGCTCACTGAGGCTGGGCGCCGTGCGCGTGAGCGAGCGCTTCCTGCCCGACGAGAAGGCAACCCCGAAGCAGATGAAGGCGCTACGCGCCCACGCGGCCGCGAAGCTCGAGGAGCTCGGCTGGTGGAGCGGCGGTGGTCGCCTCGTGGGCATCGGCGGCACAATCCGCAACCTGGCCGCCGCGGCCATGAAGCAGCTCGACATCCCGGACATCGACGTGCAGGGCTTCCGCCTCAGCCGCGAGGCCCTCGAGGAGCTGATCGAGGAGCTCGCCTCGCGCCCCGCCTCGAAGCGCGGCGAGGTCAAGGGCATCAAGTACGACCGCGCCGACGTGATCCTGGGCGGCGCGATCGTCCTCGCGACAGCGCTCGACGAGGGCGGCTTCGAGGCTATCGAGGTGACCGAAGCCGGCCTGCGCGAGGGCGCGTTCTTCGAGCGGCTGCTCGGCGACGACGGGCTGTTCGAGGACGTACGCTCCGAGTCGGTGCACAACCTCGCCCATCGCTTCGGCCACGACGGCGAGCACGAGCGGCACGTCTGGGCGCTGTCGAGCTCGATGTTCGACGGGCTCGCGGCCGCGGGCCTCCACGACTACGGCCGCGGGGAGCGCGAGCTCCTGTGGGCCGCGAGCCTGCTCCACGACATCGGTGTCGCAGTGAACTACGACGACCATCATCGTCACTCGTACTACCTCACCCTGAACGCGGGCCTCCCCGGCTTCATGCCGCGCGAGCTGGTCCTGGTCGGCCTGATCGCCCGCTATCACCGCAAGGGAGACCCGGACGCATCCGAGCTCGGCGACCTGGCGGAGCCGGGCGACGCGGAGCGGCTCGCGCTGCTGTGCGGCGTGATCCGGCTCGCGGAGCAATTCGAGCGCAGCCGCGATCGCGCGATCGACGACGTGCGCGTCTCGGCCGACGGAAGCGTCGTCTCGCTGCATGCCGACACGCACGCGTCGCGCGATGCCACGGTGCCGATCTGGGCCGCGCGCCGGAACGCCGATCTGCTGGCGGACGCCCTCGGACGGCCGGTCGAGATCCAGGCCTAGGCGAGCCGCGTCTCGAGCTCACCCAGCTGCGGCGAGCTGATCACGACCTCGTCGCCGGGCTTGAGCCACACGTTGGGGTCCCGCAGGCTGCCCACGCCCGCCGGGCGTGCCGGTCGAGACGACGCCGCCGCGCGCCGACAGGTCGTTCAGCAAGGTGTAGCCGGCCACGTGGTCCATCGCCTCGTCCTCGGGCACGTCCTTGCAGCGGTCCTCGATCACGAACGCGACCTCGGCCTCGAAGTCGGCCTTCTCGCTCCAGCGCGAAAGGCGGAGCGTCGCTCCGGGCGGGGTGAGCGAGTTCTGGAACTTGGCGAAGAACGTGGGCGTCTTGGGGGGCTCGGCGCCCTGCTCCCTCCGTGCGCGCAGTAGTTCAGGCCGATGCAGAGGATCTTCCCCGGGCGCGTCAGCGGCGGCAGGAGCTCGAGGCCCTCGACGGGCACGCCGTCGTCGCCGTCGACCGCCTCGACCTCGTCGATCAGGCCGCCCGCGAGGATGGCCTCCACAGTGCGGTCGCTCGCGCGGGTGCCGCGCGAGGCGTCGCCCCAGATGACGTAGACGCGGTCGTCGTCGCGAAGCAGCGCGGCCCGCGCGTGGCCGTTGGCTCTGGAGCTGACCAGCCTCACGGCGCCCCACCCTATGCGTACCCTGCTCGAATGGCCAAAGATCTCCCGACCGGCAGGGTGAGGCGGGCCGCCAAGGTCGGCCGGCTGGCGGGCGGACAGGCCGCGCGCGGATACGTCACAAAGGCGGCGAACCTCACTCGCGACGAGGAGGCGCGGCACGCGGCCGCGGCTCGCCGGCAGATGGAGGCCGCCGAGCAGATCTTCGATGTGCTCGGCCAGATGAAGGGCGCGGCGATGAAGGTCGGGCAGGTCGCCTCGTTCATCGACACGGGCGCCTTCCCGCCCGAGTTCCAGGAGAGGATCCAGGCGAAGCTCGCCGAGCTGCGCGACGCCGCGCCGCGGGTGTCGTTCGACAAGATGCGCAAGGTCATCGAGGACGGCCTGGGCGGGCGGCTCGACGAGGTGTTCGCCGAGTTCCAGGAGGACGCGGTGGCGGCCGCATCGATCGGCCAGGTCTACCGCGCGCGCCTGCACGACGGCCGGGACGTCGCGGTGAAGGTGCAGTACCCGGGTGTCGCCCAGGCGGTGCGCGCCGACCTTCAGAACCTGGGACTGATCATGCGCGTTGCGAAGCGGATCGCGCCGGGCATGGACGCCAAGGCGATGACGGCCGAGATCCGCGAGCGCCTGACCGACGAGCTCGACTACGAGCACGAGGCGCAGCAGCACCGCGCCTTCGCGCGCACCTGGCGCGGCCATCCCTTCATCTACATCCCGGCCGTGGTGACCGACCTGTCGAGCGAGCACGTGCTGGTGAGCGAGTGGGTCGACGGCATCGGCTTCGAGGAGGTCAAGCAGCTCGACAGGCCGACCCGCGACCGCTTCGGCGAGATCATCTTCCGCTTCTTCTTCGGCTCGCTCTACCGCAACGGCCACTTCTCGGGCGACCCGCACCCCGGCAACTACCGGCTCATGTCCGACGGCCGCGTCGCGTTCATCGACTTCGGGATGACGAAGCGCGTGGCGCGCGAGGACATCGAGGCCGAGGTGGGCGCGCTGCGCGCCGCGATGGACGGCGACGCGGTCGAGCTGCACCGGCGCCTCGCGGCGATGGGCTTCTTCCATCCGGGCGACGAGCAGGTCGCCCCCCAGGCTGTCTTCGAGCACTTCCATGACGTGACCGCGTGGTACATCGAGGACCGCGAGGTCACCGTCGACCGCGCCCTGGTCGCGCAGACCCTGATCGACTTCGGCGACCCGCGCTCGCGCCACTGGCAGCTGATGCGCCGCGAGACGATGCCGCCGCAAGCGATGCTCGCCCGGCGGATGGAGGCTTTGACCCTGGGCGTGCTCGGCCAGCTCGAGGCGACGGCCAACTGGCACCGGGTCGCCCGCGAGTGGCTGTTCGGCGATCCGCCCTCGACGGAGCTGGGCGCCCTAGAGGAACCGTTCCACACGCGGGCGGCCGCCTAGGCCAGGTTCCACTCGGACCAGGGCTCGCGCTCGAGCGCGGCCTCGAAGTCCGCCCGCGTGTGCACGGGCTCGCCGTGCGAGACCAGCACGTGCTCGACCGGGAGCTCGAGCAGGTCGCGGAGGGCGGGGAGGGTGCGCTCCTCGTGCCAGGGCGTGTACCACGCGCGCAACATTCCGCCCGGAGCCGTCATCGCGTCTGCGAAGACGAGCGCATGCTGCTCCGGCAGGTACAGCGGCGTCTCCATGGCGCCGCGTCCGTCGTGCACCGCGCGGACGCCGCCCGGTAGCTCCTGGCCCGGGTACACCGGCTCCAGCTGCGTCTTGGGCACGTCGTCGCGCCAGAACAGGTACGGGCCGTACGCGCGCGCCGCATACCAGCGCACGAACAGGTCCACGTCGCGGACGTGGTCGGGCTTGAGCACGACAACGACCTCCGGCGCGAGCGCATCGATGCGCTCCCACACCTCGCGCGCGCCGGGAGGCGGCGCGAGCGGGTCGAGCAGGAGGGTCGTGCCGCCGGACTCGACCGCGAAGGACGCGACCTCCGGCTCCCAGTCGGACCCGTCCTGCCAGGCCGGATGCCGCTGCCGCCACAGCCACAGCCCGTCCGCCACGTCGCGCATCTCTACGCTCACGGCAACCGAGCATATGGCGCGCCGGGCGAGCTCGCGTAGGCTGCTCCGTCATGGCTCGCCCCAGCGCGGGCTCGCGCGTCAGGACCGTGCGGGCCACCCCGAAGATCGTCGCCCAGCTCAGCGCCGCGGATCCCGTCATGGCTAGGCTCATCGAGGAGCACGGCGCAATCGTGAAACGGGAGCTGAAGGAGGAGCGCCGCGGCGACGCCTACGGGGCGCTGCTGCGATCGATCGTCGGCCAGCAGCTCTCCACGAAGGCGGCCCGGACGATCTACGGACGGATGCTCGAGCTCTTCGACGGCCACGCTCCTACGCCGGAGCAGCTCCTCGCCGCTGACCCGGACGCGATCCGGGCGGCCGGGCTCTCGCGGCCGAAGATCAACTATCTCCGCGACCTCGCCCAGCACGTCGAGGACGGTGAGCTCGAGCTCGACCGCCTGGACGAGCTATCCGACGAGAAGATCATCGAGGAGCTGATCGCCGTGAAGGGCATCGGCGAGTGGAGCGCGCACATGTTCCTGATGTTCCACCTCGGCCGCCCGGACGTCCTGCCCGTCGGCGACCAGGGCATCCGGAACGCGGTCAAGACGCAGTACCGGCTGCGGAAGCTGCCCGACGCGAAGCGGCTGGAGAAGCTAGCGCGGCCGTGGCGCCCGTACCGGACGCTGGCCTGCCTCTACCTCTGGAGCTCGCTCGACAACCAGCCGGGCGTGTAGAGCCGGCCGGTCGAGGTCGAGGGATTCCGCGAGCTGGATGACCAACTCGCGCGCGGAGGTGCCGCGCTCGGCCAGGAACGCGTCGTACATCGGGTCCTGGGTGTGCGCGCGCTCTGCTCCTCGCACATAGTCGCCCGCGATCACCTCCGGAGAGACACCCGCAACCGAGAGCGCCGCGATCGCGATCAGCCCAGTCCGGTCACGCCCTCCGACGCAGTGGAACAGCACTCCGCCGGGCTGCGCCTGCTCGATCGCGTAGAGCACCTCGTCGAGGCGCTCCGGGAAGCGCTCGACGAACGGGCCGTAGTACAGCGGCGTCCCGAACTGAGGGCCGTGCATCCAGTCGACCCAGAACTCGGGGTCCTCCTCCAGACGATCGAGCGGGAGATGGATCGTCTCGACGCCGTCCGCCGACGCGCCGCGCTCGTCGTCGTTCCGCAGGTCGATGATCGTGCGCACGCCATACTCGCGAAGCGAGTGCCAGCCCGCGGGGCTGAGCCTGTCCACCGCCTCGGAGCGGATCAGCGCGCCCGGCCGGGTCATCCGCCCGTCGACCGTAGGCAGCCCGCCGAGGTCGCGTGCGTTGACGCAGCCGTCCCAGTCTAGATCGCGCTCGGGGCTCAGACCGAGGCGCCGCAGCTCGGCTCTTCCTCCGCCACGCGGAAGGAGGAGCCGCACCCGCACGAGGCGACGACGTTCGGGTTCGACACCTCGAAGCCGGAGCCCATGAAGCTCTCCGTGAAGTCGACGGTCGAGCCGTCGACGTACTGCATGCTGGCCGGGTCCACCAGGACACGGATGCCGGCGGCCTCGAAGACGTGGTCGTCCTCGCGGCGTTCGTCCAGGGCGAGGGCGTACTGGAAGCCGGAGCAGCCTCCGCCCTTCACGCCCACGCGCAGACCCACCTCGCCCTCGGCGGCCTGGCCTGCCATGAACTCCTGCACCTTCTCCGCAGCGATGTCGGTAAGCGTCACCATCTGCCCTCGATTGTATCGGCGCCTTCGTAGGTACCCTCAAGGGCAGCATGCCAAGCGCTGACGAACTTCGCGAGCGCATCGAGCGCGCCCTCCCCGGGGCGCGGGTGATGGTTCAGGACACAACCGGTGGCGGAGACCACTTCCGCGCCGAGGTCGTGTCCGAGCGCTTTAATGGGCTCACACGCATCCAGCAGCACAAGCTGATCTACGACGTCTTCGGCGACGAGGTCGGCGGCGCGATCCACGCGCTCTCAATCAGGACACAGACACCTTCCCCGGCCGGAGACGGACGATGACGAACGACGAGATCCGCAGCTTCATCGAGAACGCGATCAAGGAGAACCGGGTGATGCTCTTCATGAAGGGCACGCCCCAGCAGCCCGCCTGCGGGTTCTCCATGCGAGCGTCGGGCGCGCTGAACGCCCTGGGCGTGAAGTACGCCGCGCTCGACATCCTGCCCGACCCCCGCATCCGCCAGGAGCTGTCGGCGGTGTCGGGCTGGCCGACGATCCCGCAGCTGTTCGTGGACGGCGAGCTGGTGGGCGGCTCCGACATCGTGATGGAGATGTTCGAGTCCGGCGAGCTGGCCGGCCTGCTCGGAGTGGAGCAGCCCGAGGCCGAGCCGGTCGCGGAGCCCGAGCAGCCCGTGCAGCAGCGGCCGATCGGGCTCGAGAACCGCCTGAGCTAGGCCGTCGCGGCCTGCGCGCCGCCTGCGAGCCGCTTGAGCCGCTCCCAGCGGGAGGGGCGACGCGGCCGGCTGCGCCGATACTCGGCGATGGTGAGCCCGGGCCGGATGCTGGTCTCCATGTAGAGGACCTGGGTCTGCTGAAGAGCCTGGCTGTTGGGCGTCTCGTACATGGGAGCAGCATCGCTCCGCACGAGCGCCGAAAAAATGCGGCGAGCCTGTGTCTGACGGTGCGGGCGAGCGCCCGCGCGGGGTGGGGTAAACCGGCCCCTTCGGGAGTGGCTAGCTCGGCGGGCGCTTGCTGCGCTGGGCGTCCAGGGCCTTCTTGCCCTGGTCGAAATAGCCGCGCGCCCGCTTCTTGTAGCGCTCCCTCTCCTCCTCGGAGAGGCTCTGCCAGTGCTCCCAGGCCATCAGGACGTAGGGCCAAACGCGCCGCGCGCCGCGGACGGCGCTGCGCGTGCGGCCAAGGCGGGGTGGGCGGCCGCCTACCTGTCTTTGCGATCTAGCCATTCGAGATACTCCAGTATGCGGTGCGAGTCATGGATCACGTCGTCTCCGTGCACGAGGACCGGTACCCATCTCTGGCCAGTCAACTCCTCGACCTCGGGGCGATCGCGCTTCAGGAAGGGGACGCGGACCTCGTCGAAGTCGATCCCCATCGCCCGCAGCCTCCGCGCGACCTTGCCGCAGCGGCAGACCAGGTCGGTCGGCGCTCTGCAGCGGTAGAGGGTGGTCACTCGCCGCAGGGTATTTGACGCATCGCCGAACTCATGAGAGGTTCGAGGGACAGGCTTTTTGGCTTTCCCGGCTGGCCATGGCCCTCCGACTGGCGCTCGCGGGACCCACGGCGCCGTCGCCTCCGGCCCTCGGAGGCGACGGGCGCCTCCTAAGGCCGGGTGCTGACCGCGCGGCGCACCAGCCCGGCGGCCGTCTCGGCGGCGCCGAACGCGACGCCGGCCAGCCGGTACTGGAGCTGCTGCGAGCGGCGCGTGCGAGCGATCCGCTCGTGCTCGCGCTCAAGGTGCCAGGCGACCGTCGCCTCGAGCGTCTCCTCGTGCGGGCGCGGGCGCCAACCGAGCACGCGTTGCGCCTTGGTCGCCCGGTAGGTCCAGCTGTTGCCGGCGGCCCTGACCTCCGCGGGCGTCAGTAGCCAGGCGCGCCCGCCGGCGCCG
>JBKPSR010000079.1:0-6198 GCA_046735115.1 Actinomycetota bacterium
TCTTCTCCGACTGCGACGTCGAATACCTCGAACACGGCTGGCTGGCCGAACTCGTCAACACCGCCGAACGCGAAGCCGCCGCGCTTGTCGCCTGCGAAACCACCCCCGAAACACCGTACTTCGTGAACCCGGCCGGAAAAAAGATAGGTCTATGGGTAGCCCCAGAGATAGCCATTCTTGCCGCAACCCATGACCCACTTCTCTTGCGCCGGCGGCCGGTCACCGAAGCCGGACCGCTGGATCGCTTGAAGTTGGCGTCCAGGGAGGGTCGCGACTCCTGCCTGGGCGGTTCTCTAGGAGTCACCCGCCCCTCAGGTATTTGCTCCCGAAGGCGGCTTTCCGACCTACTCCCGCATCCCGACGGCTTCGAGGGCGGCGGCGCGGTCGAGGTAGTAGTCGGCTTCGACGATGAGGCCGTGGCGCAGGCGGTGCACGACGGCGAACGAGCCTGTGTAGGGGGCGAGGCTCGCGGCGTCTGGTCCGACGAGGCGAACGCAGGCGATCAGGCGGCCGTCGTCCAGCTCGATCAGCTCGTCGAGGCGCACTTCCAGCGGCCCGGCTAGCTCTACGAGGCTCTGCATCCGCTCCAGCGCCGCCGCACGCCCCTGGTAGACGCCAGGCTGCGCCCAGGCTGGCCCCTCTCGGTAGACGGCATCCTCGGCCCAGAATTCGTCGATCACCGCCGCCGGCCCTGACTCGTTCCACACCTCGAAGGCGCGCCGGACGGTGGCGGCATCCTCCTGCGACATCGCCTACTCCCGCAGGCCCACGGATGCCAGGCCCTCTTCCTTGCTCGCGTAGTTGTCAAGGCGCACGGGCTGACCATCACGGAAGTGCCAGACCTCGCACCCCCGGGCCTCGACCTCTACCCCGCTAGTGCGGCCAATCGCGTGTTCCCGGTAGGTGACGATTACGACGTCGCCGCGCTTCACCACCTCGTCAAGCTCCATCCGAAACGCTGACCAGGTCTCGGCCATGTCCCGGAAGTACTGGCGGAATCCAGCCCGGCCTTCATAGCGGCGGCCCGAGAAGGCGCCGAATTCCGACCGGAACGAGAAATCGGGCGCCACGAGTTCTGTCGCTTCATCCGCGTCTCGCCGATTAAACGCCGCGTACACCCGCTCCACGACCTCCACGTTCTCCCGCGACATCGCCTAGTCCCGCAGCCCAACGGCTTCGAGGGCATCGGCGGGTTGCGCATAGAACCGCATCCGCGCCAAGCGCCCGTCCAGAAACTCGAACACCCAGCCCATCGGCTCTTTCATGTCGAGCCCGCTTCCCCGTGCGCGCATGTTGATGCCCCCGATCGCGAGCACGTGGTCGCCGAGATCTCGCACGTCATCGAGCCAAAGGTCGAAGCGCTCGAAGCTCTGGTGCAGATCCGCGAGCCACTCGCGCACTCCCTCGTGCCCTCGGTACGGCTCGCCGGTAAGGCTCGCAAAGCGCGAAAGCAGCTCGATGTCAGGCGCGGTGTTATTGAAAAAGAAGTCGTAGTCGCCTTCGTTCCAACGGGCGAATCCCTCGCGCACCAGCTCCACGTTCTCCTGCGACATCGCCCCCCCAGTATCCCGCGCGACGGGCCCGGCTCGAGGAGCGCCAGCGGCTGGGGCGCGGGCCGCGAACGGGAGCGGCGTTGACGCCTTCAGGATCTCGCCTCTCGTCCGGGGCCGAAACGAAGCGCGGCGCGCTCCCCGGGCTCGTTACGATGGACCGGTGAGCGGCCAGGGAGTGCCCGGTGGGGTGGTACATGAACTGCCCGCGGACCTCCGTGAGGGGCTGCTAGCCAACGCGACGGCACTCGATGCCTGGAACGACATCACGCCATTGGCCCGCAACGAGTTCATCTGCTGGGTCGAGGATGCCAAGCGGGAGACCACCCGGGCGCGCCGTATCCGGAGAACCCAGGAGGAGCTGGAGGAAGGCCAGCGCCGGCCCTGCTGCTGGCCGGGGTGCAAGCACCGCGACCGCACAGGCAAGTAGCGGCCCGCGCACGATCGCCACGCCCGGCAACTCACGCCTGTGGTGGTGAGGCAGGGCTCCGCTTTCGCTTCCCATAGAAAGCAGGAGCAGCGGGGCCCGACTAGGTCGAGAGTGCGGATGACAACTGTCCTACACGGACGACGAGCATTTCCCTGTCACCTGGCGAGCCGAGGTGGGCGGACTGAATTAGCCCGCCCGCCTCACTTCACCTCAGCTCAGTGCTGGTACCACGGCTTCGCAGAAGTCGTCGGTCCGCCCGGTTGAGTCTTTGACTATCCCGAGGTCGGCGAGAAACACGTCGTCATCGGGGTCGGACGGCGTGCCGGCGTGATCGACGATGAACTGGACCCGGATTTGACCTGGGTTCCTGGCGATCGCCTTGCCGTCCGCTCCGTAGACGACGCCGTTGCCGGTGGAAAGGTTGGTGATCGTGAGCGTGCCGTCGCCGTTGTCCGTAACGCGCAAGTCCTTCTCAATGAACTTCGCGACAGCGGTGACGGACTTACCGGTTGCCGGGTTCGTAAACACCTGGGTCACTTTGCCGCGTTCGAGGAAGTAGGCCAGACGATCCCGTCCGTGGGGAACCGCATGGACGCGAAAGTCTCCAACGAACGCGTCAACCACGGTCAGTCCCTGAACATCGCAGAAGTCATTGAGGACGAGTGTGTCCTCCTCATGAGTCGTCTCCCGGACGATCACCTTGGCGCTGGCAGCCGTGGCGAGCATGACGGCGGCTGCTGCGCCTAGCGCCAGAATCGCACCGAGCCGCAGCGTGCGTGAGCGTCTCATCGCTCCCTCCTAAATATGTGAAAGCGTGGCTTGGCGGCGGGCCTGTGTCTTTCGGGCGACGTTACCCCAGAATGGGGATGCGGAAGGGAGGGTATTCGGCCACTAGTGGCCTCTCGCCCGCGCGCAGGGGAGCGTAGTCGCGTGCAGCGCGAATAGTGCGGACAACCATCGCGAGGAGCCATGGCCCGCCGTGTACGTGAGTTCGATTTTTCGTCGGCGCCTTACTGTCTGGGCGAACCGGCAGCGGAACCCTCGAAGATCGCCGTAGAGTAAGGCAACGCGATCTGTTGACAGCCTGCGACGCTCCTACTACTAAGTGGCGAAGGAGGACCGATGGTCGACGTCCCGATGCCCAAGGATTCCGATCTGCCGTCGGACGTGGTCGTGAGGCTGCACTCGCTGCCACCGATCAGCATCTACCGACTGCTCGCGATCGTGCCGCGCGCTGTGACTCCGTGGGCCGATCTCGTCGGCGCCATCTACAACTGCGAGCTTCCCGACCGGCTCCGCGAGATCGGGATCTGCCGCCAGGCCCGGACTGCACGGGCCCGATACGAGCTGTTCCAGCACCGTCAGATTGCCCGCAACAACGGCGTCACGCAGGACGAACTCGACACGATCCACCGGGAGCCGGTCGTGACGTCCCTCGATGACGAGGCCAACCTCGTGTGCCAGGTGGCCGACGAACTCGAGACTGCCGCCACCCTCAGCGACGGGACGCAGGATGCTCTCTACGCGACGCTGGGGCGGCAGCAGGCGACGGAGCTCATCTTGACGTTGAGCGTGTATGCCGCGGTGGCGCGCTTCACGAACGCAACGCGCGCTCCCATCGAGGCCGACAACCCCCTTGCCACCGCCGCGAACCCGAACGGCGGGTAGGTACCGAGCAGCTCGAGCCGCGCACAGACTCGGTTGCTTGACCCGGCGCCGGAGGCTAGGTTCTCGCCGTGGCGGAGTCGAGGCCCACCGCTCGGGGTACAGAGGCTGTCGACATCGAGCCTGGCTATCGCCTTGCTGCCGCGGGTCGGGTGGCGGCCGAGGCAGAGCGGCTGACTCTTCTCGAGCAGCTCTACGATCCAGTGTCGCGCCGGCGGCGGGCGCTGGTTGAGCGCGGCTGGAGGTGTCTGGAGGTCGCGGCGGGGCGCGGCTCGATGGCGGTGTGGCTTGCCGAGAAGTCGGTCCAGCCGGGCAGGTGGTCGCGACCGACATCGACACCCGCTACCTGCAGCGGCGAGAGCTTCCGAATCTTGAGGTGCTCCAGCACAACATTCTCGAGGACCCGCTCGAAGCGCTCGGTCCGGGTTCGTTCGATCTGGTCTGCTCGCGCTTGACGCTGTTTCACCTCGTGGGCAAGCAAGAGCAGGCGATCAGGCACATGACGAAGTGCCTGCGCCCAGGGGGCTGGCTGATCGACGAGGATGCCGACTGGGGGACAGCCGCTCCCGTCGATCCCACGCACCCGCTCTACGACGGCTACCGGCGCGCCTGGCCAGACGGGGACTGGTGGACTTCTCGCGGTTACGACAAGGCGTTTGGGCAAAAGCTGCCGGCACTGTTCGAGCGCTGCGGTCTCCAGGGCATCCGCCATGAGGCGGCCACCGAGGTGGTGCGCGGGGGATCGCCCTGGGCGAGATGGTGGGCGGTGACCCTAGAAGTGATGAACGAGCTTGGCGGCGGCGACGAGTCCGATCGGCGCGAGCTCGAGGTGATGACCACCGCGCTCGCCGACCCGACTCTGTGGGTCATGAGGGAGTTGCTACACGCCTGCTGGGGCAGGCGGCCTGGCGATTCCGCGTAGGCGCTGGGGGAGAATCTTCCCCGCCCGAAGCAAGGCCACCGGGGTGGACTGAGGCGAAGGAGCCGGCGCCTCGCAGGTCCGCCCGGCCCTTCGCCGCCTGCGAGGTCGTGACTCACGTGAGACGATCGTCCCGGCATGCCGTACGCGGAGCGCGACGGGCTCAGGCTGTACTACGAGCGGGACGGCAGCGGCGAGGACGAGCTGCTCTTCGTCCCGGGCTGGTGCTGCGACCATACGTTCTTCGCGCCCCAGTTCGACTACTTCAAAGGCACGCACGCGGTGACGGCACTCGCGCCCCGCGGGTGTGGCCTAAGTGATTCACCGCCTGACGGCTACGACATCCCGAGCCTGGCCGATGACGTCGCGTGGTTCTGCGGAGAGGTGGGGATCGAGCAGCCCGTGGTGATCGGGCACAGCCTCGGCGGGATCATCGCCATCGAGCTCGGCGCGCGACACCCGTCCCTTGCGCGCGCGCTCGTCGCCGACGACCCGGCTCCTATCCACCCGACGGGTGTCGACACGCCCCTCTACACAGGCTTCGCTGAACAGCTGGCAGGGCCGACCGGTGAGGACGTGCGGCGAGCCTGGGTCGAGGACTGCATTGGAGCAACGGCCGATGATGAGCTCAGGAAGAGAATTGTCGACAGGATGTGCGTCGCCGCCCTGCCCGTCGCCCGCGCGATGATCGAGGGCATCGTGAGTTGGAACGGCGTCGCGGCCCTCATGATGTGCGACGCGCCGTTGCTTATCCTGCTGTCGGCGCCCGACGACAGCAACGACCCGGCTCGACTGGCGGTGCTGAAGCCGGATGTGCACTTCGGGATGACCATCGGGGCGGGTCACTTCCATCAGCTCGAGGTGCCCGAGCAGCTGAACGCCATGATCGAGCGGTTCCTGGCCGTCGCAATCTGATGAGGCCTGTTGTTCCGGCTGCGCTCTGCGTTCTCATAGTCGTCGGCCTCTTCATGTCCCTCCTCATCGGCGGGCTGCGCGACGAGCTGGTGATCCTGGGGTTGGTCGGGCCGGCTGCGGTTGGGGCTCAGATCGGGTGGTCGACCCGGGCCAGCGTTCCGACCTGGCTGTTCATCGCTCTGGCCGTCGGGGGGATCGTGCTCGTGCTGCTGGGGTTCAGCCAGTACGACGACGACGGCGACTCCGGCCCGCTGTTCGTGCCGCTCGTGGCCCTCGGAGCCGCCGCTCTCCCGGCGACCGCGCTTGTGGCCGGCATCGCCGCGGGCGCCAGCTGGCGCCGGACGCGGGAGTAGAACCTCCGGTTAGCAGGAATTTCGGTGCTGCGTGGGGGCATAAGCCGCTCGATGGTTCGTCGCTCGATCACGCTGGCTGTCCTTCTGGCCGGCGCGGCGGCGTCGCTTTCGGGCTGCGGCGGACCGATCACGCCCGGCGAGCTGTCGCGGAGCATCGAGACGCTTGAGTCGACCGCCGCGGAGGGCGCGCTCCTCGCCGACGATGTCGCGCGCGACCGCAGCAAGGCCACCTTCGCGCGCGTCCACGCCCGCGATCTCAGCGACGTCGTCGTGCATGAGGCCGAGAAGCTGAACGACGCGCAGGCCGATCGCGCCGACGTGGCCGCGGCCAAGACAAAGGCGCTCGAGCTGGCCGACCGCATCGAC
>JBKPSR010000080.1:0-11598 GCA_046735115.1 Actinomycetota bacterium
CCCCCGTCGGGGGCCGGGCGGGTAAGCGCCTGTTCGTCGTCGGAGGCCGCGAGACGGAAGCGGTGCTCGCCGATCCCAACGACGACTTGCGACGCTTCCTCCTGCTCGCGGCGCTCGGCACCGGCCTCGCCCTTGCGCTCAGCTATCTGGCGACCAAGTTGCTGCTGGGGCGCTGGACCGCGGGCGTCGTCGACTCCGCCCGCCGCTTCGGTGCGGGTGACCTCGCGGCGCGAGCGCCGGTCCCTCGCGGGCTCGGCGAGCTCACCGACGTGGCGAACGCCCTCAACTCCGCCGCCCAGGACATCGAACGCCGCGAGGAGCAGCAGGCCGCGCTCTTGGCCGAGCTGGTTGCCGCCGAGGAGTAGACGCGCCGGCGGATCGCCGCTGACATTCACGACGACACGGCGCAGGCCGTGGCGGCGGCGGCGCTTCGCATCGACGCGCTGGTGGGCGACCTGAGCGATCCCGTCGCGCGCGAGACGGCCTCGGAAGCCCGGCAGGCGCTCGTCGAGGCGAACAAGCGCCTGCGCCGGCTCCTCTTCGAGCTGCGCCCCCCGGCGCTCGACGAGGCGGGCCTCGCGGCCGCCCTCGAGTCGTACCTGGCCGACGGCTTCAGCCATGACGGGCTCGGGTGGCGCGTCGAGAACCGCCTGGGCGAGGAGCCATCGGCGGAGGTGCGCGCGACCCTCTACCGGGTCGCCCTCGAGGCGCTCACGAACGTCCGCAAGCACTCGAGGGCGCGCGTCGTCGAGGTGCTGCTCGAGCGCCGCGGCTTGGGGGTCGCGGTGCGGGTGCGAGACGACGGGCGCGGCTTCGACCTGCCCGCTCCCGATGCACGGGCCGAGCCCGGCCACATCGGGATCGTGACCATGCGCGAGCGCGCCGAGGCGGCCGGCGGGCGCTTCGCGCTCGAGAGCAGGCCGGGGGTCGGCACCACGGTCGACTTCTGGATGCCCGAGCCTAACCGCCGGCCTAGTCCAGGAGCCCGCGGCGCATAGCCTCGGCCACGGCGGCGGCGCGGTCCGAGACACCCAGCTTCTCGTATGCGCGCTGGAGGTGCGTCTTCACCGTCGTCGCACCCAGATGCAGCTCGCGCGCGATGTCCGGCGCGGACATGCCGTCGGCGGTCATCCGCAGGATCTCGTCCTCGCGCGGCGTGAGCAGCCGCTCACGTTCGCCGCTCCGGCGGCGGATCTCCTCGGCGACCGCGGCCTGGACGTCGGTGCCGAGCGTGGTCCGGCCCTGGGCTGCGGCCACCAGCGCATCGCAGATCTCGTCGCCCGTCGAGTCCTTGGACAGGTAGCCCGACGCCCCGCTGCCGAGCGCCCCGTAGACGACGTCGCTGTCGTAGTACGCGGAGACGAAGACGACTCGGACCTCCAGCCCCTCGCGGTCGAGCGTCTTGAGCACCTCGACCCCGCCGAGGCCCGGCATCTTCACGTCGAGGACGCAGACGTCCGGGCTGAGGCTGCGGATCTCCGCGAGCGCGGCCGCGCCGTCCTCGCCTGGCCCACCAGCTCCAGCTCCGGTCTGCGCTTGACGGTGTCCACCAGCCCGGTGCGGTAGAGCGGATGGTCGTCGGCGATCACCACCCGGATGCGCTCCCTTGGCACGGAGACCTTTTTAACATCGTCCCCGCCCTCCCGCGACCGTAGGAGTCCGATCGGAGGATTGAGCGGTCCGAGAGGTCAGGCCACTCGTGCGATGGGCGAAACCCGCGCCGAGGTCGAACCTGTAGGGCGGATGAGCATCCCAGTTGACGTGAGCGGAGCGCGCGCCGTGATCGGGACCGATGGCGCCGTCTGGAACGCGAACGCGTCGTTCTGCGCGCTCGTCCGACTCGACGAGTCGGCGCTCCGCCATCTCGGCTGGCGCCGGCTCGTGCACGCGGCGGACCGCCGCTATGTGGCCGCCCATCTCGTCGAAGTGCTCGCCGGCGGCGCGCACCTGCGTGAGTTCGACGTCCGCCTGGTCCCGCCGGACGGCGATCACGTGCCGGCGAGGATGCGCGTGGAGCTGGTGCGCGACAGCGACGGGCGCCAGGGCTGGTTCCTCGTGGAGGCCTGGCGTACGACATAGGATTCCCGGCCGCGATGGACGTGGTCGACACAGCCGAGGACGCCGCCGGGCTCGACCTGCCGCCGCTGGTGGTGCGTCAGCCGCTCGAGGCCTTCCTCGACGCCCACGGCATCGGCGCGGGCAGGGTCGAGGCGGAGCGAATCGGCGAGGGCCACTCGAACATCACCTTTCTGCTGCGGCGCGGCGACGCGCGCGTCGTGCTCCGGCGCCCGCCGCGGCCGCCGCTTCCGCCGTCGGCGCACGATGTGCTGCGCGAGGCGCGGCTGCTGCGCGCCCTGGAGGGAACGCGCGTGCGAGTGCCGCGAGTGGTCGCCGTGGGTGACGACGAGTCGGTGCTCGGCGTGCCGTTCTACGTCATGGAGGAGGTCCACGGCAGCGTGCTCGCGAGCGCGATCCCCGAGCCCCTCGACAGACCCGCCGAGCGGCGCCGCACCTCGGGCGAGCTGGTGGACGCGCTGGTTGAGGTGCACAGCGTCGACTGGCAGGCCCGCGGCCTCAAGGGCTACGGCAAGCCGACCGGATACCTCGAGCGCCAGCTGCGCCGCTTCAGCGGGCTGTGGGAGCACAACAAGACACGCGAGCTCGACGTCGTCGAGGAGCTCGGCCAGTGGCTCCGAGAGCACATGCCCGAGTCGCCGGAGTCGACGATCGTCCATGGCGACTACCGGCTCGGCAACGTGATGATGGCGGACTCCGCGCCCGCCGAGCTCGTGGCGATCTTCGACTGGGAGCTGTCCACGATCGGCGACCCGCTGGCCGACGTCGGCTACCTCACTGTGACCTGGGTCGAGCCGGGCGACCCCGAGGACACGATGTTCGCGAACCTGAACGCCGTCACACGCCGCGACGGCTTTCTCACGCGCGAGGAGCTGATCGCGCGCTACGAGGAGCGGAGCGGCCGCTCGATGTCCGCGCTCAACTGGTACCAGGCGCTGGCGCTCTGGAAGGCGGCGGTGTTCATGGAGGGCAACTACAAGCGCTTCCAGGCGGGCAACTCGGACGACGCGTACCTGGGCCTGTTCGACAGGGGAGTGCCGATGCTGGCTGAGAAGGCACGGGAGATCGCGCACTCGTGAGGGGCCTGCTGGTGGACTTCGGCGGCGTCCTCACCACCAACGTCTTCGAGTCCTTTCGCGCCTTCTGCGAGGTCGAGGGGCTCGACCCGGACACGATCAAGGGGCTGTTCCGCGACGACCCTCGGGCGGTCGAATACGTTCGCGCCCTGGAGCGCGGCGAGCTCACGGAGGAAGACTTCGCGGCACGCTTCGGCGAGCTGCTCGGGCTCGATCCCGGCCGGCGTGCGGGCCTTGTGGACCGGATGTTCGGCCATATCCGGCCCGATGAGCTGATGGTCGGGGCGCTGCGCCGAGCCCGCGCACAGGGTGTGCGGACCGGCCTGATCTCGAACTCGATGGGAGCGGGCCGCTACGACCGCTCGACGTTCCCGGAGCTCTTCGACGGCGTCGTGATCTCGGGGGACGAGGGAATGCACAAGCCCGAGCCGGAGATCTACGAGCTGGGCTGCGAGCGCGTGGGGCTCGCGCCGGCCGAGTGCGTCTTCGTGGACGACCTGCGCGAGAACTGCGACGGCGCCGAGGCGGTGGGGATGATCGCGGTGCTGCACCGGGGGGCCGAGCGGACCCTGCCGCGTCTCGAGGAGCTGCTCGGCGTCGAGCTGCGTGCGCAATAGCACAGTCGCCCCGCGCTCCCGCGCCCACACTGGTGCGCATGGACTCGCAAGACAGGCAGACGGTTGTGATCGGCGCCGGACCGGCGGGCCTCGCCACGGCGGCGCAGCTCAGGCGCCGCGGCATCCCCGTCGTCGTGCTGGAGCGCGCGAGCGCCGTCGCCGCCTCGTGGCGGGGCCGCTACGACCGGCTGCGCCTGAACTCGAGCCGCCCGTTCTCGAAGCTTCCGGGCGCGTCCTACCCGCGTGGCACGGGCATGTTCCCGTCCCGCGACGACGTGGTCGACTACCTCGAGCGCTACGCCCTCGACAACGACATCGAGATCCGCTTCCGCACGCACGTGGAGCGGCTGGACGAGGACGGCGGCGGTTGGCTCGTCACCACGAACAGCGGCGAGCTCCGCGCCGCGGAGGTGGTCGTTGCCGCGGGCTACGAGCACACCTTCTACGTGCCGAGGTGGCCCGGCCGTGACACCTTCGAAGGGCGCCTGATCCACTCCGCCGAGTACGAGCACCCCGGCTCCTTCGCCGGACAGGACGTGCTCGTGGTGGGCCCGGGCTCCTCGGGGATGGAGATCGCTGACGACCTCGCGCGCGGCGGTGCGCGGCGCGTGCGCCTGGCGGTCAGGACGCCGCCGAACATCATCCTGCGCGATCCGCTCGGCCCATTCTTCGCACGTCTCGTCGTGAAGCTCCCCGCGGCGCGGGCAGACCGCCTCATGAGCTTCCTCCGCCGCAAGAAGATCGGCGACCTGTCCGAGTTCGGGCTCCCCGAGCCCGAGGAGGGGGTCGTCAGCAGGCTGAAGCGGCTCCGGGTTGCCCCCGCGATCGTCGACGCCGAGCTGCTCGACGCGATCCGCGAGCGCCGCATCGAGATCGTGGCGGCGGTCGAGTCGATCGACGGAGCGCTGGTCGAGCTCGCCGATGGCGACCGCGTCGCGCCCGACGCGATCATCGCCGCCACCGGGTACCGCAGGGGGCTCGAGCCGCTCGTGGGGCATCTCGGCGTGCTCGACGAGACCGGCGCACCGCTCGTGACCGCGGGCGAGGCCGCCCCCGGGCTGCGCTTCGTGGGCTACATCCCGCGGCCGGCCCAGCTCGGCCTCATGGGCCGGGAGGCGGCGGCCGCCGCTCGCGGGATCGCGGCCCGGCGGCGGAGGAGCTTTCCTACGCCGCGGCCAGCCGCGCCAGCGACTCAGCCAGCAGCTCGGGGTGCGTGATCATCGGGAAGTGCCCGGTCGGGAGCTCGACGGGCTCGGCGCCGAGGCGGTCGCGCGCAACCGTCCGTGACCACACCGGGCTGACGATCCGGTCGCTCGTGCCGATGATGGATTCCGTTCGCAGGCCGTCCGGCGGCGCGGGCGACGGCTCGGCCTGAGACCGCTGGGCCTGCGGTCGCAGGCGCTGGAATGCCCACTCCGCGTCGCCGGGAGCGAGGTCGCTGTACATGACCCGCACGGTGTCGTCGTGGTCGCCCCAGTACGAGCGGCCGCGGTCGTCGACCATCCGCCCTCCCTGGAAGAGGAGGATCTGCTCGGTCGACTGCGAGAGCTGCTCGGAGAAGCTGAGGCCCGGCTCCGGGACGAGCGCGCACACGTAGACGAGCGCCTTGAGCGGGCGGCGCGCCGCGACGACGGGGCCGTTCAGCCCGCCGAGCGAATGCGGTACGAGCACTACGTCGTCGGCGTCCCCGAGCGCTCTATCGATCGCGTCCGCGTAGTCCTCGAGCCCTAGTTCCGTCTCCTCGGAGGGCAGCTCCGGGACCACCACGTCGTGGCCGAGCGCCGTCAGCGGGCCGACCACCCGCTCCCAGCACCACGCTCCGTGCCAGGCGCCATGGACAAGGGCAAAGGTGCTCACGCGGCGGCCAGTCTGGCACGCTGCCCGGGATGCTGCTCGTGCTCTGGGACATCGACGGCACGCTCGTGGACTCCGCGGGCCACGGCCGGCGCGCCTTCGAGGAGGCGTTTCGCGCCGTCGTCGGGCGCGATCCTCAGTGGGTCGAGTACGCCGGCCGCACCGACCACCAGATCGCGCTGTCCATGCTGAACGGCGCGGCCGAGCACCTGCCGGCCGTGCTCGATCGGCTCGCGGAGAAGCTGGCCGTGCGCAAGGAGGCGATCGCGGCCGAGGGCCGCGTCTATCCGGGGGTGCGGGAGACGCTCGCCGCGCTGCACGAGTCCGACGGCGTCGTCAACTCGCTGCTCACGGGGAACATCGAGGCGAATGCCGCCGTGAAGGTGGGCGCCTTCGGGCTGGAGCGCTGGCTCGACTTCGAGGCGGGCGCGTACGGATCGGACCCGCACGAGCGCCGCTCCGACCTGGTCGCGATCGCACGCGAGCGCGCCGCCGAGCGCTACGGCGAGCCGACCGGCGCGGTGCTTGTGGGCGACACGCCGCTCGACGTGCTCGCGGCCCGCGAGGCGGGAGCGCGGGCGGTGGCAGTGGCCACCGGCTTCGCGGAGCTGAGCGCCCTCAGGGAGTCGGAGCCGGACGCCCTGCTTCAGGACCTGAGCGACACGGGCGCGGCGCTCCGCGCCATCACGGCTTCCACTTGACGCTGCAGCCGACCGGGTCGGTCTCGGGCCGCGCCAGGTCCTCGCCGGCCAGCACCGAGTCGAGCGCCTCCCGGAGCCAGCTCGCGTTCAGGCTCGGGTCACGGTGGTCCGGGTCGGGAGCGCCGCGGTAGCGGAGCGCCCCGCCGGAGTCCACGACGAAGACGTCCGGCGTGGTCTTGGCCCCGTAGGCGCGCGCAACCTCCTGCGACTCGTCGTGAAGGTACGGCATGGGCCACCCCCCGTCGGCACGCACACGCTGGCGCATCGCGGCGAGCGAGTCGCGCGGGTAGCGCTCCGCGTCGTTCGGGTTGATCGCGTAGAAGTGCACGTCGGCATAGTCGCGCGCGACCTCCATCAGCCGGTCGTGCCATGCGAGCGCGTACGGGCAGTGGTTGCAGGTGAAGATCACGACCGCCGGCGTCCGGAACGTCTGTTGGTCGCCGTCGGTGGCGGGAAGCTCGAACTCTGGGGCGAGCTCGCCGATCGCGATCACGCTGCTCTCCTTCTCAGCGCCTCGCGCAGATCCTCGGGATCGGGCGTGGGCGACACCCGGCCGTCCCGCAGCTCATAGACGCGGCAGGTGAGCGAGTAGGGCTCGACTTCGCCGGGCGGGAAGAGATCCTCCCCGTCGACGCGGATCGTCGGCGAGCCGGGAAAGCGCTCGCGGCGCGCCTGTTCGTCCGACTCGATCTCGACCCGCTTCACCTCGGCGGGGATGCCCTCCTCGTGCAGGATGCGCTCGATGTCGGCGAGCGTCTCGGGGTGGGACGGGCAGCCCTCCCACCACAGGAGCTCAACCGTCATGTACCTCCACGCGGTCGATCTTCGCGTCCGCGACCGGGCGGTCGCCCCGGCCCGTCTCGAGGCCCTCGATCGCCTGGACGGCATCCATCCCCGAGGTGACCCGGCCGAACACGGTGTGCTTGCCGTCGAGCCAGGGGGCGGCCTCGGTGGTGACGATGAAGAACTGGCTGCCGTTGGTGTTCGGACCCCGATTCGCCATCGCCAGCGCGCCGCGCTCGACCTTGTGGTCGTTGATCTCGTCCTCGAACTCGTAGCCGGGGCCGCCGGTGCCGGTGCCGTGAGGGCACCCGCCCTGGATCATGAAGTCGGGGATGACACGGTGGAAGATCAGCCCGTCGTAGTAGCCCTCACGCGAGAGCTTCTGGAAGTTGTCGACGGTCTTTGGCGCGTCCCCGTCGAACAGCTCCAGCTCGATCGGCCCGTGGTTGGTGTGCATAGTTGCCGTGCTCATGTCTTCTTCGCGACCTCCATCCGGAGATCGACACCCCGGACCCGATTGCCAGAAACCGCCTCCGCGACCTGCTCCGCCCGGTCCGCGGGCACGTCCACGAAGGCAAAGCGCTCCAGGACCTTGACGTTCCTCACGTCGTCGTTCTCCAGGTGCGTGTGGTCCACGACGGCGCTCACGACGTCTGCGGGCTCGATCCCGTTCTCGCGGCCGGCGCCGAGGATGAGCTTCGAGTAGGGCACGCCGTCACGCGGGTGAGGCTTCGTGTGGCGCGGGCGCCTGGCTTCGCGCTCCGGGTCGCGGCGGTGCTCGCGAGGCTTACCGTTCGCGCTCCATTGCTCGATCTCCGTCTTCGCGTGCCGCCTGATCGCCTCGAGCTCGCGCCGCTGCTTTGGCGTGATGATCGTCACCGCGCGCCCGCTCTCGCCGGCCCGGCCGGTCCGGCCGATGCGGTGCACATAGACGTCCGGCGAGTTCGGCATGTCGTAGTTGACGACGTGGCTCACGCCGGTGATATCGAGGCCGCGGGCCGCGACGTCGGTTGCCACCAGCAGGCGCTCCCTGCCGCCCTTGAACGCGAGCATCACGCCGTCGCGCTGGCCCTGCGTCATGTCGCCGTGAAGCGTCTTCACGCGCACGCCCGCGTCGCCGAGCCGGCGGGCGAGCCGGTCGACGCCGATCTTCGTCCTCACGAAGACGATGGCCTGCTCCGGACGCTCCTCCTTCAGCACCCTCACGAGCGCCTCGGGCTTCTCGCGGTCGGGGACCTCCACGTAGTACTGGTCCACGGTGTCGATCGTGAGCGTCGCGGCGCGCACCTTGATCTCCACCGGGTCGTGCATGAACGTGTCCGCGAGCCGCCGGATCTCCGGCGGCACCGTCGCGCTGAAGAGCGCCGTCTGGCGGCCCATCGGCGCGCGTCTGAGGATCGCCTCGACGTCCTCTAGAAAGCCGAGGTCGAGCATCTCGTCGGCCTCGTCGAGCACGACGTAGCGCACGTCGTCGAGGAAGAGATGGTGGCGGCTCATCATGTCCATCACGCGCCCGACCGTCCCGACCACGATCTGGGAGTCCTTCAGCCGCACCGCCTGGTCGCGGATCGGCGCGCCGCCGAAAATCGCCACGACGTTGAGTCGCTTCCGCTGGCCGTAGGCGCGGAGCGCCTGCGTCACCTGGATGCACAGCTCACGCGTCGGCGTGAGCACCAGCGCCTGGACGTTCGGGTCGTCCGGGTCGGCGTATTCGACCATGGGCAGGCCGAACGCGGCGGTCTTGCCGGTGCCTGTCTGGGCCTGGCCGATCACGTCGCGCCCCTCGAGGAGCGGCGGGATCGCCTGCTCCTGGATGGGCGTGGGGCTCGCGTAGCCCAGGTGGGTGAGGGCCTCGAGCGTCGACTCGGAGAGGCCGAGATCTTTGAACTTCGTCATCTGCTCCCTCCTGACGCTAGCGGGAGGGATCGAGAAGCAGCTTGCCGGAGGTGCGCCGGCCCTGGAGGTCCTCGTGTGCCTGCCGCACATCCGAGAGCGGATAGGTGGCCCCCACCCGTGCCACCAGCTCGCCGCGCGCGGCGCGCTCGAACAGATCCGCGAGTGGCTCCTCCACCATGTCGCGGCGCCCGAGGCAGTGCATCAGCCAGAAGCCGACGACCGCGCGGCTCTTTCGCATCAGACGGCCCGTCTCAACCGAGTTCTGCTCGCGGCCCGCGATGCCGTAGGCCACGATGCGGCCGAACGGCGCGAGCGCCTCGGCAGACTGATCGAACACGCGCCCGCCGGACATTTCGAGCACCACGTCCACGGGGCGGCCCTCGTTTGCTTCGATCAGCGCCTCCTTCAGGTCCTCGCGCGCGGGGTCCACGGCGGCGTCGGCGCCGAGCTCGAGCGTCTTGGCGCGCTTCTCCTCGGTGCTGGCCGTGGCGATCACGCGCCCGGCGCCGAACGGCTTGCCCAGCTGGACGGCGAGGCTCCCCACGCCGCCCGCGCCGGAGATCACCACCACGGACTCGCCGGACTGCAGCCTCGCGCTTGTCCTGAACAGGTGCCAGGCGGTGAGGCCCTGGATGATGAGCGCGAGGGCGGTGCCGTCCTCCACGCCGTCGGGGATCGGGAACACGGTGGCTTCGTGCGCAACCGCGTACTCGGCGTAGCCGCCCGAGCGGAGCAGCGCGACGACGCGCCTCCCGTCAGGGGTCGTACCGGCCACCTCACCGCCCAACACCAGCGGCACCTCGTAGCGCGCCAGGTACGAGTTCTCGCGCTGGTGGGTGTCGGCGAAGTTGATGCCGGCGCGCGAGACCTCGATCAGGACCTCGCCCTCGCCGGGCTCGGGCTTCGGCAGGTCCGCCAGCTTGAGAACCTCGGGCCCGCCGAACTCGTCGATCTGCACCGCTCGCATGGGGCGGGGATCCTATGGCTTGCACTAGCCTCCCGGCCGCATGTCGCTCACGGTTGTGGGATCGATCGCCTTTGACGCGATCCGGACGCCCTTTGGCGAGCGCGAGCGCGCGCTCGGCGGCTCGGCCACGCACTGCTCGCTGGCCGCGAGCTTCTTCACCGACGTGCGCCCGGTCGGGCCGGTCGGCGACGACTTCGGCGAGGCCGAGTACGACGTACTCCGCCGTCACGGGGTGCTGACCGACGACATCGAGCACGTCGAGGGCGGCCGCACCTTCTTCTGGAGCGGCGAGTACGACTGGGACCTGAACACGGCCAAGACGCTCGACACTCAGCTGAACGTCTTCGGCGACTTCGAGCCGAAGCTGTCACAGGCTGCCCGCGACTGCGACGTGCTGTTCCTCGCGAACATCCAGCCGGACCTTCAGCGCGAGGTGCGCGGGCAGTGCGGCCGCGCCCACGCTGTGGCGCTCGACTCGATGAACTACTGGATCGAGAAGACGCGCGACTCGCTGGTCGAGACGATTGGCGTCGTGGACATGGTGCTGATGAACGACGCCGAGCTGCGGATGCTCACCGAGGAGCCCAACCTGGTCAAGGCGGCGGGCGCGGTGCGGGCGATGGGCCCGCCCGTGGTGATCGCGAAGCAGGGCGAGTACGGCGCCGCGCTCTTCACCGAGGAGGGCTTCTTCGCGCTCCCGGCCTACCCGCTCGAGACGGTGCGCGACCCGACCGGCGCCGGCGACTCGTTCGCCGGAGGCCTGATGGGCTACCTCGACTCCCAGAGCGGGGCGATCGACGACGCCACGCTGCGGCGCGCCATGGTCTACGGCTCTACCCTGGCGTCGTTCTGGGTCGAGGAGTTCGGCTGCGAGCGAGCCGAGCACCTGACGCGCGACGAGATCGACGAGCGCTACGAGCAGTTCAAACGCATGACGGCGATCGAGTCGGTAACGGCTGGGTAGGACGACAACTACAGCATCGAGGGGTGCGCGCGGCGCCTGCAGCGACAACAATCCTGCCTAGGGTCCCGTATAGGGGCCCTATCCGGGATTGTCGATCGGAACGGCGCTCCGAGCCCCCCTCACTGCGGCAGTTTCAGAACCCGGCTCTGCGTCAACGGCGTAGCCCAGTCCGGCCCCACCAGCACCACCCGCGCCGGCGTGAGCGCGTGACCGCGCACCTTGAACGCCGCCCGCGAGCGCTTGTCGAGCCGCGCCCGCGCCACCGGCCACCAGCCGAAGCGCTCCCTCAGCTTGAGCTGAAGCACCGCGCGCGCGCCGGGCGTGGGGGGGTTCGCGGAGGCGCTCACGACCGCGATCCCGCGCCTGCCGCGACGCACCCTCGCAGTGAGATCGGGAGCGTCCGTGACCTCGACGCGCAGCTCATTGCTCGTTCCCCCGGCAAAGACCGCGCGGTAGGTGGCCGTCTCGGACGCGACCACGTTCGCGTGCACAGTCCCCGGCTCGTCGTGCCCCTCGTGGCCTCCGCCGACGGCCGGCCCGGCCACCGCGATCGGAGCGAAGCCGGACCCTGAGTCAGCCTCGATGCGCACCTCGCCCGCGTCCACGGGCGCGCGCACGTGAAGGGCGATCGTGGTGCCGCGCCGCACCCGCTTGCCGGGCCCGC
>JBKPSR010000081.1:0-38933 GCA_046735115.1 Actinomycetota bacterium
CCCATCCCGACATCGTCTGGAACCCGGTGGACGAGGAGGCCTCGCAAGGGCACGATGCGGTTCGGGCGTCTCAGGCCCGCTGGGATGGGCGAGTGGGATGAGCACCACAAGGTTCTGGAGGAATTGGTCGACCTGGTGACCTCGTCTTGGGGACGTTTACATGCGCGGGCGCGGGACCGGGATTGAGATCGACGCGCGTTTGTACTCGGTCTACGCGGTGCGCGACGGCGAGGTCGCGCGCATGGATGAGTACGCGACCCGCGCCGGAGCCCTCGAGGCAGTGGGGCTGCGGGAGTAGGCGATGTCGCAGCAGAACATGGAGATCGTCCTGCGCTCAGGACGACGGTCCGAATTTGGCCCTGGTCACAGCTAGCGCCTAGCTCCGAGTACCGGTATAGATGCAAGGCGCACAACCTCGTGGCCCGAGGCTGCGCAGACCCTCCATGGAAGGAGCGTCCGATGAGACGCACGCTGCTGGCCGGCATCCGCTCGTCCGGAGTTGACTCGACGAGGCGTTGCGTAGGGGGGTCCTATTTCCGTGCGTCTGTGCGCCGCCTGGCGGCTGCGACAGCGCTCGGCGTCGGCCTGATGGCGGTGGTCGCTGCGTCCGGAGCGCTGGCGGCGGGCCAGCAGCACGAGCGTTTCCACGACGTCTTTACGGATGTGGACTCGGACTTCTGCGGGACCGGGCAGGAGATCGACATCGCCTTCGACGTCTGGGTCAACGCGTTCCACGCCCCCAAGCAGGGCCTCTACAAGGAGACCGCGAGGGGCACGCTCACATTTACCAACCCGCTCACCGGCGACACCGTGATCAACCGCTTCGCCAACCGGACTAAGGTGGTGCTCGTCTCCGGGGACCCCGAAGGGCTCCACGAGGTTCTGGTCACGGTCACAGGGCTCCCGGAACTGATCAAGGGCCCGCACGGCGGCGTCCTGATCCGCGACGCCGGCTACGTCCTGCTCCGCCAGACGTACGACGGTGAGGAATTCATCAGCAGTGAGGTGGTGGTGATGCACGGGCCTCACCCTGACCTCGAGAGCGATTTCGAGTTGTTCTGCCAGGTCATGCCAGGCGCGCTCGGGATAGCACCCTGACCTACGTAGTCGACTACACGAAGGAGGGAACGCCGTGAGATCAATCATCGTCGCAGCCGCCCTCGCCGCCTCGCTGGCAATGAGCGGCACCGCGCTTGCCGACGCGGGCCTCAAGTTCCCCAGTGAGCACGCGGCGTGCGTGGCGCAGGCCTGGGTACCTGCCAACACGGATCCCGAGTCCGAGCCCGGCGACCTTGGGGCCTTCATCCGCGATTTCGCACAAACGGGAGAGTGGGGCCACGAAATCAGGCAACAAGGATGCAAGCCGTGACGCTGACTTGGCGACACGAACCCCACCTTTGACAGCACTTCGTTAGCGTCCCCCTTGTAGCCAGGCAGCATCCCGGTTTCGTGGAGAATTCTGCGTTTTTTTCGCGGTGACCCAGCCGGCGGTATGCGGCAGTGGGAAGGTCAGGGAGCGACCGTCCCTTACGGTCGTGGACGGTCGGTGCGGCGTGGAGCCGCTCCTGCTGTGCATGGATACGAGCTGCACGGCTCAGAACGGCGTTGGGGCAACGCAGGGGCAACGTGCGCCGCGGATTCAGGGGGAGCGCATACGACACGCTTCCGATGATTCAGCGGTCTAGCGAGCGCAGACGCGCGCAGGAGAGCGACCGACGAAAGCTACGGGAACCGAAGGTCTCAGGTTCGAATCCTGACGGGCGCGTTACACGAATGACTTGCAACCATCGGCTTTCGCTGGCAGTGGATGACAGACATGCATCGAGCGCGTGGCCCAATAGTGCCCAAACGCGCTGCTAAGCGTAAAGCACGGATGCGGCCCGCCTACGTGCGACACCTCGAAGAGGTCACGGGCGCGATCAAACTGCCAAAAGTTGACACCCGGCCCGCGTCCGGTGGGTTCGACGACAACGGCTGGCTCGAATGCGTAATGCGGAAGTTGTGCGGGCGCCGACGCATTCACGTGGTGGCACCGGTCGCGAACTGCGGGGACGGCTTCCCCCTGGGAAACGCAACCCAGAACCCTCCGACCCGCAGGGGCCGGCCGGTGCTCCCCTCCTGCTGGTCCAAGAAACCCGTGTAGGAACGCCCGGCACGGACCGACAGGCTCAGTCCCGGCCGAGTTCCGGTGATTCGGGCATAGCTTCAGGCGTTGTGCCCAATCGAGCCAGCCGCGGTCAATACCTCAACTGCAGTATCGCGCGACATGCTAATGAGACCTAGGGTGGAATGTGTCCCCCCGATGGGGTACAGCAACTTGTGCTCCTCTTCTATCGGCCCGCCGCTTCGGGACTCGCAACACCCGTCGGGCCCCCAGGAAGGTCCCTGATGCAGCACGAAGCCAGTTTGGCCCGCCCCTCCGCAAGGACGATGCTGGCCCCCATGGTCGCGCTCGTGATCGGAGCAGCAGCCGCGACCGGAACCTATGCCCTAATCGACAACGGCGACGACACGATCCAACTGCCGACCAGGGTAATCGTCGTCGAGACGCCGGCTCAGCATTCCGCCGACATCCCCGGCAAGAACGAGGCCGCCACCGCTGTTGCAATCAACCCGACGCTCAGCGTCGCGGGCCCCGACGAAGCGAGCACCGCAGCGGCGGTCTCGCAGTCAATCGTCACCGAGCCGCGCGGATCGAAAGCGGCGACCGCGGGCCCCGACGAGGCGAGCATCGCCGCGGTGGTGTCGCAGTCGAGCGTCACCGAGCCGCGCGGTTCCGCATTGCCCTGACCCAGAAGTTCCTGCGGCTCCGAACCAGCAAGCGCCCCGCCCCGCGGGGCGCTTTGCGGAGTCAGCACCTCCGTGGCGCCCCGTTCGGCCCCGCCACGGCAAGGATGCTCAGTTGAGCTTGCGCCCCCCGGCGCTTCTACGGGTGCAGAGGTGTTGACGCGGTCCGACGCCTCCCCAGGACTGAGCGAATGAGGTCGGATCGTGAATGAAATGCACACAACCGCTCATTCCGGCGAGCCTCGACGCATGTGACGGTGAAGGCATGAAGGGCACCGCAACTCGCCGCCCCGTCCCAAGCGCCGTTCTCCGCGGGTCGCTCCGCGATGGCCTGCTTGTCTGCCTAGGCCTTCTCGCCACGGACCCGGAGCGCTTCGAACGGGCCGCAGTCGTCTGGCACAGGCGCTGGTGCGCCGAGCAGGCTGGGATCGGCTTCGCCGAGTCGCGCGCCGTGCTGTCGGCGCTGGAGGCGCTGTCTTCCTCCGACCCGGAGGCGGCGGCAGCCGATCTGCTTGCCGCGTGTCCGCAGACCAACGGCGTCAAGCAAGTGCTCGATGAGTGGCTCGAGCGCCGGTCGCGTTACGCACCGACCTGATGCACGACCGCTTCGAAAAGAGCGTCGAGCTTGCACGTGAGGGCCAAACGGATGGGCGTCAATCACTCGTAGCGCGTCCCGGGCGCGAGTCCGTCGTCCGCCCGCCGCGCCCATTCGAGCGACTCGACGTCGGGGGCGCGTGCACTCCAGATCGGAAGGGGCACCCGCGGCGGTCCGCTCGCCGGCGCTCACGCCGCCGTTCCGTTCGTGCTACCGCCGCGCGGAGCGAACAGCCTCGGCTGAAGGCCGAGCAGCCGCATGTCCCTGAGCGAGTCGGCGAGCCGCTGTTCGCCCAGTAGCGGGTCTCCCTCGGCCAATTCGAGCTCAACCAGCCAACCGATGGACAAGTCGGCCCCAGGGCCTTTCTGGGTGAGGCGCGAGAGCCGAATCGTGGCGTGCGGCGCCTCGGACCGAAGCTCGTCCACCTGTCCCTCCAGCCAGCCCTCCAACTCGTCGATCGAGATGGGGACGCAGGGGTGGCAGCGGATGGCCAGTTGAACCATGCACCCAAGCATCGGCGCAGACGCCGCCCGCCGAAATGGGTCCGAGCATGCATCCGGCCAGGCGCAGATGGGACAACACGGCCAGGGATGGGCGTCAGGTCGTACGGCCGTGTGCGCGTGCTGGGCGGCCATACAACGCGACCGAGTCTCGACCCGAGCAGAACGCCGATGCGACGCGATCCCTTCCTTGACTTCCATCGAACAGCAGAGACCGCCGGCTACCCCGCCCTGCTGGTGGTGAGCCTGTCCGCACTCGGGCTGGTCGTCACGCCAGTGCTGATGCTCGCCCCTGACACGAGCGTATGGACGCTGGTGCTCGCGCTGCTCGGCATCGTCGCAGTGCTGGCGCTCCTCGTCGGGGCTCGGGGCGGCCTTCGTCGACGCCGACGAGCCCTAGGGGACGACGAGGCCGCGGCGGATGGCGTAGCGGGTCAGCTCGACCCGGTTCCGCATCCCGAGCTTCTCGAGCACGTTGGCGCGGTGGCGGTCCACGGTCTTCTTGCTGATGAAGAGCTGCTCGGCGATCTCTTCGCTCGTGAACCCCTCTGCGATCAGCTTGACGACCTCCAGCTCGCGCGGGCTGAGCGGGTCCTCGGGCGTCGCCTCGCCGCGGCTGGCGCGGTCGAGGTAGTCGCGTACCAGCGCCCGCACCGCGGCGGGATACAGGAATGGCTCGCCGCGCATCGTGGCGCGGCACGCCTCGATCAGGTCGCGGTCCGCCACCGTCTTCAGGACATAGCCGGACGCCCCCGCCTTGAGCGCCTCGAAGAAGTACTGCTCGTTGTCGTGCATCGACAGGATCAGCACGCGCATCTCCGGCTTGCGGCGCGAGATCTCGCGCGCCGCTTGCAGCCCGGTCATGCGGGGCATCGTCACGTCCAGCACCGCCAGGTGGACGTCCTCCGAGAGAGCCAGGTCGACGGCCTCGGCGCCGTCACCCGCCTCGGCGACGACCTCGAGATCGGGCGCCGAATCGAGCACCATGCGCAGGCCACGGCGCACGACCTCGTGATCGTCCGCGAGCAGGATCCGCGTCTTCAGCGGAACGGTCATGCGCGCTCCCGGTCGATCGGGATCGTCAGTCGCATCTCTGTGCCTTGTCCTGGAGCCGACGCGAGCGAGAGCATCCCGCCGACGAGCAGCGCTCGCTCGCGCATGCCGGCGATACCTGAGCTGTCGCGTGGGAGCTCGGTCGGCAGGCCGTTCCCGTCGTCCGTGACAGCGAGCGTCACGTTCTCCGCGTCAGCCGTCAGCGACACGGTGACCTCGCGGGCGCCGGAGTGGCGGAGCGCGTTCGTGAGGCTCTCCTGGGCGACCCTGTAGATCACCAGCTCGACGTCCGGCGACAGCGGCGGCAGCTTTGCCTGAAGCTCGCGGCGCACGCGCGGGCCGTTCTGCGCACCGATCCGCGTGGACAGAGCGATCAGCGCGTTGACGAGCCCGAGGTCATCGAGCGCCTCGGGACGCAGCTCACGGGCGATGCGGCGCACCTCTTCCAGGCTCTCGCGCACACCGTCCGCGACATCACGAAGCGCCTGCGCAAGCTCCGAGTCCCCGCGCGCGGCGCCCCCGGCCTGGATCGCCACCGCCGTCAACGTCTGGCCGATCTCGTCGTGGAGCTCGCGGGCGACTCGCAGTCGCTCGGCCTCCTGCGCGGCGAGCGCGGTGCGCGTCGCCTCGCGGCGAGAGTGCTCCAGCCTGTCGAGCATGGCGTTGAAGGCGTGCGCGAGGGCCTGGCCCTCCACGCTGCGCGGCTCGACACCGGACAGCCGGCGACCAGGGCGATCGGGGTCGACCGATGACATCACGTGGGTCAACCTGATCAGCGGGGCGAGCACTCGCCGCAGCAGCACGACGTTCAAAAGCAGCAGCACCAGGAAGCCGGCAAACAGCAGCGTGAATTGCCACGCCTCGATCGGTGCATGGACCGTGATCGGCGTGAACGCCAACAGCAGCAGCGCCACGGCGAGCACCAGCGCGTTCGTCAAGAAAACCAGCCACAGCAGCGGCAACGGCCGCGCGCGCGTACCCGCCGCCGGTTCCGTTCGACTGCCGGCAAGCGCGGATGCCGCGCGCGCGTCCAGGGCCGGTCGTGCGGCAGATCGCGTGGAAGTCATCGGCTCAACGCTGTCGAGCCTAGCCGCGAGCCCGAGGAGCCGCGCGCGTGTGCACGAGCCATCCCCATGCGCCTAGCTTCGCGTAGATGGGCCGTGGGTCGCATGGGTACTACCACGCATTCCCTGCGGCCCACTCGAAGGGCGAAGCGGCGCCAAAAACCGCGACCCCGTTGTAGCGATTGCCGACGTGACGAGCGCCGAGAGTTAGATCACTCAGCCGCTCCGAATGGGGTCTTTTATCCATGGCCCGTGGCCGAGCTGGTCGCAATCCTCAGGTGCCTGCGGGACGAAAGGAAAGACATGGGACTGTTCCGACGTAAAGCGACCGTGGAAGAGGCACCCGAACGCTGCCCGGTATGCCGGGAGCGGCTACCCGACGACGCCGACGAGTGCGCCATGTGCGGCGTGGACCTGAAGCCGCTGCGCCCGTCGCTCGAACGCCGCGTCAGCGCGCCGGCCGAACGCGCCTAGGGCACAACGGGACCTGGACCGATCACGTAGGCTGCGCGCGACCCCGAGCACGAGCAGTGACTCGACACCTCAGCCCTTGCGCTCGATTGTCATAGGAACGGATGGTTCGCCGAGTGCCGAGGCGGCGGTGCGCCGCGGAGCGGAGGTCGCGCGGGGCAGCGGCGCACGAGTGCACCTCGTGACCGCCTACCCGGACATACCGTCGTACAAGGAGACGATCAGGAGCAGCGCCAAGGCCGAAGCCATCGATCTTCGCGAAGTGGCAGACGCCGTGCTGGCCCGGGCCGCCAGAGAGCTCGAAGCGGAGGGGGTCGAGGTCGAGACGCACGCTCGGGAGGGCGATCCCGCAGACGTGATCATTCAGGTTGCGGAGGAGCTGGGCGCGGAGCTGATCGTCGTTGGGTCAAGGGGACTCACCGGGCTCGAGCGGTTCTTGCTCGGAAGCGTGTCGAGCAAGCTTGCCCAGCACGCTCCCACCAGCCTCATGGTCGTGCGGGACGACTAGCACGCCCGCGGTCCCTCGGGCTTACCGACCAAGCGCCGCCGCCGGCTTGCCAGGAGCGTGTCGCGCGCCCTGATCCGCCTGACCGCCCGGTGCTAGTCGCTCGGCGTACGAGTCCCGGTGGCGACCTGACCGCACGCCTAAGGCGTGACGTCGTTGGTCCCGGCCCCGGCATGGGTGCGGAATGCGCGCCGAATCCGTACTCATGCCCATGGTTCATGGGGGCGCGCGGAGACACCATTGATGGCGTCGACGTACGAAGGAGTGGTCATGCAATACGGAGTCTTGCCCCTCACCAATAACCGCGATTCCACCAGGAGCGGATCCACGGGTCCGAGCCTCGCGACTCGTATCCGGACGCGCTTCAGGCGTGCCGAGCTGGACGAGGCGCTCGCGACCGGCGTGGACCCAGGCGGCGGCGCCGAGCTCAGCCTCCGCGCTGAGCAGCTGGGCTCGCCCGCGGAGCGCGCTCGGATCGCCACCGCGTTCGTTAAGGCGCTAGGCGCCGAGCCGATTACGCTCCTGCCGCGGCCCCAGCGCGCACTGGTCCGCGACGCCGCGGACGAGATCCTCGCGCTCGTCCTCAGGCTCGGAGAGGATCGGCCGGTCGGCATTGCCGGCGTCGCCGCCGCGGCGCGGCTCGTCGACGATCGCTCGGGTCCGCTCTATCGGCACAACGCGGGCGACCTCGACCAGGCGATCGCGTCGGCCCACGCGGCGCTCCACGCGACGCCACGGGTGGCTCGTGAGCCGGCGGCTCGGGCAGCCTGACGCACGTGGAAGTCCATGAAGCGCGAGCGAGTCCCGCATCAGCGGCACTCGCTCGCGTCCTGACCGCGAAGAGCGCGTCGACTCGCCTCCCGTGAGCGATGTACCAGAGCGCGTTCGCTGGGCGGGCGAGGCGCTTGCCGTCCCGCCAGGCGACCGGATGCTCGAAAGTGGCGGCGGCCCGAGCGTGGCCACCTCCCTTGTCTACGAACGTCTCGATGGCGGGGAGTTTGCTCGTGTCGACCGGTAGCGATGGCGATCGACCGGACGCGCCGTCGGCCCCCGCAGCACATCGCCTCAGGCCGGCTCGCGCTCGAGACCGTCGGCGTGGCCTCCCTCGACCGTGGCGAGGCCCGTTTTGACAAGGCCTTCGCCGACAACGTCAACGTCTTCTGGACGACACCGGCTGGCTCGGACCGATGAGAGCTAGAGAGCCAGGGTGGAGCCGTCGGGCGCGCCCGCCGCACCGATCCCTGACCCCGCTAGGCATCACATCGCCTCGCTTCCAAGTTGCGCCTCGGAAGGTGATTTCACCTGATCGGGCTGATCGCGGCGGGGTCGGGAACCGATCAAGTCGCCCTGTGCGGAGACCGCTCAAGGTAATCCTCGTCCTCGGCCTGGTCGCGGTCCTGGCGATGTCCCTGGGCGCTTGCGGGGACGATGACGACGACGCCGCAGCGGGTGCGGACACGAGCGGCGACCCCGGCGCGCCGCCACCCGCCCGCGCGTTCCGGAACCTCGAGACCGCGCTGGAGGGCCAGGGCCTCGAAGTTGATCCCCTACCGAAGGCGTCATTGAACGGCGCCGAGTCCGGTGTCGGCATCACCGGCGGTAAGCAGGGCTCTGGGGGCCTGTTCGCCACGCAGGCGGACGCGAAGAACTATGCCGCCGAGGTCGCGCAGGAGGGCGACAAGACGACCGTCGTCCACACCGCCGTCTTCCAGGCGGACAGTCAGGCCGACGCGGACTTCTTCGCAGACGCCTATGAGTGATCGGCGCCGGGTCTCAGCGCGTAACCGGCGCTAGCGCGACTCTGATGCGCGCACCTGTGCAGGGCGCTGCACTGAAGGCTCGTGCTTCCACCTGCGCGAAAGCAACGGTCGCGCCAAGCGCGGAGCGCGAGCCACCCCCAGGCGGAGTCACGGCAAGCATCGTTCCACCGCACTGCGCTGCCGAGGTCGGCGCTCGGGAAATGCGGGCCGGTTGCCCCACGGCCACGAGCGCGCGGCCCCTCTCGGATGACCCTCCTCGCGCGCGGCAAGATCATCCGCTCGGGACGATGCGCGCCCCAGCACGCGCAGATACGGTCGCTCCGTGATGCGGGTGCGGCCTTGATCGGCCATTCGCTGGCCGTCGCGCACCGGCCGTTCGCAAGGGCGGTCTGGGATCGCTGGATCGCGGGTGGCTTCGCGGTCGGGTCGGCTTGCTTCTTCATCGGTCCGTTCCCGGGCTTCGTCCAGCTCGTGGGTCCGGGGGCCGACGGAGTTGTCTTCTTCGCGGGCTCGATCTTCTTCACGCTGGCGGCCGGCCTCGAGGTGCGGGAGGCCACACTGAGGCGAGGGAGCCGTTGGGGTGCAGATCCGTCCTGGTGGAGTGCGGCGATCCAATTCGTGGGCACCTTGCTGTTCAACATCAGCACGTTCACGGCCATGCAAGACGGGCTCTCCACGACGCAGCAGAATCACCTGGTCTGGGCCCCGGACCTGTTCGGGTCGGCCGCCTTCCTCATCTCTGGCGCGCTCGCCTACCGCGTGGCCAGCGGTCCACACCTGCGCCCAACGCGACGCGACCGCGACTGGAAGATGGCCGCAGTAAACCTCGTCGGTTGCGTCTTCTTCGGGATCTCGGCGGTAGCGTCGTACGTCGTGCCATCGAGCGGCTCGGTCCTCGACCTGGCCGCCGCGAACTGGACCACCGCGCTCGGCGCCGCCTGCTTCTTCGCCGGAGCACTGCTGCTGCTCCTCCCACAGCACGCGGACGCTCCGCGTGCCGCGTCTGCCCCCCTCGTCTCCAACGAGGAATGACCCATGTCGCACAGCGGCCGCACCACCGCAACCCCGGCTCGTTCCGACCGCGAGCTCGCGCTGAGCGATGAGCTCGAGGCCAGCAGATCCGGGCCGATCTGAGCGAAGTTGAGGCGCCCTCCAATGCGGTTTCAGGGCCGGGGAGACCGGACTCTGGCGACCTACGGAAACGAGGGTCTCAGATTCAAATCCTGACGGGCGCGCGTTCGATCGTAGAGAGCAACGGACTCGACCCGTTAGCCGATCTTCTCCGCTAGCTCGATGATGATTCCGTCCGGGCCGCGGACGTAGCAGAGCCGGTAGATGTCCTCGTAGCGCTCCAGCTCGCCGACGAGTTCAGCGCCGTGTGCTCGCAGGCCGGCTACGACTGCGTCGATGTCCTCGACGGCGAACGTGATGTGGCGGATACCCGGGGTGTTGGCCGGCGCGTGCCGGTTGTCGCCGTCGTGGGACGGCGAGTGGAACTTCACCAGCTCGAGTCGTCCGTTGCCGTCCGGAGTTTCCATCATCGCGTTGTCCGCCCGTACGCCCTCGAGCCCCACGATGCGGTCCACCCAGCGACCTTCGACGGACCACTCGTCCTGCAGCACGAGTCCGAGCTCGACGAAGAACTCGGTCGCGGCGGCGAGGTCGTCAACCACGATGCCGACGTGATCCATCCGTTGGATAGTCATGTGTTCGATGCTATGGGACCAGATTCGCGGTGCCAGGCGACGGTCGTGAGTGCACTACCGCTTTCGCGTGCGTAGACGGGCACCCGCCATGGAACTAACCTCGCACGCCGAGGATCTACCGGACTGCACTCGCAGCCAGAGCGGGACTCACCCCCATCGACTCACGGGCGCGTCCGACGCTGCGGCCGCCTCCATTCAGATAGGACGTCATGACCAGCACCATCACCAACCATCGCGACGTAGTCGTGGTCGGCGGCGGCCAGGCCGGCCTCGCCGTCGGCTACTTCCTCGCCCAGCAAGGCACAGACTTCACGATCCTCGAGGCCGCCGAAGCGCCGGCCGTGGCATGGCGCGAGCGCTGGGACTCGCTGAAGCTCTTCACATCCGCGCGCTACGACTCGCTGCCCGGCATGGCGTTTCCCGGAGATCCGGACCGTTATCCGGCGCGCGACGAGGTGGCGAAGTACCTCACAGACTATGCGCGCGAGTTCAATCTTCCAGTCGAGCTGAACAGCCGCGTCCGCGCGGTGCGGCGGCAGAACGCCGGGTACGTCGTGGAGCTCGACGGCCGTGCCTACGAGGCGCGGCAGGTGGTGATCGCCACTGGCCCATTCCAGACGCCCCTCGTGCCGCGGATCGCCGCGAACCTCGGCGACGACGTCGTGCAGATGCACAGCACGGGCTACCGCTCGCCGGAGTCCGTACCGGACGCCCGCGTGCTCGTCGTCGGCGGCGGCAACACCGGCTTTCAGATCGCGGAGGAGTTGTCGGCCTCCCGCGAGGTGCATCTGGCCATCGGCTCGCGTCAGACGCCGCTGCCGCAGCGCATCCTCGGACGTGATCTCTTCTGGTATCTCGACGCGACGGGCCTGATCCGCAAGACGACGGCTTCCCGAATCGGCAAGCTGATGCGGAAGCGGGAGGACACGCTGATTGGGTCAAATCCTCGTCGCGCACGTCGGCACGGCATCGACCTCCATGGCCGAGCCGTCGCTGCCGCGGGAGCCACCGTCAGCTTCGCTGACGGAACCGACCTGGACGTTCGCGGCGTGGTCTGGGCAACCGGCTTCCGAGTCGATCACTCGTGGATCGAGGCGCCGGTGTTCGACGAAAACGGCCGCGCCGTGCACGAGCGCGGCGTGACGACTTCGCCCGGCCTCTACTTGGTCGGGCAGCTGTGGCAGCACACCCGAGGTTCGGCGCTGTTGGGCTGGGTCAAGGACGACGCGGCCTACATCGCGGCGAAAGTCGCCGCGTTCCGGCCCCACCCACTTCCCATTGAAATTGCAGGAGCGCAGATATGAGCACTACTCCAGATCACTTCCCCACCGACGTCGAGGGCCTGCCCGAGGCGCACGCGCCTGAGCGGGTCGAGCTCTCAGACGGCGCCGAGTTCAGCCTCCATATCGGGCCAGTCGCGAAGCGCATCGGCGACCACACCGTGCGAATGCTCGCCTACAACGACTCGATCCCCGGGCCTGTCCTCGAGGTCCAGGAGGGCTCTGAGATCGTCGTCAACATCGAGAACCAGGGCGACACGGAGGCGACCGTGCACTGGCACGGGCTGCGGCTTGAGAACCGTTACGACGGCACGCACGAGACGCAGACGCCGCTCGAGGTCGGCGAGCGCTTCTCGGCGCGGGTGGCGTTCCCGGATCCAGGCGCCTACTGGTACCACCCGCACATCCGCGAGGACTACGGCCAGGAGCTGGGCCTGTATGGAAACGTGCTCGTCGAGCCGGCCGACCCGGACTACTGGCCGCCCGCCAATCGGGACCTGCCGCTGACGCTCGACGACATCCTGCTCGAGGAGGGGAAGGTCGCGCCGTTCAGCCGGTCGCAGACGACGCATGTGGCGATGGGGCGCTTCGGCGAGGTGCTGCTTGTCAACGGCGAGACCGACCTGTCGCTGGACGCGCGGCTCGGCGAGGTCGTGCGCCTCTACTTCACGAACACGGCGAACACGCGGACCTTCAAGGTTGCGCTGCCGGGCGCACGCATGAAGCTTGTCGGCGGCGACAGCGGCCACGTCGAGCACGAGGAGTTCGTCGACGACGTCGTGCTCGCTCCCTCCGAGCGCGTGGTCGTGGACGTCCTTTTCGATAAGCCGGGCGACCTGAGGCTCGAGCACCGCACGCCGGAGCGCGTTTACCCGCTGGCCGCCATCCACGTGAGCGAAGGGCGGATCGAGCCTTCGTACGCGGACGAGTTCGAAGTCCTCCGCACGAACGCCGACATGGTGGCCGAGCGCGAGCGGATCGTCCCCTACCAGGAGGCGGAGCCGGACAAGACGCTCGGCTTCATCGCCGAGATGGACATGGAAGCGCCAGACGGTCCGGTCGTCTACGCCTGCCCGATGCATCCCGAGGTTGTGAGCGACGATCCGGGCAGCTGCCCGCAGTGCGGGATGAAGCTGCTGGCGGTCCCGGCGCCAAGCGCCGGCTATGCCTGTCCGATGCATCCCGAAGTCGTGAGTGACGAGCCGGGCCACTGCCCGAAGTGCCAGATGAAGCTGGTGCCGGCGGCGCTCGTCGACGCGGGAGCCGGTCAGGGCCACGAGGGTCACGACCACGAGCACGAGCACAGCCACGCCGCGGCCGGTGGC
The DNA here is from genome assembly GCA_046735115.1 of Actinomycetota bacterium. GTDB lineage: Bacteria > Actinomycetota > Thermoleophilia > Solirubrobacterales > Thermoleophilaceae > JACVRW01. Next base: position 13,047 of record JBKPSR010000081.1, read on the forward strand.
ATCGAGTGGGAAGACGACATGGTCGACGTCAACCGGATGACCACACCCGCGAACATGCGCTGGAAGCTCGTCGATCGCGACACGGGCGCCGAGAACGCGGCCATCGACTGGCGGTTCAGGGTGGGCGACCGAGTGAAGATCCGGCTGCTCAACGAGATGGCCGGAGACCACCCGATGCACCATCCGTTCCATGTGCACGGGGCGGGACGGTTCCTGGTTCTGAGCCGCGACGGCGCGCCTGAGCCGAACCTGGTCTGGAAGGACACGGTGCTCGTGCGGACCGGGGAGACGGTCGACATCTTGCTCGACGTGACGAACGTCGGGCTATGGATGGCTCACTGCCACATTGCGGAGCACCACGAGAGCGGCATGATGTTCAGCTTCAACGTTGAGGAGTAGGAGCTGCGGCTCTGAGCGACCCCGCGGCCACCTCGCCTGTGCAGCGGAGTTCGCTCGCCAACCCGAACGCTACGTGGTGAGCGGTTGACGGGTGCAGCCGCCCTGACGCGCCGCGTTTGGACTGGTGCTGATCGCGGCGATCTATATCGGCTTCGCGGTGGCCGATGGCCGGACGAACGTGATCGTCGCCGAGAGCATCTCGCTTCCGTCTTCGTCGTGGTCGCCGCGGTCGATGTAACCGGATCGGTATGGCTGATCGTCGTGGGCCTGGTTGGCCATGGGCTCAAAGACCTGTGGCAGCATCGCCGCCAGTTTGTGGGCGACACCCGGTGGTGGCCGCCGTTCTGCGTGGTCCTTGACTGGATTGCCGCGGCAATCATCGCCGTTGCGCTGATCACTGGGGTAGAACTCCAGTAGTCGAACCGGTGCGGGACACTCACCGAGACGGTTCCAAGGAGGTTTCCGATGTGTCGTTGGATGGCGTGGATCGGCCAACCGGTGTTGATTGAGGAGCTGCTCTTCAACAGCCCGCACGGGATCGTGGACCAAAGCCTGCATGCCCGAATGGGAGCCGAGCCCACCAACGGCGACGGGTTCGGCCTCGGCTGGTATGGGACCGGAGATGGGCCAGCGATCTATCGCAGCGTCTCGCCTGCCTGGGCGGACCCGAACCTCCGCGAGCTGGCGGCTCATGTCGAGTCGCCGCTCTTCCTGACCCATGTGCGGGCGGCCATCGGCTCTCCGGTACAGGAGACGAACTGCCACCCGTTCCGCCGCGGCAACTGGCTGTTCGTGCACAACGGCTTCATCGCCGACTTTCACCTGCTTCGACGCGACCTGATGCTCGCGATCGACCCTGGAATGTTCGCCGACGTTCACGGTTCGACCGACACGGAGGTTGTGTTCCACCTCGCGCTGACCTTAGGGCTGGAAGACGACCCGATCGCCGCACTCGAACAGACCGTTGGCCTTGTCGAGCAAACAGGCCGCCGCCACGGCATCACGAACGCCGTACAGGCGAGCTTCGGCGTGTCGGACGGCGCGAGCCTGTGGGCGGTCCGCTACGCAAGCGACGGTCACGCGCGCTCGCTGTTCGCCTCGGCTGAGGCGGATGCGATCAGGAACCTGTATCCCGACAACGCCCGCTTCCAGCGCCTCACCGAGAACGACCGGCTGATCGTCTCCGAGCCGTTCTCCGACCTGCCGGGCGTGTGGCGCGAGATACCGGAAGCGACGGCGGTGATTGTCCGACGCGGAGGAGTGTTCGAGGAGCGCCCGTTCCGTCCCCGAACTGACGCACCGGCCGAGGGCGCGGATCTCACGAGTGCCGCGGGAACTACCTGAGGCTCTACGGAAGCGGAGGTCTCAGGTTCGAGTCCCGACGGGCGCGGTCAATTCCACCGGCAGCCGCTCGTCAGGCGAGGTTTGGTTTGGCCGCGTGTCGCGTCGCCGGGTCGACTCCGGCGAAGCGCAGGAAGTCCGTCATGCGAAACTCGCCACGGTGGGTTCCGAGGGTGGGCTGCCACCCGGGCTTTGTCACAAGGTAGGACCTTGGGTCCGATTGGAGCAGTCCGATGAGCACCTCCCCGACGATCCGCCCCGCGACTGGTCCAAGGTGGAGGCCGCCGGAAGCGACCTCGGCCTCCTTGAGGGCGTAGTACCAGAGGGGGGTGCTGGTGGTGAAGCCCTTGTACGGCTTCAGCTCGGCGAGGTCGGCGGCGGCGAGCGCCGGCGCGCCGATCTGGGCGGCCACGGCTTGTCCCGAGGGCAAGCTCCAGGTAACGCCACGCAGGAGGTTGCGCTGCGCCAGCACCTGGGGCTGGTCGTGGCTGGCGATGGCCACCAGTGGCAGGTTGAACAGCGGTGTCGAGATATGGGTGTCGATGCGCTTGTTCGGCTTGACCTCGCCGTCCGCGAAGTCGAAGAACGTCTGCCAGCCGATGAAGCGGCGCGCGCCTCGGGCGCCTCCGCGCAGGTCCACAGGGTCGGCCTGCCCGTCCCCCGCCGGGTCGAAGATCATCCCGAAGAACGCCTGGCCGCCGTCGCCCTTGAGGTTGGCGCGGTAGGAGGGGCGAACCATGGAGTGGCCGAAGCGGTAGCAGGCGCCCTGGAACTCCACCGGCATGAACGCCTGCCCGAGCGCCGGCTGGTAGAAGCGCCGGCCGCCCGTGAGGATGTCGTCCACCATCGCCTGCCCGATGAACAGCGGGAGAAACTCGTGGAGCACCATCCAGTGGTAGTGCCAGGTGGTCAGCCGCCGGGCCTCGGCGAAGGTCTTGTCCAAGCCGATCCTGGGCTGGTCGGCACGCACGACGTCGACCGCGTGGTTGTGGAAGAGGAGGAACGCGGCATGCAGCCCGGCGATGATCAGGTTCTCGTCGTTGCGCGGATCGCCGACGATTGCGGTGCCGTCGCCGGTACGCGGCAGGTCTTCGAAGACGCCTCCGAAGCCGAGCTTGAGCTTGGCGGGGTCTGCCGGGTCATACAGCTGTGCGGAGCCGGCCGGCCCGGCGCCGTAGACCGAGTCGAGGTCGAGCGAGGGAGAGCGGGCATTCCGGACGCTCGCGGGCTCGGTGGGCACGCCGAGCTTGGAGCTCGTGTCGAACGTGATGTCGTGGTCGATGAACTGGCCCGCGAACGTGGTGCCGGCGGTGTGGGATGTGTTGTTGGGGTTGCCCGCCGAGAGGCTCGCGTCGGTGATCAGGAGCACCGGCCCGGCTGCGAGGTCGTCGCCCGCGTCGAGAAGGCCACCGGCCTTCCCGAGATCGGCGAGGTCCGCGCGAAGCTTGTTCGTGGGCGCCGCGAATGCCGGCAGGCTCGGGAACATCCGGCCGAAGGTCGTAGGGCTCGTCACAGCCGTCGCGCTACGCGCGGGCGGTGCTGCGAAGAAACCCCCGCCCAGCGCCACGGCTCCGGCACCCGCGCCCGCGCGCACCAGGAAGCCCCGCCGGGTCATTCCCGCCAGCGCGATTTCGGCCTCATGCCTGGACATCTGACCTCCTGTCATGGAACGCGAGTCCTCAAGGGGCGGGTCTGACCGACCTGAGTCAAGCACGCTGGAGCGCTATTGACTCGGGCGGGTTATGGGCCGAAGGCCCGGTCGACGGCGTCCGCGAAGTCGGCCATCGAGTTGAACTCCAGGTCGAAGGACCACGCTTCGCTTGGTTCAGGTGTGGCTCCCCAGCCGGCGCGGTCGTGGCGGCGGTTGATCCAGACCGACGGCAGACCCTCCCGCTTGGCCGGGACGTGGTCGTGGAAGAGGCTCTGCGCGACGTGGAGCAGCTCACCGCGGTCCACGCCGAGGCGGGGAAGCGTCGTATCGAGGGCCCGGAAGTGGTTCTCGGCGGGCTTGTAGGCGCCGACGTCCTCGGCGGTGATGATCGCGGCGAAGTCGCCGCGCAGCCGCTCGTTGCTGCCGGCGAAGCCGGCCCGGTGCACGTTGGAGACGATGATCAGCTTGTGGTGCCGGGCCAGCCGGGCCAGCGCGTCGGGGGAGTCGGGGAACGCCGGCCAGTCCGGGACGGAGTCGCCCAGTCGCTGTGCCCACTCGTCGCTCACCGGCGCGCCGAGCTTCTCGCCTGTGCGGCGGAAGGCCGTGGCGAGCACGTCCGGGTAGAGCGTGGAGGGGGCTTCGCTTTGGACAGCTGCCTCGTTGTCGGCGTAGGCGAGCAGCAGCTCTGCGTCCGACGCATCGAGGTCCTGCTCGCGCGCCCACGGCGCGAGCACGGCGAGCAGGCCGGTCTCCCAGTCGATGAGGGTCCCGTAGCAGTCGAAGCTGAGCGCCCTGTACTTGGTGAGATCCACCTCGGGAGTCAAGCTGCCGTTACTGCCAGTACTTCTCGACCACGTCCGGGTCGCGCACGGCGGCGTCGTCGGGATCCCCGCCAGCGTCGCGCAGCGCGCGACGCTGCCGGAGCAGGTCCCAGCAGCGGTCGAGCTCGACGCGCACGTTCTCGAGGCGCTCGTGGTCCTGCTCGAGGCTCTCGTCGTCGCTGCGGTCGCGCTGCTCCTGTTGGAGGAGCTCGTGCTCCTCCGCGACCAGTCGCTCGATCCTCGCTGCCACGTTTTCGTCACTCATCAGACAACTCCTGGCGCTCGGGGACGGTCGGCGTCTGCACTCCCAGCCTAACCAGGGGCCAACGCCGACGACCGCGGGCTCGCCGCGGCTTCGACGAGGGCGGTGCTCAGCTTCGCCGCATCCGATCGCCCGATGCCTTTGTCCGAGAGTGAGCGCCAGGTCGAGAAGGCGAGGGCGTGGCTCCCCGCTCCCCTGAGGAGCCGTCGTCTGCGGCCGCGCGCCTCGCGGCCGGTTACGAGGATGTCGGCGGCGTCCTCGAGGTACGCGTAGAGCGGGGCCACGGCGTCGCGGGCGGAGTCGACGAGCTCGGCGTCGCGGAGGACGTTGCTCAGCATGGGCTCGGTGCGCTCGTAGTAGGCGTACAGCTCGTCGAGCGCCTGCTCGAGTCGCTCCCGCGGATCGCGGATCGCGCGCCAGCTGCCGAGGTCGGGCCACGGGTTGGCCGTGAAGTAGTGCGTCGAGCAGGCCGCGAACAGGTCGGCCTCCGTCGGGAAGTGGCGATAGAGGGTGCGGCGCTCCACGCCCGCGCGTTCGGCCACCGCACTCATCGTCGTGCGAGACGGCCCCACGGTTCCGTGCAGGCCGATCGCCGCTTCGGTGATCCGCAGGCGCGTCTCGCCCATCTGCTCGGCGCGTTTCTTCAGCTCATATTTTCGCGTGGGCGGTATTTCGTGACTCATGATTGTGTCATCAATCTTGCCATATCGCTCGAGAGCCTCTGTATGGTCGCCATTCCATAACACACTACTGTGTCTTGAAAGGAGATCAAAGATGAGTCTTGATATGACGGTCGAGCGCCGCGGGTCGTCCAGCGCAACGCCCCAGCAGGTGCTCGCATCCAAGTCGCCGGGATCAACTCCGGAGATCTCGACAGTCTGATGCCGCTGTACGAGAGCGAGGCGGCGTTCGCGACTCAGCCCGGCAGCCTCGCCCACGGCGCACCGGGCATCGGCCAGGGCCCTCACCGGTTTCATCTCGATGAACGGCAAGCTCGACCTCGAGGTGACTCGAGTTCTCGAGGTCGACGACCTCGCCCTAGTGATCGGCGTCTGGTCGTTCGACGGCACCGGACCGGACGGCCAGCCGGTACGGCTCGCGGCGAGGAACGCGGATGTCCTGCGTCGTCAGAGCGACGGCAGCTGGCGCTTCGTAATCGACAATCCGTGGGGTACCGACTAAGCAGCCAGTCGGCAGAAAGCTCGCCGGCGCCGCCTAGTGCGGCGCCGGGAGAGCTCGCTCGTCCGCCGGCTCAGGCGGCCGCGCCGCGCGCGTCTGGATGACGATCGCGACGATCACGACGGCGCCGCCGACGAGGGTCAGCGTGCTGGGACGCTCGTCGAGCGCGAGCCACACCCACACGGGGCCCAGCACGATCTCGAGCAGCGTGATCAGGCCTACCTGTGCCGCCGGTATCAGCCGAGCGCCGACGGTGAGCAGCGCGAAGCCGAGCCCGATCTGGCCGATCCCGAGTGCCGCCAGCCAGGCGACGTCGCCGTCGCCGATCTCGCTCGGACTGGCGAAGGGAGCGAAGGCCGCGACGAGGATCACCTGAGCAAGGCAGGTGGCGGGCGCCATCGAGACGTCGCGCCGCCAGCGCGTGATCACGATCATCAGCCCGAAGGCCAGCGCTGCAATGAACGAAAGGCCGTCGCCCGCCAGGCTGCCCTCGCCCGGCGCCCCGAGCATCAGGCTGACGCCCACCAATGCGAGCGCCATCGCGGCGATCGTGCGCCGTGCGATCGGCTCGCCGAGCGTCACCCAGGCCAGCAGGGCCGCGAGCACGGGGGCGACCGCCATGATGAACAGCACGCGCGCGACGCTCGTGTGGTTGAGCGCGGCTATGAAGCTCCCGGACGCGGTCGCGACACACAGCGCCACGGCGACGCCCGCAACGCCGACCGACCTGAACGCCTGCACCACTCGGCCGCGCTCGACGACGGCGACGTAGGCCAGCAGCGCGGCGCCCGCGAACGCCGCTCGGCCGGCGACCTGAGTGGGCGTGTCGAGCGTGAGCTGGCGCTGGAGGACTCCGGCGGTGGACCAGGCGACCGCGGCGAGCGCCACATAGATCTGCCCGCGGCGCTGGCGCCGCGACCCCTCGAGCGCCACCGCCGCAGTCGTCACACGGTCAAGTGATATACGACAAGCTGTGCGTGCGCTCGCTGTCAGACACGCTCAGCGCCTGGAGTCGAAGCGTCCCTCAGTGGCACGCTCCCGACCCACTGTCGCCGAACGTGGCGCCAGCCTCTGGTACGAAGCGCCAGTCGTAGCTCTGCGCGTGCAGCGTGAGCTCCAGCACTCCGTAGGTCTGTGACTCGCGGACCTCGCTGTTCGGCCTGATCGTCGTGAAGGCGTAGTGGCTCTTCCCGCCCGTGCCGACCACGAATTCGCGGATGCCGCGGATGCCGTCCGCCGCGCCGGCGGGGGTCTGTGGCGCGAAGCGCTCGTAGCCGTGGTCGTGCCCGGCCAGCGTTACGTCCGCATTCGCGTCGTACAGCGCTTGCCAGATCGGCTGCATCGCCGCCGTGTCCCCGTGCTCGCCCGAGCTGAACCGTGGGTGGTGCCAGAAGGCGAGTGTGCAGCTCGCGGGGTGGGCCGCGAGATCCTGCCTGAGCCAGGTCTCCTGTGGCGAGCCGGCGCCGCACCCCCCGACCTGCGAGCAGTTCGAGTTGAGCGCCACGACGTGCCAAGTGCCGGTGTTGAAGCTGTAGTAGCCCTTTCCTCTGGCGCCCGCGCGGCCGGTCTGGACACCCACGCCATTGAAGTAGTCGAAGTAACCGGAGGCGTTCGGCGTCTGGTACTCGTGGTTCCCGACCGCGGGGTAGGTGATGTCCTTGACACGCCCCCAGCTCCGATCGTACGACTGCTGGAACTGGGCGAGCGTGCCGTCCTCGTACTGGATGTCCCCCAGAGTGAGTATCGCGGCAAGCGGGGCCCCGACGAGCAGGTCGGACGTGTACTTCTGACGGCAGGAGCTGGAGGTACCGAGCCCATTGTTGAAGCTGGAGGACAGCGGGTCGCACGCGATGTCGCCGGCCGCGGCGACCACCGGATCGCCCGTGGCCGAGCCGATCGGCGTCGCGGCCGCAAGCACCGAGGGCGGGCTCTCGTTGCCCGCGGCGTCGACGGCGGTCACGCGGTAGGTGTAGGTGACGCCGTTGGTGAGCCCGCCGTCCGACCACTGGCTGGCCGACGGCGTCGACACCGGGCTCGCGGGCCAGCTTCCGTCCGGGTTGCGGCGGTACACGCGGTAACCAGCGAGGTCAGCCTCCGAGTTGTTGTTCCAGTCGAGCGCGACGGTGCGGTCTCCTGGCGTCGCGGACAGGCCGGTGGGGACGGCCGGCGGCGTCGTGTCGGGAGGCGGTGCGGAGCCTTGGCCGTCAGAGTGGAGAGCGTCGAGGTAAACGCCGTGCCCCGAAGCGGAGCTCCACTCCTGGGCGCTCTCGACGGACGTTCCCTCTCCCCACTCATTCATCGTGGTCACGAGTTGGAAGGGCGCGCCCGACGCGACCATGTCGCGGATGTTCTGATTCCAGCGTGCAGGGTCGCGAGCCAGCCGGGGCGCGAGTTCGCCCGCCTTGTTGAAGCCCGGGCTGATCGAGAACGAGTAGCCGGCCTGGCTGTCCGTCGCGACGGCCGGCGCGTATTGATGCCAGCCGTTCGGCTGGCTCAGGCAACTGCGGTAGCCACCGAACACCTTCAGCACCAGATATGCGCCGATCGCGGCATTCGCCTGCTTCCAGCGATCCGCCATGCCGCAGCCATCCTGCGCGTCGGCGTACACGAAGACGACGAAGCGACCGTTCACGCGGAGGTAGGCGGGGTCGTTCCCGTAGTGGTCGCGGATGTAGCGGAGGTCCGCCTCGATTTCGGTGGGGCTCGGATCGGCGCTGCCTTCGTGCTCGTAGTAGAGCGACCAGCGGAAGTCACTGCCGAGCCCGCGCGTGGCCGAGAGCAGCGTGGGGATGCGCGTGTCCGTGCGGCTGCCCTGACCCCACCACGATGCGATGCCCGCCTCGACATGCCCGTACTCCAGCGACCGGATGTGCTGCTGGACCACTGACGTGGACGACGAGTCGTAGAACCCCAGACTCGGCGTGTATTTCGTGAACGGATAGATCCCGCTCTGATCCCAGGCCTCCGGGAACCACGGGTAGTAGAAGGCGGCTCGAATCGGGAAGCCCGGCTGCGTGTCAGACGGGGGCGGCGGGGAGACGCTGATCGTCCAGTCTCGGACGGCCGGAGTGGGGTCCAGATTGCCCGCGTTGTCGCGCGCCCGCACCTCGAAGCGGTGCACCCCATCCGCCAGCCCGGAGTAGACCTTGGGCGAGGTGCACGCGGCCCAGGCGGCGCCATCGAGCCGGCACTGGAAGGTCGAGCGCCTCTCGGAGGAGGAGAAGGCGAAGCTGGCGTCCCGAGCACTGACCGTGCCGGTCGGGCCCGCGCTAATGGTGGTCTGGGGCGGCGTCGTGTCGGTGGTCACCTTCACCTTAAGGCTTGGACGGTGGTCGGCCACGATCGCCACCACTCGATGCTGGGTCGCACGCCGCGCCACCTTCAGGTAGCCGCTGCGTGCGGCGGCTCGAACGCGCTGCAGGTTCAGCCGCCTGATCAGGCGATTCCTGCGATAGAGCCGCGCTGCCACGATGCTCTTCGGCTCGATCCCAGCAAGGCGGAAGACCACGCGCTCGGAGCCGGAGCTCACGGGACTCAGGGTATGGACCTTGGCCGTTGCGATCGCTGGCGCGACAAAGAGTGTGCCCGCTACCGCGACAATGGCCGCGACCGCCGAGCACGCGGAACGCTTCATTCTGCTCGGCCGGCTGAAGAGGACCACGCGAGGCATCTGCACTGGGCATCGACGGCCACGCATGCCTACTTCGGGGAGCCGGCGCCGTCTGGACGAATGGTCTACGGCTGGACGGATGGCCCATGGGGGCACGCGTGCGGGCCGAACGCCGGCACTTCCGCGTTCACGCCAGGGCTGGCGCGACCTCCTCGGCGATCACCCGCAGCACGTCGAGGTCGCGGTGGTCGAGGTGCTGGAGCATCACGCGCTCCACGCCCGCCTCCGCGAGCGCGGTGAGTTGTCGTACGACGTCGTCGGGCGTGCCCTCGGGGATGCGCATCATCACGGACAGGGGCAGCGGGTCGCGCTCGTGGCGCACGCACGCTGCGGCGATCCGCTCGCCGAGCGCCCGGAGCTCGTCCGGGTCCGTCGAGAGCGTGTTGTACTCGTCCCCCCAGCGGGCCGCCAGGGCGACGCTTCGCGGGCGGCCGCTGCCGCCGACGATCAGGTTCGGGTGCGGCTGTTGAACCGGCTTCGGCCGCGGATCCGAGTCCGTCAGCTGGTAGCGCTCACCCTCGAACGAGAAGGGCTCGGCCGCCCATTGTCGGTGGATCACCTCGAGCTGCTCGGCGAACATGTCCATTCGCTCGCGCAGGGGTGGGAACGGAAAGCCGTACCGCACGTGCTCCGCCTCGTTCCAGCCGGCCCCGAGCCCGACCTCGACGCGGCCGTCCGAGATGTGGTCGACGGTGACCGCGTTCTTGGCCAGCACGGTGGGGTGCCTGAACGTCGCCGGCGATACGAGCGTCCCGAGCCGTATCCGCGAGGTCACCGCCGCCAGCGCGGCGAGCGTCGCCCAGGCGTCGAGCGAGCCGAGCTCCTCCTCGCTGACAACTGTCCCGTAGTGGTCCGAGCGGAACAGGGCGTCGAACCCGAGCTCCTCGGTCGCGCGCCCGAGCGCCAGCCAGTCTTCCCATGTGACGCCCTCCTGCCCCTCGATCATCACGCAGAGCCGCATCGCTGCAAACCGTAGTCGGGCCGACTGCTTCAATGCGCGCATGGCCGCGCACCCGCCCGCTCCGCCGACTCCCGGCCCCTATCTGCAGACCGTCTCGGGTCGCTGGGTGAATCCCTTCGAACCCGACCCGGACCAGCTTGATCCCGGTGACATCGCCCGGGCGCTCGCGAACCAGTGCCGCTTCGGCGGGCACTGCCGAGTCTTCTATTCAGTGGCCCAGCATTCCGTGATCGTGTCGCGGCTCGTGGAGGAGCGTGGCGGCGACGCCGAGGATGTGTTCGCCGCGCTCATGCACGACGCCGCCGAGGCGTACCTGGGCGACATGCCGCATCCCCTGAAGCACCGCAGTCCGCTCGGCGCGGCATTCAGGGCGGCGGAGGACCACCTCGAGCGGGCGATCCGGGGCCGCTTCCGCATCAAGCCGAGCGTGCCGGAGGTAAAGCGCGCCGACCGCGCACTCCTCGCGACCGAGCGGCGAGCGTTCAGCGCGGAGACCTGGCACTGGCCGGAGCTGGACGGTGTCGAGCCGCTCGACCTCGAGCTGACGGCATGGTCGCCCGACGAGGCCGCCCGGGCCTTCGCCGAGCGCTTCGCGGAGCTTGACGTCCGGCGCGCTAGCGGGTGATCGCGCGCTCGAGCGCCTGCGCGAGCAGGGCCTGTCCGGCCCAGCTCGGGTGGACGTCGCAGCTGCCGGGCTCGCCGAGCTGCGCGAGCAGGCCGGCCGTGCACGGGTTGTTCCCGGAGTGCACCGACGCCGCGCGCCATTCGCCGTAGCCATCCGCCACGCGTACGCGGTACGGCTTCGCGCCCTGGTAAGCGGCCCTGTTCATCGCGCGGACGACGGCGCTCAGCAGCGCCGAGTTGTAGTCGAGCGAGTAGTAGCGCATTAGCACGATCCGGCCGCGGTAGTGCGCCTTCCTGCGGATCCTGGACACGATCCGTCGGACGTTCCCTCGGATCCTGCCGAGCGCCGCCTGCCGCTCGGCCGCGCCGGTGCAGCCGTCGCTCGTGGTGGTCTGGCACAGGAAAAGATCGTTGGCGCCGACCATCAGCGTGACGAGCCGTGTCCGCGGATGCGCGCGCAGGAACGAGAGCGCAAAGGAGAGCTGACTGCCGCCGTATTTCACGTGCAGCGGGAAGAGTCGTCGGTAGCTCACGTTCCGGTTCCCGCGCGCGTTCTCGCAGCCGAGGCTGGGCGCGGCCGGGTCGATCAGGCTCGCCGAGGTCTCGCCCGGACAGGAGGCGTTGACGAGCTTGAGGTGCAGCGCACGGGCCGCATGCTCCGGCCAGCCGCGGAAGCTCGACGCGCGTGTGTAGTCGGGTCGAGGCGCGCTCCCCGGCGGCTGATAGCCGAAGCTCACCGAGTCGCCGAGCGCCAGGTAGGTCGAGCCGGGCGTCACCGGCGCCGCCCGCGTCGCGGCGGAAGCGCTCGCGGGGACGAAAAGGCCGAGGATGCAGCCGATTACGAGGGCCCCGCGCACGCCGGACAAGCTAGCGAGTCTCGATTTGCCGATTGCGTCACCCCGGGGTAGGGTCGGTGTGTGTCGAAGCTCGTCGTCGCTCGCGGCGGGCGCCTTGGGCTCGTTACGACGCTCGCCATGCTCGCGACCTGGCTTGGGGCGGGGCCGGGTCTTGCGATGCCTCAGGGCCGTGCGGTCGCGCACGAGCTGATTGTCGGCTTCCGCCACGGGGCGTCGGCGGTCGAGCGCCGGCGTGCCGTCCGAGCCGTCGACGGCCGGGTGGAGCGCCGGCTGCACGGCATCGGCGCGAGCGTTCTCCGCGTTCCCGGCAGCGTGGCCCCCGCGGCGGACCGCCTCGAGCGCCGCGGCGCCGTGCGCTACGCGGAGCCGAACTTCGTGGTCTCGGTCGATGCCGAGCCGGACGACCCGGACTTCGGCCAGCTCTGGGGCCTCGACAACATCGGTCAGCTAGCGGGCTTCTTGTTCGGCACTCCGGACGCGGACATAGACGCGCCCGAGGCCTGGGACGTCACCACCGGCGGCGGGTCGGTTGTCGCTGTCGTCGACACCGGGATCGACATGGGCCACCCGGACCTCGCGGCCAACGTGTGGAGGAACCCGGGAGAGAACTGCGCGGGCTGCCGCACCGACGGCGTGGACAACGACGGCAACGGCTACGTCGACGATTGGCGCGGCTGGGACTTCGCGAACCACGACAACGATCCGAGCGACGACAATGGCCACGGGACGCACGTGGCGGGGACGGTCGGAGCCGTGGGCGACAACGGCGTCGGGGTCGCCGGCGTCAATTGGTCGGCTCAGCTCATGGCGCTGAAGTTCATAGGCGCGGACGGGAACGGCACGACGGCCGACGCGATCGCCGCACTTGTGTACGCCGCCGACAACGGCGCCGCGGTGACCAACAACTCGTACGGCGGCCCGGAGTTCTCCCACGCTTTCGCGGACGCGGTTGCTCTCGCGGGCGCGCGCGGGTCGCTGGTGGTCGCCGCGGCGGGCAACAACGGCAGCTCGAACGACGTGACCCCGCAGTACCCGGCGTCCTTCGACTCGCCGAACGTCGTCTCGGTCGCCGCGACGAACAATCGCGACCAGCGCGCCTGGTTCTCCAACTACGGCGCGAGCTCCGTCGACCTCGCGGCGCCCGGCGACTCGATCTACTCAACCTGGCCCGGCGGCGGCTATCAGTACCTGAGCGGCACCTCGATGGCCGCGCCGCACGTAGCCGGAGCGGCGGCGCTGGCCGAGGCGAGGTTCCCGGATGCAAGTCCCGGCGGCATCAAGGCACTCCTCCTGAGGACGGTCGATCCCATACCCGCGCTCGCCGGCAAGACCGCCAGCGGTGGCCGGCTGAACGTGAACGCGGCCGTACGCTGCAGCGGCGCCGGCCAGGCCGTGATCGAGTCCCCGGCGCAGGACTTCGCCGCGATGCCGGGCGAGCAGGTGCACGTGAGAGCGCTGGCCGGGTCGTGCGGGCGGACCGCCGGTCTGACGGTCACGGCCACGGCGAACGGCGCTCCGATGACGCTCGTGCCGCGGGGCGATGGGTCCTACGACGGGGACTACACCGCGGGCGACGCAGGGGCCCTGTCAATCTCGGTAACCGCCGCCGGCCCGGGGGGAGCCGACGTCGGGACCGTCTCCGGCAGTGTCTTCGCGTTGATCGAGGCCGGCGGGCCGCCGGTGACGGTCACGGCCTCGACCCCGGACGAGAACCCGCGGCTCGCCTTGCGGGGAAGCGCCGGCCAGCGCGTGAGCCTCGGGTTGAGCGGCGTGACGATGGGGACCTCGAGCTGCTGCGCCGCGAAGGTCTCCATGAGCGGTCCGGACGGCTCCAAGCTCGTCGCCCCCGTCTACTTCGGGACGAACGGCGGGTTCGTGGACGCCGTGACGCTGCCGCGCACAGGGACCTACACGATCACCGTGGACCCGCAGGGCAGCGCGACAGGCAGCGCGACACTGACGCTCCACGACGTGCCGGCCGACGCGACGGCCCCGATCGAGCCGGACGGGCCGGCGGCCTCCGCTCAGACCACGGTCCCGGGGCAGAACGCGGCGTTCACGTTCGCCGGAAGCGCGGGGGAGCGCGTCAGCCTTAAGGTCGGGCCGCTGTGCTGCAACGCGAGGATCTCGGTGGTCGCCCCGGACGGCACGACGCTCGGCAGTCCGACCGTCGCGGGCACCTACGGCGGGTTCGTCGAGCCGGTGTCCCTTCAGCAGACCGGGACCTACCGGATCGTCGTCGACCTCCAAGGTGCCGCAAGCGGGAGCTCCACGGTGACGCTGTACGAGGTCCCGCCCGACGTGACGGGCGCGATCGTACCGGGCGGCGCCGCGGCCACGGTCCAGACGAGTGCGCCCGGCCAGAACGCGAGGCTCACGTTCACCGGGACCTCGGGCCAGGTCGTGAGCCTCAGCACCGGACCGTTCTGCTGCACGTCGAAGCTGTCGGTCCTCGCGCCCGACGGCTCGACGGCGTCGGGGCCCACGTTCATGAGCTCCGGCGGCGGGTTCGTCGACGCGACGACGCTTCCGAATTCCGGCACGTACACGATCGTGTTCGACCCGCAGGGCGCTGTGACCGGGAGCTTAACCCTGAGCCTCTTCAACGTGCCCGCAGACGCCACGGCGGCGATCGCTCCGGGCGGCGGCGCCGTCGCCCTCCAGACGACGACGCCGGGACAGAACGGGAAACTCACCTTCACAGGGGTGGCTGGAAGGCGCCTCAGCCTGAACGTCGCGCCCACCTGCTGCGCAGGCTCGATCTCGGTCCACGCGCCCGACGGGTCCGAGGTCGCGTCGGCCGCATCGTTCGCCGCGACGCCGCTGTTCGTCGAGCCGTGGGCGCTGCCGCAGTCCGGGCCCTACACGATCGTCGTCGACCCGCGGGCGGCGGCGAAGGGCGGCATGACGTTCACGCTCTACGACGTGCCGGCCGACCTCACGCCGACGGCCTCGATCGGGGGACCGTCGCTGACACTGCCGCTCACCACCCCTGGGCAGAACGCCGCGGTGGCCTTTAGCGGCGCGGCGGGCCGCACGGTCACGCTTCAGCTGAGCGGCGTCACGATCGCCCAGACCAAGCTGACGGTCCTGAACCCGGACGGCAGCACCCTGGTGGGCTCGCAATACATATTCACGAGCGGGAAGACGCTGAGCGTGCAGCTCACCCAGACCGGCACGCACGCGCTCCTCCTCAACCCGGTGGGCGCGTACACGGGGAGCGCGACGCTCAGCGTGCGCTGACGCCCACGCCGATCTCGAAGCCGGCGCGGTATTGCAAGAGTGTCGCGCGGTGAACCAGGAGCTCCTCGCCGTTGTGGCGCAGCGACAGGCCGACCATCCGGCCTCCGGCAGGAAGGTCGCCCCGAGCCGCCCGTTCGGCGACCGGAGCTCCACGCGACGAGGTTCTTCCACGCCAAGCGTCATGACCTCTCGGTGGGCCGGGGTTGGAGGACCTGTCAGCGCGCTCGCAGCCGATCCCCGCCTGGGGCGCCGCGGCGCCAACACCGTGTCCGTCGCCTGCACGCTCAGCACCGGCATCACCGCCTCAGGCAACGCTACGGACCGGAGCAGCCGGGCGCCCGGCCTACTTGCGAAAATCCCCGGCATGCCGCCGCTTCGCGCGAGAGAGCGCGCGCAGCTCCCCGACAGCGCCTTCGCATACATCGACTCGACCGGCCGGCGCCGCCTGCCGATCCACGACGCGTCGCACGTGCGAAACGCGCTCGCGCGCTTCGGTCAGGTGCACTTCGAGGACGAGGAGGCGCGCGATCGTGCGCGCGCCCGGCTGCTCCGCGCCGCAAAGAAGCACGGGATCATGCCGATCGGCTTCATCAACGCGCAGCTGCAGCCGCAGCGGCGGCTGCCGACCGGCCAGGTCACGTTCCTGCTGACGGACATCGAGGGATCGACCCAGCTGCTCGCCCGCTTGGACGACAGGTACGCACGCCTGCTCGCTGACATTCGGCGTCTCGTCCGGGCCGCCGTCCAGGGGGTGGGCGGCCGCGAGGTGTCGGCGCGCGGCGACGACGTCTTCGCCGTGTTCGCGCAGGCGCCCGCCGCCCTGGAGGCCGCCCTGGCGATCCAGCGCGGCATGGCGGCGGCGGAGTGGCCCGGTGGAGGCGACGTGCGGCTGCGCATCGGGCTGCACCGCGGGCGTCCCGAACTCACCGAGACCGGCTACGTCGGCATCTCGGTCCACGCCGCCGCGCGCATCTGCTTCGCGGCGCACGGCGGCCAGATCGTGCTCTCCTCCTCCGTTCGCTCGGCCGTGATCGACTCGCTCGGGGATGGGATCTCGCTCAGGAGCCTGGGCGCCTGGCGATTCCGCGGGCTGCCGGAGCCGATCGCGATGTTCCAGGTCGACGCGCCCGGCCTCGCGTCGGAGTTCCCTCCGCTCCGCTCGGCCGTGCCCGCCTAGGCGTATCGCTTGACCCACTCCGTGAGGAAGGGCTCGGCGATCCGGTACTCACCGCGGCCCAGCCTCGTCACCGTCTCGGCGCGCTCGAGGGCCCTCAGAGCGGCCTGGACCGTGGGCGTGCCCGGCAGCGAGTGGTGGCGCTGGTAGTCGACGCTGAGCGGCCGGCCCGGCTGCTCCTGGGCGAGCGCCTGCAGAACTCGCTTCTGCGCTCCGGAGGCGCGCTCCCACAGCAGCGCGAAGTGGGAGTGCTCGGAGCGAAGCGTCGTGTCGAGTGCGCCGGCGAGCATCGAGGGCTCCGCGGTCGCGCCCGGCGGCGTCTCCTCCCAGAGGAAGTAGAAAAGCTCCTGCGTGGCGTAGGGATGGCCGCCCGTCAGCTCCAGCGCCGCGGTGCAGGTGTCGTCGTCCAGGCGCTTGCCCGTCTTGCCGAATCGCGCGATCGCATAGGGCTTGAAGAGCTCGGGCGCAATCACGTCCAGCTCCAGCTGCTTCGCGCTGCGCCAGAAGGGCTCGTTCTCGTCGTTGAAGATCCGCCGCATCATGTGGCGCTTGCTGCCGAGATAGACGTGCGCGACCTCGGGCTGCTCCTGGAAGACGGAGCGCATGAGCTTGATGAGCTCCGGGTCGATTTCGACGACCTCCTGGAACTCGTCCATGACGAGGACCACGCGCCGTCCGCGGTCGGCGGCGATGCGGCCGATCGAGATGAGCAGCTCCTCGAGCGTCGCGTCGATGTCCTCCGGGGCGGCGCGGGCATCGAAGCTGAACGACACAGCGCCGTCGTTCGGGTTGACGGTGATGACGGGCTGGAGCCGCAGGCCCGCGAAGACCTTCAAGCGCTCCCTCGCATTCCACAGGCGGGTCGCGAGCTCCTCGTGGATGGTCTTCGCCAGCCTCGACGCGAGCTGGTCCTTCGTCGGCGTCCGCATCAGGTCGACCTGCGCGACGAGCACGTTCTGCTTGACCAGGTCCTCGGCCACCCGCCAGATCAGCGACGACTTCCCGTAGCGGCGTGGGGCGAAGACGACAACGTCCTGGCCGTTGCGTGCATCCGCCACGAGGCTCGCGACCTCGGCCTCCCGGTCGGTGAAGGCGTCGTCGAGGGCGAGGGGGCCGAAGCGGAATGGGTTGACGGGGCGGTCTGTGGTCACGATGACATTATGGCATAGAACATTATGATAATACGCATAGTGCGTCCTGCAAGGGACCCCACGGCCGGCCCTCATCCGACAGTCCTGGATTAGGCACCTATACGGGGGTCTATCCAGGATTGTCGAATCGGTCGTCGCGGTTCGGTGCCCTTCAGTGCAAGCTCGTTTCCGGGAAGCTGAGTGGCCCGGCCGCGCCGGCCTTCAGCTGCCGCGGAGGTACGCCAGCACCGCGAGCACGCGCCGATGGTCCTGCTCGCCGGCGGGAAGGTCGAGCTTCGAGAAGATGCTCGTCACGTGGCGCTCGACCGCCCGCTCGCTGACGAACAGCTCCTCGGCGATCGCCCGGTTGGTGCGCCCCTCGGCCATCCGGCTGAGCACCTCGCGCTCGCGCTCCGTGAGCGAGTCGAGCGGCCCCTGCTCGCGTGCGCGGCCGAGCATCTGGCCCACCACCTCCGGGTCGAGCACCGAGCCGCCGGCTGCGACGCGGTCGATTGCCTCCGTCAGGCGCTCCACCTCGGCCAGCCGATCCTTCAGCAGGTAGCCGACGCCCTGCGCGCCGCCGCCGAGCAGCTCGCCCAGGTAGCGGTCCTCGACGTACTGGGACAGCAGCAGTATCCCCACCTCGGGCAGCTCGTCCCGAATGGTGAGCGCCGCCCGCAGGCCGTCGTCGACGTTGTCGGGCGGCATGCGCACGTCGATGATCGCGACGTCGGGCTTGTGGGCTCGCACCCGGCGCAGCAGATCGTCGGCGTCGCCCGCCTGCGCGACGACCTCGTGGCCCGCGTCCTCGAGGAGCCGCGCGGCGCCCTCGCGCAGCAGCACCGCGTCATCCGCAATCACGATCCGCATGAACCGAGATGATCGCCCCTCACGCGGACCGACGCTAGGGCGCCCGGGGCAGCAGCGCTGCGATTGCATCGCCTGAGAGTCCGGCCTTGGGCACGAACCCGCACGCGCCGGAGCTCTCGACCCCCTCGCCGAAGTCGGCGGCGTCGTGCGTCGACGTGAGCACCACCGCCGGCGCGTCCGGCCCGCGCGCGAGCTGCTCCGCGACGGACAGGCCGCTCATATCGGGAAGCCCGACGTCGAGCAGAACGACGTCCGGCAGGTGCCGACGCGCGGCCTCGAGCGCCGACGCCCCGTCGGAGGCCTCGGCGACCACCGTGAAGCCGTCGGCCTCGAGCCGGCGTCGCGCTCGCACGCGGAAGCGCGCGTTGTCGTCCACAATGAGGACGGCGATCGCCATAGGGCGATCATCGAGCATCCAAGCGGGCGCGAGGGTTCGGTTCTCCGCCAGCTTGCTTAGAGGTTCTCCGGCGAGAGCGTGTCGCAGTCGGCCGGCTCGCCGCCGGCTCGGCCTCGCTGAAGCAGCCTGCTCTCCCACGCGGCTGGCCTACTACCCGCTTCAGTCGGGCTTCAGCACCGCCAGGATGTTTCCGGCCGGGTCCTTGAACCAGGCGATGTCCGGGCCCTCACCGCGGGCGATGCCCTTGTCATCCTGCTCGAGCCCTTCGTAGCGCTCGAAGTCGACGCCGCGCGAGCCGAGCTCCTCCACCGCCGCGTCGACATCGTCGACGGCGAAGTTGAGGATCGTGTAGGTCGCGGGCGTGAAGTCGGGCTTCGGGTAGATCATGGTGGAGCGGCCGCCCGCTAGGTCCAGCGAGAGGACCCCCATCGGCCCGTCGCTGACCGTCACGCCGAGCGTGTCGCCATAGAACGAGCGCGCGGCGTCGATGTCGTTGACCGCGAAGCTGTTGAATGCGGTTGTGTTGGAGAACATGTCTACTGAGACCGCCCGGCCGCCCGAGACTCATCGGTCAGCCGCTCCGGCAGCCCGAAGCTCTCGAAGGCCGCGTACAGACGGGCCGGGTCGATCGACTCGTCCGGCCAGCGGGCATAGGACTCGCCGTCCGGGATGTCCGTGGCGCGCGCGACGAACGCGGTCACGTCGCTGATCTGCTCGCCCCTGAAGCTCAGCACGTTCAGCGCGAAGGGCAGGTAGGCCTGCTCGTCCTCGTCCCAGATATAGAACGCCAGGGCGGGCTGTCCGTTGGCGCTCGTCGGGATCGGCCACCACCGCCAGGAGCCGGAGAGCGGCCAGCCCTCCAGAAAGATCCTGATCGACTCCTCGCCGCCGAACCAGGACGCGAGCGGCGGCATCGCGAAGCTCGCGTCGTCGGCGAGCATCTCCATGACGGTGTCGACGTCGTTCCGCTCCCAGGCCTCGACGTAGCGCTCGACGATCTCCCTGAGGCGCTCGTCGCCCAGCTCGCGCAGCGTCTCCTGCTGGCTCTGCTCCGGCACGCGCTCCTCGACCGCCTTGCGCGCGCGTTGGAGCGCGCTGTTCACCGAGGCGACCGAGGTGTCGAGCGCGTCCGACACCTCCTGTGCCGAGAAGCCGAGCACCTCGCGTAGGATCAGCACCGCGCGCTGGTTGGCCGGCAGCAGCTGGAGTGCGGCGACGAACGCCAGCTCCACGCTCTCGCGCTGCTCGTAGCGAGCCTCGGGGCCCGCCAGCTCGTCGTCCGCGCCGATCAGCTCGTCGGGGTATGGCTCGATCCAGACCGACTCCACGACGGGCGCCCCCGGCCCGCCGTGCGGGTCGGCCGCAGGCGCGTAGTCGATCGGCAGCACGCGCTTCGGCCGCTTCTCGATCAGGTTCAGGCACGTGTTCGTCGCGATCGTGTAGAGCCACGACTTGAGGGAGCTCCGCCCCTCGAAGCGCTGGAGCCCGCGCCACGCCCGCAAGGAGACCTCCTGCAGAGCGTCCTCAGCGTCGTGGACCGAGCCCAGCATCCGGTAGCAGTGCGCGTGCAGAGGGCGCCGGTACGGCTCGATCAGGCGGGCGAAGGCGTTCTCGTCCCCCGCGCGGGCGGTCTCGAGAAGGGCGGCTTCCATGCCCTGCACCTTAGTGCCGATGAGGAGCGCTCCGCTCTGCGAAGCAGGATCCGGCCCCTTGTGTCCGAGAGTGTCGCTAATCGTCCCGGCGAGTGGCGGCGGTGATCCTGCGTGCCGTCGCTAGCCACTCCTCGTCAGTGAGCGGCACGCTCGTCGCTAGCTCTGCGGCCATCGCCTCAGCTGATGCGCGGGGGTCCATGCCGTCGGTTCTCCGCCGCGACTCCGTCGCAGATCCGCCACTGATTTGGCGGTCTACCGCATAGGAACGCCGCCTCCCCGGCGTCAGCGTGGGCGGCATGAACACAAACCGCATCACCAAGCACCTGCGTTTCTCCAACGTGATCGCGTGCGTCGCGCTGTTTGTCGCGCTCGGCGGCGCCTCCTATGCGGCGGTCACCTTGCCGGCCAACAGCGTCGGCACCAAGCAGCTGCAGAAGAAGGCGGTCACAGCATCGAAGATCAAGCGGAATGCCGTTACCTCGGGGAAGGTCAAGGACGGCTCGCTTCACGCCGGTGACTTCAAGTCCGGCGAACTGCCTGCTGGTCCGAGGGGGCCACAGGGGCTGCCGGGGGCGCCCGGAGCGACCGGCTTGCAGGGACCACCTGGCCCGGTGGAGCTCGTGTACCGAAAGGGCACGTCCAGCAACATCGCAGCCGGAGCGATGGGCGGCTTCGTAGTCTCATGCCCAGCCTCGACCTCGAACGTTGTCGGCGGTGGCTTCGACGTCAGCCCCGTCACGGAGAACGTTCGGCTGATCACGTCGCGGCCGACGGACGGCATCGACCCAGACGGGATTCCAGACGACAACTGGGAAGTGATTGTTCAGAACGCCGGCGCGAATCCGGTCATGGTGACGACGTACGCCCTCTGCATCGCTGCGACCGAGGTGGAGCAAGCGCCCGACGAGCTCTAACGAGCCCGAGCTCGGCTACGGGTTTGGCACACGCTAGGCCGCCGAAGACGGGCGGCCTAGCGGTCGTCCACCGGCTCGGTACGGAATCCGGCGCGGGGTGGCGATACGGGGCGCTCAGCCCGGCGTTCGCCATTGGCGGAGGTTAGACCGAGCGGGATACTGGGTGAGCATGGCGCGTGAGAACGTCGAGGTGGTTCGCCGCATGTACGCGCTCGCGAACCGTGGGGATATCGAGCGGCTCGGGCTCTCGTGGCGCCGGACATCGAGTGCTTCCCGGCACCAGATGAGCCGGACTCGAAGCCCTTCGAGGACGTGAGGCGTTTATCGAGTATGCGCAAGGCTGGCTGGAGGTCTTCGAGCAGTACGTCATCGAGCCGAGCGAGTACGTCGACCTCGGGGAGTACGTCGTCGTGGTCGGCCGGGTCACAGCTCGGGGCCGCGGCAGCGGTGCCGAGACGACGGGCGAGGACGCGTGGGTCTACCGCCTCCGCGACGGACAGGTGACCGAATATCGCGAGTGTGAGACCAAGGCCCGCGCCCTCGAAGCCGTAGGGCTGCGGGAGTAACGTCTAGCGCCCACCACGGTCACGTCGAGAGCTTGGGCCCAACGTGGGTCCATGTGAATGAAGCCGCTAACAGCTGGGTCATTCCGGCCCTTGGGTCATTCCGGCCCTTGGCAGTTGTCGGGAACGATGCCGCCGTTGGTGTTGAGAATGGCGGTGATCATGCCGCCTTCCCAGCCGTTGGCGTTGGCATGGGAACCGGCGACCGTGAACATCCCGAACGCGGCGTGGGTGTTGGTCATGTTGCACGCGCCGGTGAGCCCTTCATCAGGGGTCGGTCCGGGAGTCGCCGTAGCAACGGCGGCACCTGCGCCACTTGCTGCGAGTGTCAGGGCCGTCACGAGCAGGGTTGCGCGAGCTCTCATGGATTACTCCTTCCGATGTGAGAAGCCCTCTCTCATCCACCTCGGGCCAACCCCAGGATTTGTGACCGCCAAGCGCAGGCGACGCCCTGGGGGGCATGCGGAGCGCTCGCCGACCGAGCCTTAAGGGGGCCCTTCACGAGCGCGCGACCTCAAGGCAAGTAATGCCGGTACGACTGGGAGACGGCTGGGCGGTGCGCCTGACCGCTAGCGAAGTCCGCTGGTGTGGCCGTTGCAAGCCTCGCCCGGACTCGGAACAACATCCTTGAAGCCAGCTCGAACCAGCTGTCCATACGACTGCGTACGGATCGGCAATTCCCCGGGCTCGCCCTCATGAAAGTGGTTCAGGCCCGAGAAAGAGCAAATCGAGTTCGCCTGTTCCCGCGCCGCCGTGAACGACTCGCCCGAGCCTGCCGGTACCCCGGTCGCGGAGCCAGGACCTTTGATTTCCCCGGCGGACGCCGGCCCAGCAGCGACGGCCGCAATCGCCAGGGCCGACACGGCAGCCGCAATGCACGTCTTTGCAGGCATGTTCCCGTTCCTTCCGTCTTGGGTTGCTAAAAATCAACGCACGCTCGATGTGGGGACTTCCACGTCTGAGCGGACGGCGTTTGCCACTGCAAATGCCTGAGGGACGTGTGACTCGTACAGAACCGCCCGCGCAGGAGCCGGGACCCTCCCCTCCCGCCACCGGGGCACGCGGCGCTGAGCGAGCATCCCCGCAAGGGGCATCCGGGTTCCGGCCTGGCGACCACTAGCTCGACTCAAGGCACAGCTCGAACGATGGTGCAGTGCGGGGGAATTTCGGGTTTCGGGGACACCACCCGGGACACCGCTGCCGCTGAGTCGCTCTGCGCTTGGCGGTCCGAGGGCACGCTAACGCGCAACCTTTTCCTCGGACCGGCGTTTTATAGTGGGGGTCGGAAACCCAGGGAGCACGCGTGCATTGCAGGGGTGCTCGGGAAACCGGCCCCCACCGGGTATACCCAATCGCATCACGGCCTCGGGGTTGATTTTCGGACCTTTCGGCTGCTTCGATCGCTTCGAGCGTCGGTCGCAACCCGTTGGTGGACGCGATCTCGATCAAGGCGAACGGCTCCGTCCTCTGCCAGCGCCCGCCCTGGTCGATTGCTCGCTTCACTCCCTCGCGCCACTAGCCGATCCACTTGGAGGCTCGGCCCCTGTCGCGGCGCGTCCCCTCTGCTCGGTAGAAGTCCATGCATCGCGTTCAGAGACGCTCTTGCTACGGCTGGGCAGAGGAGTTCACTGGCGGACGGACTCGAAACAGGAGGAGACCATTGGGGGCGAGTTATCGGGAGCTTCTGATCTGGTTCGTGGTTATCACGGTGCTGTTCCTCCTATTTTTGGTGGCGATGGAAGTGATGTCGGTCGACTAACGACCACCTGTTGGGCCCCCACTCGAGCGTCTTGCTGTCCTTGTGCGCGGCCCACGCGGAGCCGCAATAGGTCCGCTTGCCATCCCGCCAGCTCTGAGCCTCGCTCGTGACTCCTGTGGCCTACGGTGCCGATGAGTTTCCCGTCCCCTTCCGGTCTGAGCAGGTGATGACACAGCCTCTGGTCCACCTCGAGCTCCATACCGGGGACCTCGCGGGCGCGCGAGCCTTCTACGCGGGGATGTGCGGATGGCGGCCCGAGCGGATCACCGTGCCGAGCGGGTCGTACCTGGCGCTCGAGCTGGGCGGCGGGCTCGGGGGCGGCATCGTCGAGTGCGACGCGCGCCGGCCGCTGTGGCTTCCGTACGTCGAGGTGGCGGACGTGGGGGCGGCGACCGAGCTCGCGCGCGAGCTCGGCGCGAAAGTGGTGCTCGAGCCGCGCGAGGGGCCGGCCGGCTGGCGGGCCACCGTCGCCGCGCCGGCTGCAGGCGAGCTCGCGTTCTGGCAGCCGAAGCGCTGAAACACGGACTAGTTTGGGTGGGCGACGGGTAGCGCGGAACCATGCGCCGAATACTTCTGATCGCCCTCACACTGGCCGTGACGATGGCGGTCGCCGGCATCGCCGTCGGGAAGCCCAAGCAGCCGCAAACCGGCTTCACGACTGCAGTCAAGCCGTACGCCGTAGGCCTCAACGGGTGGGACACCCACGCCGTCATCAGCGCAAACGATGTGGTTCCCGAAACCGGAAGCGCCACCGGCCAGTACCGCATGGTCGGGATTCCGGACGGTCTCGGCGTGCTGCGGAAGGGCAAGTCCGTGCACGTGTACATGACGCACGAGCTGACGCAGACCGATCAGTCGGAGCCGCGCGTCGGTCAGTCCAAGCAGCGCGGGGCGTTCGCGGACATCTGGCAACTCAACAAGAAGGGCGAGGTGATCTCGGGGCGGCGCGCCTTCGACACGGTCTACCAGGACAACACGCTCGTCGGTCCGGCCGCCGCCGCGGACAACTCGACTCCGGCGTTCAGCCGCTGGTGTTCGGCCTTCCTTGCGACCCGTCGGGTCGGCTTCGACCGGCCAATCTTCTTCGCAAACGAGGAAGTCGGGCCCGCGAGCTCCGGCCCGACCCAGACGTTCGACCCGAAGGGCTCGCAGAGCGTCGCGATCTTCAACAACCAAGCGCACGCCCTGTCGAAGCTCGGGCATTTCCCGAAAGAGAACACGATCGTGATGCGCGGGACCGGCAACCGGACGATCATCCTCTCGACCGAGGATGGCCCGCGCACGCCGGACTCGCAGCTCTACCTGTACGTCGGTCGCAAGCACCGCGACAGCGACGACGTCCTGCGCCGCAACGGACTCGACAACGGGAAGCTGTACGTGTTCGCATCGGACGACGCTGCGAAGAACGACGAGAACGATCTTCTCCAGGGCGACTCGCTGCACGGCACCTGGAAGGAGATCGCGAACGCCGACCAGCTGACCGACGTGCAGACCGAGGCGGCGGCGGACGGGGTCGGCGCATTCGGCTTCGTGCGCATCGAGGACGGCGAGTTCAAGCCGAACGCGAAGCGGACCTTCTGGTTCGACACCACGGGCGACCAGACGAGCGCGAGCGAGGCGGACCCGCACACCAACGAGCTCGGCCGGCTGTACAGCCTGAAGTTCGACGGGCGCGATCCGCTGAAGGGGGCGACGCTCACGCAGAGGTACAACGCCGACCAGCTGACTGCCTCGCAGGACGGGCCGCTCAGTCCGGACAACGTCGCCGTCACGAAGCGCTTCGTCGCCGTCAACGAGGACGGCACCGGCGGCGGCGCGCCCGGTGGCACCGGCTCGCGCGACGACATGGAGGCGCGCAACCGCGACGGCTCGATCTGGATCGTGCCGCTCACGAGCGCGGGCGACTCGTCCACGTTCACGCGCGTGGGTGAGTTGATCGGGCGCTCCGAGGGCGGCCGCGACGGAATCAAGACAACGTCCGGCATCTGGGAGACCAGCGGTATCGTCGGGTCGCGGCACGCGTTCGGCAGGGACACGTTCCTGTTCGACGTGCAGGCGCACCCGCCCACGACCGCACCGGGCGGCACCGCCGTGACGGTCGAGGACGGCCAGCTGCTCCTACTGCACAAGTAGTCCTAAGCCGCTAGGTCGCGACGGCCGGGGCGACGGCGTCGCTCCGGCCGGCCACCAGCGCCGGCGCAAGCCGGTAGGACTCCGCGTCGAGGCGTTGCGTGCGGCGGCGGTACTCGAACGTGAAGCCCGGCCCTGGATCGAGTTGCGCCCGTTGCGGTCGAACTACCAGCTGCCGCAGCCGCCCGTATTCCAGACCGTCTCGGCGAGGCGCTCCTGCAGCTCCTCGTTGTAGGTCGCGTGGACCTGGGGGCGCACCTCGAACTCGGCCGCGCCGCGGAGGCGCATGG
>JBKPSR010000082.1:0-10828 GCA_046735115.1 Actinomycetota bacterium
GGGTGAGACAGTCGTGTATCCGGGTAAGACAATGCCGCGCTCGCATGAGCGCCGGGCGACGAAGTATCAACCAAGGACGGGACCATGTGGACCGGAGCCGTTGAAATATCAAACAGCATTCAAAAGGGACTGGATGACCTAGTTGGCTTCCTGCCGAGGCTCGTCGGGTTCCTGATCATCCTGCTGATCGGGTACATCATCGCCAAGGTGCTGCAGAAGGTCGTGACGGTTGCACTTGAGAAGGTCGGCACTGACCGTGCGGTCCGCTCAGGGGCCAGCGGCGAGTACATCGACCGCGTCGCCCCAGACACCTCTCCCTCGCGCCTGATCGGCCGCGTCGTCTTCTGGTTCGTCATGCTCGGCGTCCTCTCGATCGCGATCAGCTCGCTCGGGATCGCCACGCTCAACGCCTTCCTCGCCGACGTGCTCGCCTACCTGCCGAACGTCGTCGCCGCGATCCTGATCCTCGTGGTCGCGATCGCGCTCGCCGGCGCGCTCACCCGGCTCATCACACGGGCCATGGGCGAGACCGGGGCGGGCAAGATGATGGCGACCGCCGTCCCGG
Source organism: Actinomycetota bacterium (assembly GCA_046735115.1). Taxonomy (GTDB): domain Bacteria; phylum Actinomycetota; class Thermoleophilia; order Solirubrobacterales; family Thermoleophilaceae; genus JACVRW01. Next base: position 566 of record JBKPSR010000082.1, read on the forward strand.
CGCTCGTGCTGGCGATCGCGGTGTTCATGGCGCTCAACCAGCTCAAGATCGCCACCGAGATCGTCACCATCACCTATGCGGCTCTGCTCGGCGCGCTCGCGCTCGGCAGCGCGCTCGCGTTCGGGCTCGGCGGGCGCGACGTTGCCTCGCGCATGCTCGAAGACGCTTACCGTCGCGGACAGCTCGAGCGCGAGCGCTACCGCGCTCAGCAAGCGCGGAGGCCGCGGAGCGACGGCGTAACCACGGGCACGGCGCCCCGGACATCCGGCCCCGGCCGAAGCGAGCGACTCGCTTGACCCCGTGCCGTTCAAGGACTCATGACCCGGCGGGGAAAGGATCCGATGGCTGGCCGGGAGAAAAGCGTTCAGGACCGGGCGCGGGAAGCCGATCGATACAGAGTGGCTGCAGAGCTCACGCTCGACCAGCTGCAATGGGTTATCAACTACCTGTACCGGATACAGAAGCCTACGCTGGCCGCGGGTCTAGATGAAAACCGGAAGCAGATTCTGGCCGAGCTAGACGCGATCGCGCACGAGCGCTGAGTTAAGCCCCGCACTTCCAGATAGCCATCAGGCCACCTGCTCGCGCTCAAGATCAGCCTGGTGGCGTAGGCCACAGGGCGCGCCGGCGGAGCAGAACCGGCCGAAGCTGCGGATCGTTAGCAGCGACTAGCTTCACATAGCGCGGGCGCTCGGATGAAACCTTCAGTCGTACCCAGCCCCGAACCGGCGAACCCTTTTCGTCTCAATGCGTCCCCATCGCGAAACCTGGTTGTGGCCCAAGCGTTACAGAGGTAACCGACCAAGAGGGGGCAACGATGGGATTGAGGGTTATGGCGGCGGCGGCCGGAGTTGTCGCGCTCGCCGTCCCGGCGGTCGCTTCAGCCGACAAGCCGACGAAGACAGATGTCAGGAACGCGGCGCAGGAGTGTCGTTTCGAGCGGGGCAGCACGCCGGCCACGCAACTCGCTTTTCGGCTGAACTGGGGTGAGAACGCCAACCACCGCAACGCGTTCGGCAAGTGCGTCGCGACCAGGGCGGGCGAGGAGTCGCAGGAGCGCGAAGACGCGCATGCCAACGCCGCCAAGGAGTGCGAGGCTGAGCAGGCGATGTCCGATCAGGACTTCGCGGCCGTGCCGGAGCACGCGGGTAAAACGTTCGAGCAGTTCTACGGCACCAACGAGAACCTCAGCAATGCCTTCGGGAAGTGCGTCTCCACCAAGGCCAAGGCCAACAAGGAGGAGATGGACGAGGCGGACCACGAGGACGCCGCAGACATCAAGCAGGCCGCGAAGGAGTGCATGGCGGAGCGCCGGCAGGACCTGACTGACTTCCGCAACACGTACGGCACAAACCGAAACAAGCGGAACGCGTTCGGCAAGTGCGTCTCGCAGAAGGTGCACGAGGCACAGCAGCAGGACGACGAGGACTAGTCGACCTGTAACGCGCAAGCGCTCAAACGTCTGACGGCACCCAGGGCGGGGTGTCGTCGTCGATACGAAGGGCTCCCCAGGGAGCCCTTCGTCATCTCAGGGCGCGACCGAGCCAGTTTTCGAGCACTCGAACCTCCCGGCCCAACCCGTGCGTCTCGCACACCGCGCGAGCGACTGGGCTGCCCAAAAGCAGCCGCCTCCTTGGGATAGGCCCTGGATGGTTCGAGCTAGGCTCAGCCAACGGGGAGCGCGGAGCTGAGCCGCCGCGTCGAGAAGGTGGTCGGCTACCCGCCGCTCTCCGGGATGGACGAAAATCAGCGCCGGGAGTTCCACGAGGCGCTTCTCGAAGCCGGCAGCTTCGAGGACCTGCCTGGCAAGTGGCAGGCGGCGATCGTCAGGGCGGAGCAGAACCGACCGCAGCTGCGGGTCGTCAGTAGCGACTGATGTCCCGCTATCGCGGCTTGCTTCGGTGTCTCTTGGTGGCGGCGCTCGGCGATCCCGACGGCGGGTTTTTGCCTCCCGTCGCGACGAAGCTGACGCAGTCGCCCTGGTTCTTGAAGACCTCGAAGTCTCGCCAACCACCCTTCTTGCACTGCCGCTTCGTTGTTGGCAGGGGCGCATCGTCCACGGTTAGCGTTCCCTGCAACGTCATGATCTCGTCGAAGTTGCTCCCCCGCAACGCGAACCCGTACGTGTCCCCCGCCTGGACGGCCAGGGAGACGGTACCGCTGTAGTTGAAGCCACCAGACGGCGGCGTGCAGCAGTCCTCGGGTCCGGCGTCGACGAGGGGCGTTGTGGTGGTCGTCGCCCCATGCGTGACATAGGCGTCGAGGCCGACCGTGACATCGAAGAACGAGTGGAAGCCAGTGTAGTTCCAGGCCAGGTTCACCGTCCCCGTGGTACTTGCGACGGTGGAGAAGTTCCAAGAGCCGTCGAAGCCGATCGCGTCGTAGGAAAAGACCGCTGGGGGCGTGGTTCCGTCGGACACAACAGTTGTCGTTCCCGTCCCCGATCCGGTCCATGGGTGATCGAGAGGACGGCTCGCAGCAGCCGGTACATGTACAACAACGCCGGCGACGGCGACGACAAGAGCAGCGAGCGCGAGGCGCGGAAACAATCGTCTACTCATCTCTCCCCTCCCTTAGCGCCGCGGCGGTCCTCCCTGAACGCGTCCTGACGCTGACCAACCGCGATTTCGTCGACCTAGGCCAAGCACCCGATTGTGCGCCGAGCTCTCGGCGCTGGGCTTCTGCCGGACCAGCACGCGTGGCGTATCAGAGCCGCAATGCAGCATCAAGTGCTGCTCAAGTAATGGTCAAGTATTTGTCGTTTAGCTGCTCTAAGACAGCGCGCCAGGGATCCGTCCCCCGAGCGGGCGAAGACGGCTGCAGCAGCGCGGTAACACGGCGGCAAAGGGCCGCTTCGCGGCAGCATCCCGCCGCGGATGGTTTGCAGCCTGCTCGCGTGATCGCCGAGCAGTTCGAGTCCGTCCGCGAGTGGGACCTTGGGGAGCTCGGCGGCCATCGCCACGCCAACATGAAGTTGCGCCGCTCGAGCGCGTGCTTGGACTGGCTGTAGGCGCTTCCCTGCGATGTCACGAACACATGTTCGCATGAGGAAGCATCTGACGCCCCCTACACTCGGCTGCCGTGCTCGGCGCCCTCACCGTTCCGCCCCGCCTCATCGTGCGCGCTCTCGATGACCTGCACACCCTCGCGCAGGGCGTCCGCAAGCTGACCGACCGCGATGGTGACCTTGACGCACTGCTGGATGCGGTAAAGGCGCTTCCGCGGACCGAGGACGAGCTATCGGCGAATATCGCCGCGCTCCGCGACGATCTCAGCGGCCTGCAGATCTGGCTTCAGCCCCTCCACAAGGAGCTGACCGACCTCGACGAAACGGCCGAGGCGCTAGAGCGGTCGATGAGCAGCCTTCAGGCGATGCTGAAAAAGCTTCCCGGGATCTGAACTCGGCGGTGTGTCTCACCCCGGCGCATGGGTGTCGGAAGTCGCCTCGGTTGACGCCTCGTTGATCCGCCGAACCAGCTCAACGTCTCCTGCGAGATCGCCTACTCCCGCAGACCCACGGCTTCGAGGGCCTTCGCGTTGGTTAGGTCAGGGTTCGATCCCGAGCGCCGGTACGAGCGTTTGGCAGAACAGCTCGAACTCGCTGTCCAGATCCGGGTGCGGGCCCTTGTTGACCAGAACATCCTGGCTGACGATCTCGTCGCCGTCGAACGTGCTGCGGACCACGACGTACCCGGCGTCGCGTATCAGGCGCCGGCCGTGCTCGAGCTTCCACATCTCCGGAAGTCCCTTGACAGTGCTCTCCTCCACGTGCACGCCGTCCGGGTCGCCTGAGATGAACGTGTTCCAGACCGGTCCGGCGAAGTGATTGATCGCGACGTCGCCGGTCGCGGGGTTTCGCAAGGTGGTCTTGCCGCTCGCGACGATCTTCTCTTCGCCACCGTTGTGCGGGGCGAGAAACTCGTTGACCACGACGTTGAAGGCGCCGTCGATTTCCTGGCCAGTCCCGCAGAAGTCGTCGTCGACGAACGTGCCGATATCCCGGAAATGGTCGTGCTGCTGGCTGGCCGCGAGCGCTCGCGGCGCGGCGACGGCCGCGAGCAGCGCGACGACCGCTGCAAGCGCCACCGCCAGTCGGCGCACCCCCACACGAAGCTGCGACCCTCCCGTGTAGCCCCTGGCCCGCTCTACCTCGGACGAGCGGGTGCTGGCACGCAGCGTGCGTCTCATCTGGACGCTCCTTCCGTAGAGGGTTCTGCCCAGCCTCGGACAACGAGGTTGTGCAACTTGCATCTATATCGGTACTCGGAGCAAGGCGCTAGCTGTGACCAGGGCCGAATTCGGACCGATCTCCCCGCCCTCCTGCGACATCGCCCGCCCAGTATCCGCTCCTGGCGGCTCCTCGGTCTAGTGCTCCTTGCGGGTGGGGGTCAAGGTCTCGTCTCTCGCCCGGTCCTGAACGTTCCGCTCGAGTTCGTCCACAGAAGGCGATGTTGTCCCACCGGCATGCCGAACGATCCGTACGACCTGCCGAACGCCTCCGCACTGACAGCGATCGACAGGAGACCCGCCGGAGGAGGCCAGGCCCTCGCTGTGACTACCGCAGCCCTGGCAGATCATGTGTGCGATAGCTGGCATAGGCGGCAGATCCGCTTTTCCCGGAGACAGTCGATCCAAGCAAGGGAAAGGGACGGCATGACGGGTAAGGGACGGTCGAGTCCATCAACTCCGCGCCTCCCCGACCGCCGGGTGGGTCGCCGTATAGAAAGCTCAGATCGGAAGTTGGCTGCCGTTTGGCTGCCGTCTGCCAAGCCGGGGGCTGTAGGGGGTGGCTGCCGTGGCTAGGTTGACGGTCCGGCTGACGGATCGCATGTCGGCGCAGCTCGAGGCGGTCGCGGCCGAACGGGGCGTGTCGTGCGCCCGGTTGGTGCGTGAGCTGATCGCCCAGGCGGTGGCCGGCAAGCGGGTTGAGGGCCTTGGGCCGCCGGCCGAGGACGAGCTGCTCGATTTGCTAGCGGAGAAGGCGCGTGGCGGGAACGTGGCGGCGATCCGGTCCCTTTTGGCCCGCGAGTACGTCAAGGATCCGCGGACGCGGGCGATCGACGTGTTCGCGGAGATGGTCGCGGAGCGGCAGCCGTGAGCGAGCTCGTGTTCGCGGCGTTCGAGGCGCTCGGGATGGCTGCGACGAGGCGTGAGGTTGCCCGGGTGGCGGAGGCGCTCCGTGCGACCGGGGACCCGGACGTGTTCGCATTGTTCGGGGAGCCGGATCCTGACGCCCCGTTCGACCGTGAGGCGTGCGCGGCGGTTGCGGAGATCGCCGTGCGGGCCGGCGCGGGCGGGTTGGTGGCGCTTGACCTGTACACGGAGTTCGTCCGCCCGGGCTGGTCGCCGTTCCCGGCTCCGGGGGCCGAGGAGCGGATCGGCGCGGATCTTGAGGGGACGATTCCGTGACCGTTACCGTCACTCCCCCGATTTTCCCCCGATTTCTCCGCCCGGTTCGATGACTAGGGATCGTCCCGACTGTCCCTGGCCGCGCGAAGCTCGTCTATCTCGCGGGCGAGCCGGAAGATCGACTCCCGACAGAAATTCAGTACGGTGAAGGTGAAAGCGGCGATCGCTTCGGGCGGGGGCGGCTCAGCTTGGTAGAGGACGGACGCATCCTGCTTGTCGAGCGCGTCGAGCCAGGTCTCGCTGAAGCCTTCGATGCCCGAAAGCTCGTACTCAAGCTGCTCACGAAGTTCTTTCTCAAGCGACATAGGCAGAGGCCACCCGAATGAGCGCTCGGCGTCAAGTCAGCGCGGTCTCCAGCCCGAGGCAGCCGCCGCGTCAAGGTTGTCGGCTACCCGCGCAGCCCGACGGCTTCGAGGGCTTCCGGCGCGGTCGCTGAACTCGTCAACGCGCAGGATCCTGCCGTTGCGCAACGTGTAAACCTCATACAGCAGCTGTTTGACTCTGACGCCGCTTCCCCGACCCCGGCCGTGGAAACAGGCGATCACGAATACGTGGTCACCGACGCCGGATGACTTCCTCGACGGTTGTCTCGGGCTCCCCGTCCCAAGCCTCCATCCAGCGTGCGTAATTCGCCCGGACGGCGTCGGGGCCATACAACGGCCCCTCCTCCAAGGTGACCAAGACGACGTACGAGTCAGTGAGCGCCAAGACGCGATCAATGTCGCCATGCGAGTAGGCGTCCCAGAGTTCGCGCACGATCTCCACGTTCGCGTGCGACATCGCCCGCCCAGTATCCCGCGGAGTCGTCTTCACCGGCGAGTCCCGGCAGGCGTGGCTCGACGTTGGTTACCTCTTGCGATTGGCGCTGCGGCGCTGGTTGTCGGCGTCCGCTTCCTGTCGCCGAGCGGCCTCCCGGTGATCCTCGGCTACTTCGGCGTCGCCGAACAAGTCGGATGTATCGGCCGCTTCACGGTAAGAGCGGGCGGCGCGCTCGTGGGCCGTGGCAGCCCGACCGTGCGCTCGGCGACGGCGCTTGACCTTCTCTTCGCGCTCACTCGCGTCATCGCCCACCATCCGACGAAGGCTACCGCGCAGCCCCGCATCACGGATCGAGCGTCCGCCGGACCTAGGTATCCCGCCGCCCGGTGGCCGGGTCCAAGTACCACCTCGACGACGCCTCGGTGGGCGCGAGCCGCGTGGCGTCCTCGACCAGGCGCACTTGTCCGACGGCAAGCAGCGGGCGGTCGAAATACCCGTTGCCCGCCACGCCTTCACTGTGCCGTAACCCTGCTCCCGCCGCCCACACAAGCCGTGCGCCAAGTCATCCCAGGTCGCGGCCGCGGCGCTCTTCGTCGTGTTTACCCCGTACGGCGACGGGCAACCGATTATGGGGACGGCACGCGTCTAACGGCGTCGGGACGGATCCACAGAACCGTCCACGATCGAAAGGAATCGCTATGTCCACCCCCGCCGGCGCTTCGCGCGCCGCTGCCGTCCGCACCGGCCGACCCGGCTCGCGTGGCCGCTCCACCGCTCAGTGGTACTGCCTTATCGTTGGTGCCACGCTCCTACTGGTCGGCATCCTCGGCTTCCTCGCCGAGGCCAAATTCGACACTTCGAGCGGCGGCGATCCAGGCGGACTCGATGGCCATGACTTCCTCATCTTCGAGGTGAACGGCTGGCACAACGTCGTCCACATCCTTTCCGGAGCCTTCCTACTGCTGATGTCGAGCAGGCACGCTCGCGCCCGAACGGCGGCGCTCGCCTTCGGAGCGATCTACGGGCTTGTCGCGGTCATCGGCCTGATCGATGGGCATGACGTGCTCGGGATCATTCCGATCGACCCCGCCGACAACGTCCTGCACGTGCTGCTCGCCGGCACCGGGCTGGCCGTTGGTTTGATCTCCGATCGCGACCAGCGCGGAAAGCCAGACGACGCCGGCGGCGGCCGCTTCGAGCGAACCGCGACCACAACAACACCCCGCGAGCGCGACCGCGTGCTGTAGGCAGTCGCGCCGGAGCCGGAGATGACCCAGGGGACTCCGTTGCGAGACCAGCCGACGGCTCCAAACACGAACGACACAACCAACCAAGGAGAGAGCAATGACGACGGGAATGACGCACGCGTATGACTGGCGGGGACGCACAGTAGTCGACCGCAACGGGGACAAGATCGGCACGATCGACGACCTCTACGTTGATCAGCAGACGGACAAGGCGGAATGGGCGCTCGTGAACACGGGCCTATTCGGGACCCAGTCGTCCTTCGTGCCGATCGCCGGCGCCTCGCCACGCGGGGAGGACGTGCTGGTGCAGGTCGAGGCGCAGCAGGTCAAGGACGCGCCGAAGATGGACAAGGACCAGGAGCTCACCGAGCAGCAGGAGGCGGAGCTCTTCAGCCACTACGGCATCGACTACACCACTGAGGGCTCGGTCACCGCGACCGAGACGGGTCAGGCGACTGCCGGACGCGGCACCGTCGGCCATGACACGAGCGGCCCGAACACCGACGAGGCGATGACGCGTTCCGAGGAGGAGCTGCGTGTGGGCACGGCCAAGCGTGAGCGTGGGCGGGTACGCCTCCGCAAGTACGTGGTGACCGAGCATGTCGAGCAGACGGTGCCGGTCAGGCGTGAGGAGGTTCGCGTGGAGCGCGAGCCGATCACCGACGCAAACGTCGATCAGGCCCTCGCGGGCCCGGAGATCTCCGAGGAGGAGCACGAGGTCGTGCTCCACGAGGAGGAGCCGGTGGTCGAGAAGCGGGTCGTGCCCAAGGAGCGGGTGCGAATGGAGAAGGAGGCCGTCACGGGCGAGGCGCAGATCTCCGAGGAAGTTCGCAAGGAGCGGATCGACGCAGAAGGTGACACCGGCCGCTAGCGCCGGCGAAGCCGCACCGGAGTCTCGACGCGGTGCATGTGAGGTGCTCGCGCTCGCGGCCAGCCCAGGCCGAGGGCGCGAGCGCGTCGTCGATATGGCGCCATGCGTCACCAGCCCACGCCTCTTCCCATGCCGCATCCATCCAGACGGCCAAGCGGTCCGGTCTCGAACGCGGAGACCCTAACCGGCGGCCGAGATCGGAGCGGCCGGGAACCCGGCGTGTACGGCGTGTTCGGGGCGCGTATTTGATGGGCGAGGCGGGCTGACCCCCCCGCCGATCCGTCCGCCGCAGGGGGGAGGATCCCTAGACCGGTCGTTTCGAAACAGCACTCGTGGCGGCGTCGTCCGGTCCTGAACCCGCCGGGCGGCGCCGACCGCGAGACAACGTGGAAGGGTTCAAATGCAGGAGAAGGCAGGCAAGGGGTTAGAGCCAAGCGGCGGGACGCCGGCTGTCCTGTACGCCGCGAAGTCGACCCAGGACCGCCACGACTCCATCACCACGCAGCTCGAGGACGGACGCGAGCTGTGTGCCGAGAACGGCTGGACGGTCGTCGGGGAGTTCCAGGACGAGGGGTTCTCGGCCTACTCCGGCAACCGAGGCCCCGGACTCGAGGACGCCAAGGCCCGCGCCGCCGAGAGCGCAGCAGAGTTCGATACGACGGCGATGCTTGTCGCGCAGGCACACGACCGCTTCGCCCGCGGCGCCGGTGACCGGCCGGGAGCCCCCCAATCACTCGGTGAGCTCTGGCACGAGATGCGGCGCCTCGATGTGTGGCTCCGCACCGTCGAAGACGACGAGGAACTCCGCGACGAGGCGTCAGTCGCCGCAATTGGCCGGCGGGGCGCATATCGACTCGGCCCGGAAGTCGAAGTCGGTGAAGAAAGGCATGAAACGCCGCGCTCAACGCGGCAAGCCGAACGGCGGACCGCGCCCGTACGGCTACCGGTACGAGGGCGGCGGATTCGCGATAGTCGAGGCCGAGGCCGTGATCGTGCGGCGGGTCTTCGCAGAGTTCCTCGCCGGGCGGTCGCTGACCGCGATCGCCAGGGCGCTCCGCACCGAGGGCCTCGCGACCGTGCGCGGCGGCAGATGGCGCCAGTCGACCGTGAGCGCCATTCTTCGGAACCCGGAGTACGCCGGCTGGGTCAAGAATCACGACGAGCGGTTCGAGGGCGACCACGAGCCGCTCATCGACCGGGCCGATTGGGAGCGGGCGCAGGCGATGCTCGCGCAGCGCGAGCAGAAGGGCCGTGGGCGCCCGCCGAAGGGCCGGCATCTGTTCCGCGGCGGGATGCTCCGCTGCGAGTGCGGCGAGGCGATCGTGCCGCGCACGAACGGCGGCTACGAGATGTACTACTGCAACGGCCGCTCCAAGTTCGGCAAGGACTTCTGCCCCACGCCGCATATCCGCCGCCGCGCAATCGACGAGGCGGTCTACCGCTACTTTGAGCGGGTCGGGCTCGACGTCGAAGCGACCCGGGCGCAACTCACCGAGGTCCACGACCGCCAGCTAGCCGAGGTCGCGGCGCTCCGAGAGCAGGCCGAGCGTGAGGCGCAGCGCGCCGACGAACGGCTCGCCAGGGTGCGGCGCGACTACCAGGACGGCAGGCTCGACGCCGAGGACTGGCACGAGCAGCGCGAGCAGTTGACCGCTGAGTCCCAGGCCGCAAGGGCGGAAGTCGCGAGACTCAGCGAGTCGGAGGCTGAGACTCGCCGGTCCGCGGCCGCCTTCGACGCCGAGCAAGAGACGCTGGAACGCCTGGGCGAGATCCGCCGCGCCATCGCGGGCGAGGTGCGCGACGCGGGGGGTGCCGAGGCTGTCAGGGCCGCCCTGTCGCGTCTCTTCACGAACTTCCGGCTCCACCCCCGCCAGGGCGCCCGGTTCGAGGGCACCGGCCGCGCCGAACTTGTCGACGTGGCTGACGACTACATGATCGAGATGGAGGTCAGGTCGCAGGCGCTCATCAGCTACGGGA
>JBKPSR010000083.1:0-10147 GCA_046735115.1 Actinomycetota bacterium
GCGCGAACCTCGCCGGAGCGGCCGCAGGGCGCGTCTTCGCCGAGATTCACGAGCTCGCCGTCGCGACCGGCGCCCGCAGCGAGACTTTCGCGGGCCTCGCGGGCACCGGCGACCTCGTCGCCACCGCGCTCGCCGAGGGCAGCCGCAACCGCCGCGCCGGCGAGCTCGTGGGCGCCGGGGTCCCGGCCGGCCAGGTCCAGGCCTCGATGGACCAGACCGCGGAGTCGCTCGCCACGGTGCCGCTGCTCGCCGACGCGCTCGAGCGCGAAGGCATCGAGGCGCCCGTCACCACGGGGCTCTATCGCGTGCTCGCGGGCGAGAGCTCGCCGGAGCAATGGCTCGAGACTCTCCGGTCCGCGCGACCGGCCCGGCGCCGCACCCACGCGGCCTGACCCCGGGAGTAGGCTCAGTGACGAGTGGTGGCCACGGCGGACAAGGAGCGGCTGGACCGCGACTTCTCGGACCTCTACAGGGCACATCTGCGCGACGTCTATTCCTATGCGTACTACCGGGTGGGCAACCACCACGACGCCGAGGACCTGACCGAGCAGACCTTTCTCCAGGCCTACCGCCACTTCGAGCGAGCTCAGCGCGAGTCGGACGGCCGGCCGCTCAGGCCCTGGCTGATCCGCATCGCCCACAACCTAGCCGCCAACTTCTACCGCGACCGCTCACGCCGGCCGATGACGCAGCTCGAGGACGCGAGCGTACTGCAGGAGCCGCACGGAACCGAGCAGCTGGTGGAGGAGCGCGAGGAGGTGAAGGAGGTCCTCGAGGGAGTGTCGAAGCTCCCGGAGGACCGCCGCGAGGCGCTCATCATGCGCTTCGCGCTCGGCATGGACAACCGCGAGATCGCGCGCGCACTGGGCCGCTCCGAGGGAGCGACCAAGGTGTTGATCCACAGAGCCATCAAGCAGCTGGAAGAGAGCCTCAAGGAGGACTCAGGTGAGTGACCGCGTGGAGCAGCTGTTGCGCTCGGCGCTCGTGCCCGTCGAGCCGCCCGAGGCGTTGAGCGACCGCCTCGAGCGCGGCCTGTCCGAGCTGACCGAGGTCGCCGCGGCCGAGCTCGCCGACTGGGAGCTGTCCGCCATGCGCGACCCGCGCAACTGGGGTCGCCCGCTCGCGGCGATCATGGTGGGCGGAGTCGCGGCCGGCGGGCTCGTCCTCGTGAGGACGCGCCAGCAGCAGAAGAAGCGTCAGGCCACCGGGCTGCAGGCGCTCCAGAAGTCGATCCGCGGCGTCGCGCACGACATCGAGAAGCGCTTGAAGCGTTAGTTAAAGGGACAGTCCCGTTAAGTTGGTGCCGGCTCGCGCGCCGGTGTCGCCAGCCCGGCGCCGATGCCCGCGATCCCGATCAGGAGGTGCAGGAGGTTGTCCTCGGTGTTGACCGGGATGAGGCCGAGGATCTCGTGACCGTCGCCCGCGATGAAGCCGAGCCCCGCGACGATCAGGTAGACGACACCCAGCACGAGCGCGTAGGTGCGCGCCCCGCCGTAGGAGCCGACGAGGAACAGGCCGATCGCCCCGCTAGCGATGTGCACGAGGTTGTGCCAGCCGTTCACGTCCAGGATGCCGAGGACGGCGTCGCGCTCAACGCTGTCGCCCGTCGAGAAGCTGGCGCTGTAGAAGAAGCCCACGATCCCGGCACCCACCAGCGTCAGGCCGATCACGAGCGCGTAGACCTGTGCGGGAGGCTGTTCGTCCAGCGGGGTCATCCAAAACGCTCTCTCCGGCGTAGAGAATCTAGACGTGGCAGGCGACATTCGCGATCTGGCCGACGAGGAGGTCATGCAGCTCGTGCAGCGGGGCGACCCCCGCGCATTCGAGCTGCTCTACGACCGCCACGGCGGGGCGGCCTACTCGCTCGCGTACCGGATCGTCGGCAAGCAGTCGGCGGCCGAGGACGTCGTGCAAGAGGCGCTCCTCTCGATCTGGCGGAGCCGGCTGCGGTACGACCAGACGCGTGGCAGCGTGCGCACGTGGATCCTCGGGATCGTCCATAACAGGGCCGTCGACGGCCTTAGGCGGAGCGCAGTGCACGACCGCCGCCGCCAGCCGCTCGACGTGGTGGAGGAGCGCTTCGAGGCTCGCGAACGCACGGACGTGGAGGTCGCCAGGCGGGAGGAGGCGCGCAGCGTGAGGGGCGCCCTTGAGAAGTTGCCCACGGAGCAGCGCCAGACGATCGAGTTGGCGTACTTCGGAGGGTTCACGCAGACGCAGATCGCGGAGCTCCTCGAGGAGCCGGTCGGGACGGTGAAGGGCAGGATGAGGCTTGGACTCGAGAAGATGAGACGACAGCTCGTAGAGGGCGCGGCATGACCGACCACGCTCGCTATCGGGACGACGTCGGCGCGTACGTCCTGGGTGCGCTCAACGACCTCGAGCGCCACGCGTTCGAGCGCCATCTCACCGGCTGCAGCGAGTGCCAGCAGGAGGTGGAGCGACTGCGCCCGGCCGCCGAGGCGCTGCCCGGCTCGGTGGTCCAGCTCGAGCCGCCGCCCGGCCTGAAGACGCGACTGATGGCGGAGGTCGAGCGAGACGTCCGGCCGCGGCGATCCGCTCGCCGCTTCGCGCTGCCGCGCATCCCGCGCCTGGCTCTCGCCGGCGCCGTGCTGCTGCTGGGGCTCGCGATCGGGTTCGGAGTCGCCCAGCTCGGTGGCGATGACACTCGAACCGTGACCGCGACCGTCGCGAAGGCCATGCCGGACGCCGGCGGGACCCTGGAGGTCAGCGGCGACAGCGCCACGCTGCGCCTGCACGACATGCCCGACCTCGGGCGCGCTCGCGTATACGAGGTGTGGGTGCAGCACGGCAGGCGGCTGCTCCCCGCACGGACCTTCGAGGTCGGGCGCGACGGCGTCGGGCAGGTCGAGCTGCGCGACGTCGCCGGCGCGAAGGGCGTCTTTGTCACGCGCGAGCCGCAAGGCGGTGCTCAGGTGCCCAGCGAAGACCCGATTGTGAGTGTGCCCCTGTAGCTAGGGTGCGCCTCCAATGGAGGTCTGCTACCGCCACCCGAACCGCGAGACCGGAGTTCGGTGCTCGAACTGCGAACGGCCGATCTGCCCGGACTGCATGACGTCGACCCCGGTCGGCATGCGCTGCCCAGAGTGCGCCCGGCGCGGCGCCACGAGAGTTCGCACGATGCGGTCGGTGTCGGACGAGCCGTCGCTCACGTACATCCTCATCGGGATCAACGTGCTGGCGGGGATCGGCTCGCTGCTTGGCAGCGGTGGGGGTGCGACCAGCAGCGCGCTCACCCACGACGGCGGCCTCTCGGCGCACTTCATCGCGGACGGCGAGTACTACCGCCTGATCACCGCCGGGTTCCTGCACGCCGGGCTCTTCCACCTGCTGACCAACATGCTCTCGCTCTGGATCCTCGGCACGATGATCGAGCCCGCGATCGGGCACTGGCGCTTCGGGCTGATCTATTTCGTGTCGCTTCTGTGCGGCTCGTTCGGAGCGCTGCTGCTCTCGCCCGACGAGCTGACGGTGGGTGCCTCCGGGGCGATCTTCGGGCTGCTGGCCGCTGCGGCGGTCGTCGCCTGGAACCGCGGCTTCAACCTCATGGAGAGCGGGCTGGGCGTCTGGATCGGGTTGAACCTCCTGATCACGTTCACGGTGCCGAACATCTCGGTCGGCGGCCACCTCGGCGGGCTCGTGGGCGGCGCGCTCACCGCGCTGCTCCTGGTGGAGCTCAGCGACCGCGTCCGCGTGCCCGAGTACGTGCCGACGCTGCTGTGCGTGGCGATCGGCACGGCCGCGGTGGTCGGCTCAATCGCGGTCGCCTAGCCGGCCGAGAGGTCGAGCTCGATCGAGCGGCGCGTCGGCGGGGCCGGCACGAGCTCGGGGTGCAGCAGGTGGCCGAGCAGCTCGATGCCCTCAACGAGCCGCGGGCCCGGGCGCGAGAAGTAGGCGGCCGCGTCGACGGCGAACACGCGCGCCCCGAGCGCGGCGAGCCGCTCGCGCTGCTTCATCGTCTCGGCCGCGGCGTGCTCCGCGTAGTAGCCGCACGGCATCGACACGATCGCCTCCGGCGCCACCGCCTCGAGCTCGGCCCACTCGGCCGTGCGCGACCGCTCGCCCGATAGCCCGAGCACGTCCTCGCCGCCCGCGAGCTCGACCATCTGCGGGACCCAGTGACCGCCCACGTAGAGCGGGTCGAGCCATTCGAGCGCGGCGACGCGAGGGCGAGGCGCGCCCTCGACCGCGCGCTCGACCGCCTCGATGCGCTCGGCGGCCTCGCCGGCGAGCTGCTCGCCCGCCTCGTCTTCGCCGGCGGCCGCGGCGAGCCGCGGCACGTCAGCGAGCACCTCGCCAAGCGTCGAGGGATCGAGCGAGATCACCGTCGGCTGCGTGGGCAGACGCTCCGCGACGGCGCGGACGTCGTCGAAGGAGACGGCGCACACCTCGCACACCGCCTGCGTGACGATCAGGTCGACATCCAGCTCCTCCAGCGTCGCCTCGTCGAGCTCGTAGAGCGCCTCGCCACGGCCCGTCCGCTCGCGCACGGCGGCGTCGATCTCGGCCGCCGCGAGCCCTTCCGGGATCACGCTGCGCGTCAGATGAGGGAGTTGCTCGGCGCCGGGCGGGTAATCACACTCGTGGGTGACCGCGGCAACACGGTCGCCGAGACCGAGGGCGAACAGCATCTCGGTCGCCGATGGGACGAGCGAAGCGATACGCACGGAGACGAGAATGGCACGTCTGAGCGACGAGGAGATCGACGAGCGGCTGGCCGGGCTTCACGACTGGGAGCGCTCCGGCGATGCGATCGTCAAGCGGTTCGACAACGGGGACTTCAAGGGCTCCGTCGAATTCGTGAACAAGCTGACGCCGGAGGCCGAGGAGATGAACCACCACCCGGACCTCGAGATCTCCTGGAAGACGGTCACGGTGAGCATCACGAATCACGCGGAGGGCGGCCTCACGGAGGCCGACTTCGAACTCGCGGGCCGCATTGAGGCGCTCGACTAGCTGCTACATTCGGCCGCGTCACCGCATGAGCGACGACGATCCTCCTCGAAGTAGGCAGACAAAGGACCTCAAGGTCCTGCCCCAGCAGGGAAGCGGTCTGAGATGACCCAGGTCCTGCTCCTGCTCGGCGTAGCCGCTCTGGTCGCCCTGAACGGGGTCTTCGTCGCCGCGGAGTTCGCGCTCGTTCGCGCGTCTCAGGGACGGATCGAGCAGCTGCGCGACGAGGGGCGCCGCGGCGCCGCGCTCGTCCTGAGGCAGGTCGAGCACATCGACGAGTACCTGTCCGCGTGCCAGCTGGGCATCACGATGACCTCGCTGGGCATCGGCTTCCTCGGCGAGCCGGCGATCGCGCAGCTGTTCGAGGACGCGTTCGGCACGTCCATCTCGCACAGCGCGTCGCTGGCGATCTCGCTCACGCTCGCCTACCTGATCACGACCGCTCTCCACATCACCTTCGGCGAGCAGGTGCCGAAGATCTACTCGATCGTCAACTCCGAGAAGACGCTGATGCGCGTATCGCGTCCGCTCGAGCTGTTCCGGCGGGTCTTCAACCCGCTGATCTGGGCGCTCAACTCCGCGTCGAACGGGGTGCTGAGGCTGATCGGCGTGGACCCGCGCGCGGAGTTCGAGGACGTCAGCTCGTCCGAGGACCTGAAGCTGATCATCGCGCGCAGCCAGCGCGGCGGGAAGCTCGACCCGGGCGAGGCGGGGATGCTCTCGGGCGTCTTCCACCTGCACGAGCAGCAGGCGCGTCAGGTGATGACGCCGATCCCGGCGGTGGTGACGGTCGACGTGTCGGAGACGGCCGAGACCGCCCTTCGGAAGGCGGTCGACTCGGGTCACACGCGCCTGGTCGTGACGGAGGAGGGGAACACCGACCGCATTCGCGGCATCGTCCATGTGAACTCGCTGGCCCGGAAGGTTATGACCGAGGGCCCGGACGCGTCGATCGAGAGCAGCGTGAAGGACGCGCTGATCGTCCCCGAGACGAAGCCGCTCGACGACCTGCTCGCCGACCTTCAGCGGGAGCGCGCCTCGATGGCGGTCGTCGTCGACGAGTACGGGCGCACCGCGGGGATCGTCACGGTCGAGGACATCATCGAGGAGGTCGTCGGCGAGATCGCGGACGAGACCGACCCCGCCGTGGCCGGCGTGCGCCGGCTCGCGAACGGCGACTGGTGGGTGCGCGGCCACGTGCCGATCACCGACCTCGCCGACTATGGGCTCGACCTGCCCGTCGACTCGGACGCCTACAACTCGGTCGGCGGCTTCGTGTTCGGCGAGCTCGGGAGGCTGCCGAAACGCGGCGACATGGTGCAGGTCAACGGCTACTCGCTGCGCGTCGAGGCGGTGCGCGAGAACCGCGTGGAGGCCGTGCGGATACGCGACCACCACGCTCGCGGTGAGGAGGGCCCGCGCGAGGGCACCACGCTCGTGCGCCCCGTCGAGCAGGCGGCCTCGACGCCGCGCGAGGTGGAGCGCCGCGCGTCCGAGCAGTAGACGGCCCCGCGGGATTCCGCTATCCGTCCGGATGGGGGGCTAGCTTCGCGCAACAGGTGCTTCTCGGAGGAGGAGGTCTGCCGGGAATGTGGTGCGTGAAGCTCAGCGATTCGCAGCGTGACGCTCTGAGGGCACTTGTGCGCGAGCACGGCAAGCGGGGCCCCACGCTGACGGCTGCCCTCGAGGCGCTCGACCTGGCCCGGTGGGACGACCTGCCGGAGGCCACGCTCCCGTGGGATCGCGTCACCGAGCTGGCCGCGAAGCAGGGTATAGGCGAGGCCGACGTCGTCTGGGACCTTACGGCCGGGATGCCGCCGGCGGCTGTGAAGCGCCGCGCCGCGCGCAAGACGGCGCTGGTGAAGCGCGAAAAGCCCCCCGCCTAGCGGTCGTAGTCGTAGAAGCCGGCGCCGGCCTTCCGGCCGAGCCGTCCCTCGTCGATCAGCTCGCGCACGCGGACGGGGATCTCCGCCCCGATCGACTCCCCGATCGCGGCGGCCACGTCCAGGCCGACGAAGTCGAGCAGCGCCAGCGGCCCCATCGGATGGCCGGCGCCGAGCTTCATGCAGGTGTCGATCGCGTCGGGGGAGAGGCCGTTGCGCTCGAGCAGGCGCACGGCGTCGAAGAGGTAGGGGAAGAGCAGCTTGTTGACGACGAACCCGGCGGCGTCCGGCACCTCGACGGCGGTCTTGTGGAGCTCCTCGCACAGGCCGAACAGGCGCTTCCTTGTCTCGTCGCTTGCCTCGTCCGGGAACGACAGCTCCACCAGCTTCATCTTGTCCACCGGGTTGAAGACGTGAAGCGCGCCGAAGCGGTCGGGCCGGCCGCTGGCCTCGGCCAGCTCGGCGATGGACAGCGACGAGGTCGTCGTGGCCAGCACGGCGTCGTCGTCCAGGACGTCGGCGAGCTGGCCGTACAGCTTGCGCTTGGTGCCCACGTCCTCGCTGATCGCCTCGACCACGACGGGGCAGCCGCAGAGCTCCGAGAGGTCTGTCACGACCGTCGCGGCGTCGTCCACCTCGAGGCATGCGCGGTCCTTCGAATCGTCGCTACGGGCCCAGAGAACCACCTCGTGAGAGGCCCTGGCGGCGCGGGCCAGTCCGCACGCTATGGCCCCGCTACCCGCAATGCCAAGCCGATTCAAGCGTTCTCCACCTTTGGTTGACTCGCCAGTCAATCGACTAGGCTTGATAGCACAAAGCGACTGCGGAGGAAGCGATTCAGATGCGGAACGGCAACGGGCGGGAGGTCGTGATCGTCGAGGCGGTGCGCACGCCGGTCGGGCGCGGTCACCCCGACAAGGGCTACTACAAGGACACCCACCCGAACGAGCTGCTCGGCAAGACCTACACCGAGGTCATCGAGCGCGCGGGCATCGACGCCTCCGAGGTCGAGGACGTGATCGCCGGCTGCGTTCAGCAGTTCGGCGAGCAGATGTTCAACGTCGGCCGCAACGCCTGGCTCCAGGTCGGGTTGCCCGTCGAGACGCCGGCGACGACGGTCGACCGCCAGTGCGGATCGGCCCAGCAGGCCGTGAACTTCGCCTTCGCGCTGATCGCCTCGGGTGTGCACGACGTGGCCATCGGATCCGGGGTCGAGCACATGGGCCACATCCCGATGGGCGTGGGCTTCAAATGGGTCGACGACGTCGGCAGCCCGTGGCCGCCGGAGATCCTCGAGCGGTACAACCTCGTTCCGCAGGGGATCTCGGCCGAGATGATCGCCGACAAGTGGGAGATCCCGCGATCGGAGCTCGACGAGATCGGGCTTCGCTCGCATGAGCTCGCGGCGCGGGCCACCGAGGAAGGCCGGTTCGAGCGCGAGATCGTGCCGTTTGCGGCGAATGGGGACACGTATGTGACGGATCAGGGCATTCGCTCGGACACGAGCCTCGAGGCTCTGGCGGAGCTCAAGCCGGCCTTCAAGGAGGACGGGAAGATCACCGCCGGGAACTCGTCTCAGATCTCGGACGGCGCGGCCGCGGTGCTGCTGATGGAGCGGAAGAAGGCGGAGTCGCTCGGCCTGAAGCCGCGAGCGCGGATCATGGACCAGACCACCGTGGGCGTGGACCCGGTGATCATGCTGACCGGCCCGATCCCGGCCACCAAGAAGCTCCTGGAACGGAACGGCATGCAGATGGACGACATCGACCTCGTCGAGATCAACGAGGCGTTCGCGTCCGTCGTGGCCGCCTGGCGCCGCGAGCTCGAGCCGGACATGGACCGCGTGAACGTGAACGGCGGCGCCATCGCAATCGGCCACCCGCTCGGATCGACGGGCGCCCGACTGATCACGACGCTGCTGCACGAGCTGGAGCGCTCCGACAAGGAGGTCGGCCTGGTGACGATGTGCTGCGGCGGCGGGCTGGGGACGGGGACGCTGATCCAGCGGCTGTAGCCCCGCCGGCCGCGGGCCGTCGGCGAAGGACAGCATTGAGGGGTGCCCGGCCGGCCGGCCGGATTCTTCGAGGTCGTTACAGCTCGCACGTGCTTCTTCCGCCGCGCCCGATTAGGGCCCGCTCGGCGCGGGTACCACGGCCGAGTGCAGGTACATACGCAGGGCGCACTTCTTGACGGCCGTTATCGGGTAGTCAGGCATCTCGGCTCCGGCGGCATGGCCTCCGTCCTCCTGTGCGAGGACGAGCGGCTCGGCCGCCGGGTCGCCGTAAAGCGCCTGCACGCCGACAGCCCGGTGGAGGTCGAGCACCGCTTCAACCGCGAGGCGAAGCTCGGGGCGTCGCTGAACCACCCGAACCTCGTCTCCGTGTTCGACACCGCGACCGACGACGAGGGCGTACTCATCGTCATGGAGTACGTGGAGGGGGAGCCGCTGTCGCGCCTGCTCCGCCGCGGGCCGCTGCGCCCGGAAGAGGTCTGCAGAATGGTGTGCGAGCTCGGCGAGGCGCTCGACCACGTGCACGCGCAGGGGATCGTCCACCGCGACGTCAAGCCCGGGAACGTCCTGATTCGCCACGACGGAGTGACGAAGCTCGTGGACCTCGGAATCGCGACTGCCACGGACATATCGCGCATCACGCGCAGCGGCGTCGTGCTCGGGACGGCCGCCTATATGGCGCCGGAGCAGCTCGAGGGCAAGGAGGTCGGGCCGGGCACCGACGTCTACTCCCTGGCCGCGATCGCATTCGAGGCGCTGAGCGGCCGGAAGCCGCGCGAGGGCAGGTCGCCGATGGAGATAGCGCACAAAATCGCCACTGACGGCCCGCCGGACCTGCGAGAGGCCTGGGAGCGGGCGCCTGCGAAAGCCGCGCGAGTGCTTCAACGCGGCATGGCGCGCGAGCCCGCGCGCCGTCCCGCCTCGGCCGGGGAGCTCGGGGACGAGCTCGCCGATGCGTTGCGCAACCCGCCCGCCGAGACGGCGCGCTCGCGGCGCTTCGCGCGCCGTCTTCCCGTGGCGCCGGTCGCCGCGCCCGCGCCCGCCCGTGCGGACGAGACGGCAGACGATGAGCCGGCGCCCACGGCGGCGCCGATCCGGAGGGCCCGGGCTGGCCGGCGCCCGGGTCTCCCCGCGATCGCGCTCGCGCTCGTCTTCGTCGCGCTCGCGATCGCCGCGGTCACGGGCTCGGTGCTCTCCGGCGGCGACGATCAGAGCTCGTCGCCGCGCGCGGACCGCACGACGAAGCCGAGTCAGCGCGAGCCGGCGAAGAAGCAGCAGA
>JBKPSR010000084.1:0-35239 GCA_046735115.1 Actinomycetota bacterium
GATCAGGTTGACGAGAAACTGCGGCCGAGTCTCGTCGCTCGCGCTCGGCGGAGGATTCAGGAACCAGTGCACGCTCGTCCAGTCGTGGCCGGCCTCCCAGATGAGGTTCGGGACGAGAAGGGCCGCCGCGATCGCGACCGCCAGCGGGAAATCCCACGAGCGCAGGACGTCACGGCGCCAGACGAGAAAAGTCGCGATGAGCAGGACCAGGACGACGGCGAGTGTGTACTTCGTCTCGAGCCCGATGCCCACGGCGACTCCCAGCAGCGGCCACGAGCCGCGCCCGAGCGCGAGCCTCAGCGCGAGCCAGAGTACGACCATCGTCGCCAGCTGATCGAGCGCGACCGGCTGGAAGAGGAGGTTCGTTGCCAACATCCCCGGCGAGAATCCGATCACCACCGCGGCAAGCGTCTGCGCTTGGCGGGACGCGCCGAGCTCGCGGGCGACGAGTGCGCCGACCAGCACCGTCCCCGCGGCTGCGAGGACAGTGAACGCGCGCAAGCCGACGAGCGACCAGGCGAACAGCTCTCGGGCCGTTGCCGCGATCAGCGCCGTCACCGGCGGGAACTCGACGTAGCCGCCCTGGAGACGGAGGCCGGCGACGGCGTAGTACAGCTCGTCACGGTGCCAGCCGTATCGTCCCGCGACGGCAACCTCGAGGGCGCACTTCAGCGCAAGGACGACGAGCACGGGGCGTGCCGCGAATCCGGCCACCGCCCCCTCTACGGGCCTGCGCGTCACGGCCGACCGAGCCTAGAACCCTCCTCGGCGTGCTCTTGGTCCTACTCGACCGGCCGCAGGTGCCGCTCCGGCCGGTCCGGGCTGCGCTTGTTCGCGTACATCGCGTCGTCGGCGCGCGACAGGATCTCGTCGGGCGTCGTCGAGTCCTCGAACAACGCTACGCCCACGCTGGCGTGCAGCGGGCCGGTTGGGGCCGGCACGTCGCGGCTCACCGCGGCCGCGAGCAGGTCGGCCAGCTCGGCCGCCTCGGCTGCTCCCCCGACGGGCATCAGCACCGCGAACTCGTCGCCGCCGAAGCGCGCCACGACGTCGCTCTCGCGCAACCGGTGCCGCAGCACGACCGCGACGGCAGTCAGCACGCGGTCGCCGGCGCGGTGGCCGTGGCGATCGTTCACCTGCTTGAAGTCGTCCAGGTCGAGCAGCAGGAGCGCGCCGCTAAGCCCGTAGCGTCGGCCATGGGTGATGTGGCGCTCGAGCTCCTCCTCGAAGCGGCGCCGGTTGAACAGGCCCGTGAGCGCGTCGTGGTCGGCCATGTGGCGAAGCCGCTCCTCGACCGCCTCGCGCTCGGCATCCCAGTTGCGGGCCTCAGTGACGTCGACGCCGGTGGCGACCATGTAGTCGACCTGGCCCGCGGGTCCGGCCAGCGCGGCGATCGTCCACTCGATCAGCCGCAGCCTGCCCTCGCGCGTGCGCCAGTGGAACTCCGTGCGGATCGGCGACCTCCCGGCCACAAGCGCCCGCCTGGCCGCCTCCGCCACTCCGCGCTCGGGTTCCGGCACGAGGTCGAGGAGCGCACCCGAGTCGTCGACATCCGCCTGTGTGTAGCCGAGCAGCTGCTCGCAGGCGCGGTTCCAGCGCACGAGCCGGCCATCCGCGTCAGACACAACGATCAGCGAGGCTGCGGCATCGATCACCGCATCGAGCAGCTCCCCCTCTCCCGAGAAGGGTATGACCTCCCTCATGAAGCGTGCCACCAGTGACTCTGTTCCCGGATTTCGGCGACATGAAGCGCCCGGTTCGCCAGACTCTTCCGGGCATGGACCTGCGCCTGCTCGACGAGCGCCTTCGATCGGCCGAGGAGCCGCGCTTCCGCGCGCGCCAGATATGGGAGTGGGCCGCCCGCGGCGCCGGCTCGTACGCGGACATGACGAACCTGCCGGGCCCGCTCCGCGAGCGGCTCAGTGGTGAGGTCCCCTTCTCGTCGCTGCGACTCGTGAACGAGGCGCTCGCGTCGGACGGCACCGAGAAGGCGCTGTTCGAGACGGGCGACGGCCGCCTCGTCGAGGCTGTCCTGATGCGCTATCGCGACGGGCGCAGATCGCTGTGCATATCGAGCCAGTCGGGCTGCCCGCTGACCTGCACCTTCTGCGCCACCGGGACCATGCGCTTCGGCCGCAACCTCACGACGTCCGAGGTCCTTGATCAGGCCCTGCACTTCCGCAGGAAGGAGCCGGTCAACCACGCCGTGTTCATGGGCATGGGCGAACCGCTCATGAACCTCGACAGCGTCCTCGCCGCCTGCGAGCGCCTCCCCGACATCGGGATCGCGCACTCGAACACGGGTGTCTCCACCGTCGGCTGGATCCCCGGAATCGACCGCATGGCCGAAGATGGGCCGCCGGTGCGGCTGGCGCTGTCCCTGCACGCGGCGGACGAGGCGCTCCGCTCCGAGCTGATGCCGGTGAACGACCGCTACCCGCTGCGCGACGTGCTCGACGCATGCCTGCGCTGGCACGAGCGCCGCCGCCGGCCGGTCTTCGTGGAGTACCTGATGCTGGACGGCGTGAACGACCGCTATGAGCAGGCCGTCGCGCTCGCCGGCGTGCTCGAGCCGCGGCGCGCCTTCAAGGTCAACCTCATCCCCTACAACCCGACCGACTCGCCCTACCGTGGCTCAGGCCGCGACGCCATCCGCGCGTTCGGTGCGGTCCTCGAGGAGCGCGGGCTCCGCACGACCGTGCGGCTCACGCGCGGCCGCGACATCGCGGCGGCGTGCGGGCAGCTCGCCGCCCGCCGCTAGCCACGACCCGCCCAGGATCAGCACGAGCCCGGCCGTCGTGGCGACGGTGAAGCTCTCGTCCAGCAGCGTCACCCCGTAGAAGATCGAGAAGACCGGCGCGATATAGCCCACGAGCGACGCGCGCGCCGGCCCGTCGCTCGCCACCAGCGAATGGAAGATCACGAACGCAATGCCGGTGCAGGCCACGCCGAGCGTCAGGAGCGAGGCGACCGCGTCGAGCCCGGGCGCCTCGGCGGGGATGTGCGTGAGACCCAGCGGGAGCGTCAGGAGCGCGGCGACCGCCTGGGTCCCTGCGACCGTCGCGACGGGCTCGACGCCGGCCAGGTTCCGCTTGAGGTACCACGCGGCCACCGCGTAGCCGAGCGCGGCCAGGATCACCATCAGACCGCCGGCGAGGGCGTCCGTCCCGCCGCCGGCGTCGACCCCGAGCAGCATCCCCACGCCGACGATGCCGATCCCCACGCCGACCAGCGCGGCGGCGCCGTCGCGCTGCTCGCCGCTGAGCACGAAAGCGAGCAGGAAGGTGAAGATGGGCGCGGTCGCGACGAGGATCCCGGTGAGCGACGACGCGATGTGCTCCTCGCCGAGGCCGATCAGCGTGAGCGGCCCGGCCACCTGTACGAGCGAGAGCACCACGATCGGGCCGGCGCGGCCACGCAGGCTGCGGAGGACGCCCATGCGCGCGGCGAGCGGTATGAGCACGAGCGCCGCGAGCGCGGTCCTGATGGACACGATCGACCAGGGCGAGAACACGTCCTCCAGCGCCAGCTTGATGAAGAGGTACGACGCGCCCCACAAGGCGCTGAGCAGTAAGAGCAGGGCGACGGACCGGCGCGACATCTGTATCGAGGTTCGCAGAACATCGAACTGAGGCCGAATTGCAGGTTCTTGGGGCCTCGATAAGAGGGACTTATGCCGGGACCGTCGTCTCCAGTCCGCGCTCCTCGAGCGCCGCGAGGATCGTCGGAAGCGCCTCGGCCGTGGGCGCAGCGCTCGGCCGGTTCGCGTAACGCGGCGAGTCGTGCAGAAGGACGATCGCGCCCGGCCCGAGATCGCGGGTCGTAAGGTCGGCGATTCGCGCGGCCGGTATGGGCTCCCAGTCGGCCCCCCAGGCCGACCAGTAGACCGGCGTGAGTCCGAGCTCCCCGACCGCCGCGTAGGACTCCTCGCTGAAGCGTCCGTACGGCGGCCGGTAGAGGCGCGGCTCCTGTCCGGTGGCCTCCTCGACGGCGGCACCGCCGCGCTCGAGGTCCGCCCGAGCCCCCGCGCCGAGCTCGTCGTGCTCGACGTGCCGGAACCCGTGCAACGCGACGACGTGGCCCTCGTCGGCCACGCGGCGTGCGAGCTCAGGATGCGCCTCGACCTGTTCGCCGACCAGGAAGAACACGCCCCGCGCGCCGGCCGCGGCGAGCACGTCGAGCACTTGCGGGGTGCAGTCGGGGTCCGGCCCGTCGTCGAAGGTCAGCGCCACGCCGTCTTCGAGGCGCTCGAGCGCCGGGAAGCGCTCCCAGCGACGCAGCGTCTCGCGGTACTGCTCGAACGAGGGCACGGCCTAGCCGGTGAGGTTTCTGGCGCGCTGCTCGCCGGCCCGGAGGAGGCGCTCGCGGAGCTCGCCCGCGTCCTCGGGCGTAGGGTCGAAGCTGCGCGCGTCCGGCAGCGCGTCGAGCCCCGACAGGCCGAACAGCTTCTCGAACAGCTCGGTGCTCCGGTACATCACCGCTCCGAAGCGCGAGCGCCCCGACTCCTCGATCAGACCGCGCTCGAGCAGGGTGCCGACGGCCGACTCGGACGCCACGCCGCGGATGCGCGCGATCTCGGGCCGCGAAACCGGCTGCAGGTACGCGACGATGGCCAGGCACTCGGCCTGCGCCTGGGTGAGAGGCGGCGTGCGCGGCCGCGCGAGGAGCCGGCGCGCCGCCCGCTCGGCGATCGGGTCGGTGGCGAGGGTGAAGCCGCCCGCCACCTCGCGCAGGACCACGCCGCGGAAGCCCTCGGCGTAGTGCTCGCGGAGTCGGGCGAGCGCCTCGACGATCTCGCCCTCGCTCACCTCGCACGCGTCCGCCAGCCGCTCAACCGACACCGGCTCGGGGGACAGGAACAGGAGCGCCTCGACCGTGCGCGCCAGCTCGTTCATGACGCCGGCATCACCGTGATCGGGCCGAACGGAACCTCCTGCTCCCACTTCGCCTCGCCCGCCTTGTAGAGCTCGAGGAGGGCGAACAGGGTGACCGCCTCGGTGAGTCGGTCGACGCCCTCGACCGCCTCGTCGAACGAGAAGGGTGCGCGCCGGGCGAGCAGGTCGCGGAGGTGGCGGAGCCGTTGCTCCACGGACACCGCGGGCCGCCTCACGTGACGGAGGTCGAGCGGCGGCGGGACGGTGAGCAGAGCGCCGACCGCCTCGGCCAGGCGCCCCGGGTCGTACGCGGCCTCCGCGGCCTCGACCGAGATCCGGCGCAGAGCCGGCGGCAGCGGCGCGCTCCGGTAGCGGTAGCCGTGCTCGGCCTCGAGCCGAGCGCGCAGGTGCTCGGCGGCCTGGCGGTGGCGGTGGTATTCGAGCATGCGCGCGAGCAGCTCCTCGGCCGCCTCGACGGGCTCGATGTCGAGCCCCTCCTCCTCGTCGACGGGCAGCATGAGCCGCGACTTCAGCTCGAGGAGCGCGGCGATCAGGACGAGGAACTCGGTGGCCGCCTCGAGGTCGAGCTCACCGGTCCGCTCGAGGTGCTCGACGTAAGCGAGCACCACCTCGGCGAGATCCACCTCGAGGAGGTCGATCTCCTCGTTCAGCACGAGCGTCAGGAGCAGGTCGAACGGCCCGTTGAAGACCTCGAGGTCGAGGTCGAGCGCGGCGAGTGACATCGCCGGAGAGACTAGACGCGGCCCCGGTCAGAGGTGCACGCCGAAGTCCGTGGCCCAGATCGTCCACAGGACGGCGGCGAGCAGCACGATCAGGAGCGGGCGGACCAGGGGGCGGTCGAGCGCCTTCATATGCCTTGTGATCGGCGTCACAAGGAATTTCTTTAGCGCGAGGCTCGGACGCCCAGCCCCATGACCGAATGCACGTCGGCCATGACCGGCACCGCGATCTCGCGGGCGCGGTCGGCGCCCTGCTGGAGCGTGCGCTCCAGCGCCGCCTCGTCGGCGCGCAGCTCCAGATAGCGCTCGCGAACCGGCGCGAGCAGCTCTGCCGTCGCCGTGCCGACGGCCTCCTTGAAAGCACCGTAGCCCTGGCCGGCGAACTCTTGCTCCACCTCGGCGCGCGGCACGCCGCGCGCCGCGGCGTAGATGTCGATCAGGTTCGTGATCCCGGCCTTGTCGGGGGCGCGCACGATCTCGCTGCCGGAGTCGGTCTGAGCGCGCTTGATCTTCCTGATGATCGCCTCCGGCTCGTCGTCGATGTAGACGAGCCCCGCCTCGCTCCCGCCGGTCGTCGACATCTTTGCCTCGGGGTTCTGCAGGTCCATGATCCGCGCGCCCGTCTCAGGGATCACCGCCTCGGGCTCGACGAAGACCTCGCCGTAGGTCGTGTTGAAGCGCCGGGCGACCTCGCGCGCGAGCTCGAGGTGCTGGCGCTGGTCCTCACCCACGGGCACCTCGTCGGCCCTGTAGACCAAGATGTCCGCCGCCTGGAGCACCGGGTAGAGGAACAGGCTCGTGCGCGCGAGCTCCTGCTCGCGCGCGGCCTTGTCCTTGAACTGGGTCATCCGCTGAAGGTCGCCGTAGGGGGTCACCGAGGCGAGGAGCCAGCAGAGCTCGGCGTGCTCGGCCACGTCGGACTGGCGGAACAGGATGCAGCGGTCCGGATCGAGCCCGGCCGCCATCAGCATCGCCGTCGTGTCGAGCACGTAGCCGGGCAGCGCCTCCGGGGCGTAGGCGACGCTCGTGGCGTGCAGGTCGACGATGCAGTAGATCGCGGGATCGCCCCGCTCCTGCCCGTCCACGTAGCCCCGGATGGCGCCGATGTAGTTGCCGAGGTGCTTTCGCCCCGTCGGCTGGATGCCGCTGAAGATGCGCACGGGGCGGGCAGTCTAGGTCGCGACCAGCACCTTGATGCGCGCGACCGCGTTGTTCGCGAACCCCTTGAGGTTCCACGGGGGCTCGAGCGGCTGCGTGTTGCCGGCACTGTCCGTGGCCCGCGAGCAGAGCTCGTACTGGCCCGGCTGGGCGTCCCAGTCGAGGCGGAACCCCCGCCACGCGTGAGGGCCCAGCGGCGGGTCGAGAGCCGCGTCGGCAAAGCTCGCCCCGCCGTCGGTCGAGATCTCGACCCGCTCGATCGGGCCGTGCCCCGACCAGGCGCGGCCGGTGAGCGGCACGGGGCCCGGCTCGAGATGGCGCTCGCGGGTCAGGAAGTCGGGCACGCCGGGTGGGACCATCAGCGAGCGCGGCTGCATTCTGGTCACGGGCTCGCCCGGGTCCCCCTCGGCCTGATAGATCCGGTAGCTGACGGCGTTCTGGTAGCCCTCGAACGGCTCCTCCAGCACGGTGATCCGCGTCAGCCACTTCACGTTCTGCATGCCGTACCAGCCCGGCACCACGAGCCTCAGCGGGAAGCCGTGCTGCGGCGGCAGCGGAGCGCCGTTCATCTCGTACACGAGCAGCGCGTTGCGCGCCTCCGCGATCGGGAGCGCGCGCTCGTAGGCCTGCGGCACGCCTCCCTCGACTCCTCGGTCGAGGGCACTGAACAGGAGCTCGAGCGCGTCTGCGCTCGGACCCGCCTCCTCGAGGAGCGGAGCGAGCGGGGTCCCTCCCCACTCCGCCGTCCCCACGGCCTCGGTCAGCCACGGCTGGCTCATGGGACGCGGCTCGAGGAGCGCACGGCCGTTGCCGGCGCACTCGAAGGTGATGGGCTGTGCCGTACGCTCCCGCTTCTTCAGGGCATCGAGGGTGAGCGTGATGGGGCGCTCGACCGCCCCTCCGATCTCGAGCTGGAACGTCTCGGGATCGACCGCGGGGATGTCGTAATGGATCAGCAGATAGTGGAGGCCCGGCGGCGTGATGTCGTGCCGTAGCGCCTCGAGCGGCAGGGCGTGGTTGCGAGCCGCGAGCCGCAGCTCGTTCTGGGTGATGCCGGCGTCTGAGACCTTGCCGGCGAGGGCGCCTTCCATGCCGCGACTCTAACCCTCTGGCGCTACGCGCGGAAGAGGCCCGAGTCGAAGTCGGTGGCGAGGCCCAGGATCACCGCCAACAGGCCGGCGCAGACCACTGCGAGAGCGACCCAGAACGCGGCGCGTGCTCCCGAGGCGTACGCGTAGCCCCCCGCCACGAGGCCGACCAGGAGGCCGAGCGGGAAGAAGATGACCATGCTGATCGCCGCTGCCACGGCGAGCACCCAGGACGCCTGGCGGTCGCGTCTCCGTGAGAGGTCCCGCTCCTGCGGGGCGATGCCGCCGAGGCCGCTCATGCTTTCCGCATTCCCCGCGGCGGCTCCAGCGCAAACGACGAGCGTTGAAATCAGCCCTTGTCAGGCCGCCAGCGCACGACCGGTCGCTTCGCTGCCCCGGCCTCGTCCAGCCGCCGCACCGGCGTGGTGTGCGGGGCGGTTCGGGCGACCTCGGGCTCCTCCTTCGCCTCCTCGAGGATCGCGCGCACGACCTCGGCGAAGTGGTCCAAGCGCTCCTTGGTCTCGGTCTCGGTCGGCTCGATCATCAGCGCCTCGTCGACGAGCAGCGGGAAGTACACCGTCGGCGGGTGCACGTCGTGGTCGAGCATCCGCTTCGCGATGTCGAGCGTCCTGACGCCGAGCTCCTCCTTCGCTCCCCGGCCCGACACCACGAACTCGTGCATGCAGGTCCGGTCGAAGGCGATCGGGAGGTACTCGGCGATCCCGGGCTCGGCCAGCAATGCCTTGAGGTAGTTCGCGTTCAACACCGCTACCTCGGACACGTCCTTCAGCCCGTCGCCGCCGAGCGAGCAGATGTAGGCGTACGAGCGCACGAACACCCCGAAGTTCCCCTGGAAGCCGCGCAGCTTCCCGATCGACTGCGGGCGGTCGAAGTCCAGGTCGAAGCGGCCGTCACGCTCGACCACCTGCGGGATCGGCAGGAACGGCTCGATCCGGTCGGAGCACGCGATCGGCCCGGCGCCCGGCCCGCCGCCGCCGTGCGGCTGCGTGAACGTCTTGTGCAGGTTGAAGTGGACGATGTCGAAGCCCATGTCGCCCGGCCTCGCGATGCCCATCACCGCGTTCAGGTTCGCGCCGTCGTAGTAGAGCGTCGCGCCGGCGTCGTGGACGATCTGGGCGATCTCCCAGATGTTGCGGTCGAACACGCCGAGGGTGTTCGGGTTGGTGAGCATAAGGCAGGCCACGTCGTCGTCCAGTTTCGCGCGCAGGTCGTCGAAGTCGACGCCGCCGTCGTCGGCGGTGCCCACCTTCACGACCTCGTAGCCGGCCATCGTGACGGTGGCGGGGTTCGTGCCGTGAGCCGTGTCGGGGGTGAGGACCTTCGTCCGCTTCTCACCGCGGTCGCGGTGGTACGCCCGCGTGAGGAGTAGCCCCGTCAGCTCGCCGTGCGACCCGGCGCTCGGCTGCAGCGAGACGTGCGGCAGGCCGGCGATCTCCCCAAGCGCCACCTGGAGGTTCCACATCAGCTCAAGGGCGCCCTGCGCGTACTCGGGGTCCTGCAGCGGGTGGAGCCGCGCGTGGCCCGGCAGCGCCGCCACCCGCTCGTGCAGCTTCGGGTTGTGCTTCATCGTGCACGACCCGAGCGGGTAGAAGCCCTTGTCCAGGTGGAAGTTCTTCGACGAGAGCGTCGTGTAGTGGCGTACCAGCTCGGGCTCCGAGATCTCGGGCAGCTCAGCCGGCCGCTCCCGGATCGCCTCGGCGGGGAGCAGCTCCTCGACGGGCAGCTCCGGCACGTCGGTCTCCGGCGCAACGAATGCGCGACGACCGTCGCGGGACCGCTCGAAGACCGTGACGGTGTCGTCACTCATACAGTCACCTGGGCTGGCCGGGGTGCGCCGACGACTTCGGCGAGTCGGTCAATGTGCTCCTTGGTGCGTCGTTCCGTGACGGCAATCAAAAGACCGTCAGAAAACTCGGGGTAATCGCGACGGAGCGGATAGCCCGGATTGATGCCCGCGTCGCGGGCACGGGATATGACGGCGTCCAGGTCGGGCACCTGCACCGCGAACTCGCGCACCACGGGGCCCGGGTTGATCGCCTCGAGCCCCAGCGCCTCGCGCGCGTAGTGCGTGCGGCGCAGGAGCAGCTCGCCCAGCTCCACGAACCCGCGCTTCCCGAGCCAGGACAGGTACACGACGCCCGCCAGGGCGTTCAGCGCCTGCGCGGTGCAGATGTTGTGCGTGGCCTTCTCACGCCGGATGTGCTGCTCGCGGGTCTGGAGCGTCAGCACGAAGCCGCGGCGCCCATCCACGTCACGCGTCTCGCCCGCGATTCGACCGGGCATCCTCCGGATGAAGCGCTCGTCGGCCGCGAAGAACCCGAACGACGGACCGCCGAAGTCCAGCCGGTTGCCAAGCGTCTGTCCCTCGCCGACGCACAGGTCGGCGCCGAGCTCCCCCGGCGGCTTCAGGACCGAGAGCGGTATCGGGTCGGCGGCGCACACGAGCAGTCCGCCCGTGCGCTTGCCGGCCTCGCTGAGAGCGCCCAGGTCCTCGACCGTGCCGAGGAAGTTCGGCTGCTGCACGAAGACGGCCGCGGTGTCGTCGTCGACGGCGGCGGCGATTGCCTCGGCGTCGGTGGCGGCCTCGTCGTCGAGCGGCGTCTCCACGACCTCCATGCCGAATCCCGCGGCGTGCGTGCGAAGCGCGGCGCGGGAGTGCGGGTGGAGCCCGCGACTTGCCACCAGCTTCCTGCGCTTCGTCTCTAGCTTCGCCATGTAGCCGGCCGCCGCGACCGCGCTCGGCCCTTCGTATACCGACGCGTTCGACACGGGCAGCCCGGTCAGCTCCGAGATCGCCGTCTGGAACTCGAACATCACCTGGAGGCTGCCCTGCGAGACCTCTGGCTGGTATGGCGTGTATGGGGTAAGGAACTCGGACCGTAAGAGGAGCGTGTCGATCAGCGCGGGCACGTAGTGGTCGTACATGCCGGCCCCGAGGAAGGTGATCTCGTCCTCGGTGCTCCTGTTCCGCGCGGCCAGCGCGGCGAGATGCTCGTACACCTCCTGCTCGGATCTGCCCGGCGGCAGGTCCATCTCGATAGCCAGCCGCACCGTCTCCGGGATGTCGGCGAACAGCTCCTCGAGCGAGTCGACGCCGATCGCGCCGAGCATGGCGCGCAGGTCCTCTTCTGTGACTCCCGTGTAGCGGCTCATCCGGCCTCTACGACGTTAGCTACCCGATTGGAGCAACTCCCTGTACGCGTTCACATCCATCAGCTGGTCCACCTCCGCCGGGTCGGAGAGCCGCACCTTGACCATCCAGCCCTCTCCGTAGGGGTCCTGGTTGACCTTCTCCGGGCTGTCGGCGAGCGCCTCGTTCACCTCGACGATCTCGCCCGACAGCGGCGCGAACACGTCCGACACCGCCTTGACGGACTCCACCTCGGCGTAGGCGTCGTCCTTCGACACCGAGGCGCCGACCTCGGGCGGGTCGAAGAACACGACCTCGCCGAGCGCGTCCTGCGCGTACCACGTGATCCCGAAGGTGGCCTGATCGCCCTCGATGCGCGCCCAGTCATGCTCCTGGTGGTACCCCAGGTCCTCGGGGTAGCTGGCCTCAGCCACTGGTCTCCTTCCGGTAGAGCGGTTTCTCCCTCACCTCGGCGGCACGCGGCTTGCCGCGCACGTCCACCTCGAGCGTCGTGCCCGGCGCCGCCGCGGCCACCGGCACATACCCCATGCCGATGCCCACGTCGAGGCACGGCGAGAGCGAACCGCTCGTGACGACGCCCTCGCCCTGCTCCGTGTGCATCGGGTTGCCCTGTCGGGGGATGCCCGGCCCGGTAAAGGCGAAGGGGACGAGCGCGTCGGCCGGCTCGAACCCGCGTAGCGAGTCAGCGCCGATGAAGCCCGTGTCGAGCTTGCAGCACCAGGCGAGCCCGGCCTCGATCGGGTTGCGCTCCTCGGACAGGTCGTTCCCGTACAGGTGGAAGCAGACCTCGAGGCGCAGGGTGTCGCGTGCGCCGAGCCCTACCGGCGCCACGCCCCGCTCCAAGAGGGCATCCCAGACGGCCGCGGCCCCGTCGGGCGGGATCAAGATCTCGACGCCGTCCTCTCCGGTGTAGCCCGTGCCGCAGACCAGGCACTCGGCACCGGCTACCCGCAGCTCCGCGGTCCGCATCCGCGCAGGCAGCTCGCCATCGGCGATGCGATCGACCGCCGCGCGCGCGTCTGGGCCCTGAACCGCCAGCATCGCCCAGCGCTCGTGAGCATCGCTCACGTCCACGTCGAAGTCGCCCGCGTGGTCGCGGAACCATGCGAGGTCCTTGTCGTGGTTCGAGGCGTTTGTGACGGTCAGGAAGCGGCCGTCACCCAGTCTGTATGTGAAGAGGTCGTCCAGCACTCCGCCGTCCTCGCGGCAGAGCACCGAGTACTGCGCCCCGCGCTCGGCTATCCGCGAGACGTCGTTCGAGAGGATCCGCTGGAGGAACGCCTCGGCCTGCGGGCCGCTCGTCTCGATCTCGCCCATGTGCGAGACGTCGAACACGCCCGAGCGCGTCCGAACCGCCACGTGCTCCTGGCGGATGCCCTCGTACTGCACGGGCATCTCCCAACCGGCGAACGGGACGAGCCGGGCACCGGCACGCTCGTGGCGCTCGAACAGCGGGGTCCGGCGGAGGGTGTCGGCGGCGGGCGGCAACCGCCCGCAGGTTACCCCCTGGGGATCAGGCGGCTATCCGGAGCGTCGGTTGGCCCGGCCTCCACGAGACCGGGCAGAGCTCGCCGGTGCGCAGCGCCTTCAGGATGCGAAGCGTCTCCTCGGGGTTGCGGCCGACGCTCTGGTCGGTGACGCTGACATGCCGGACGATCCCCTCAGGATCGATGATGAACGTGCCGCGGAGCGCCGAGCCGTCGTCGTACTTGAGCACGCCATAGAGCCGGGTGAGCTCCTGCGCGGAGTCGGCGATGACCGGATAGTGGATCTCCGTGAGACCGGGGCTCGTCTCGAGCCAGGCGCGGTGCACGTGCCAGGAGTCGGTGCTGGCCGCCACGACGGACGCCTCCTCGAGCGCGAAGTCGGTCTCGAGCTCCGCGAAGCCGCGCAGCTCGGTCGGGCAGACGAAGGTGAAGTCGCGCGGATAGAAGAAGAGGACGGTCCAGCTGTCGCGCTGACGGCCGATCTCCATGGTCACCGGCTCGGCCTCCGCACGGATGTAGGCCTCGACTGTGACGGGCGGCGCAGGGTCGCCGACCTTGATGCTCACTCAGTACGTCCTGGTTGTGATCCGTTCGCGCTCGCGCCCTCGGCGGCGCGCCGGCACTGATCCACGGCGACCGCAAGTCCAAGCCAGCCCGAAAACGGGAGATCGGGCGTATGCTCAGCCCGCAGGACGCCGCGGACGCCGTCAGGCTCCAGCACGAGCTCCACAGACGCGGTAACGGGTTCGACCGCTGGCATGCCACCATGGTCGCGGCAGGCGTCCCCCGTCGCATCGGGGACACCCCCGAACACAACCCCGATCTTCGATGGACTCGCAGACCACAGGCAACGACCCCAACCTGCTCGAACGCGAGTCGGAGCTCGCCGCGCTCGACCAGGCCCTCGCGGAGGCGCTCGAAGGACGCGGCTCCGTCGTGGCCGTTGAGGGAGCGCCCGGAATCGGCAAGTCGAGCCTCGTCAGATCGTCGATCGAGCTGGCTGAGGGGCGCGGCATGTACACGATCGCCGTCCGGGCAACCGAGCTGGAGCGGAGTTATCCGTACGGCATCGTGCGCCAGACGGCCGACTCGGTGACGCTCGACAAGACCGACGAGGAGCGCGCCGGCCTTTTCACGGGGGCCGCGAAGCTGGCGCTGCCGATCCTCGAGCCCGGTACCGGCGAGGAGGCCGACAGCCCGGAGCTCATGTATCAGCGGCTCCACGGCCTCTACTGGGTGATCGCAAACCTCGCCCGCGAGCGCCCGCTCCTCATCTGCATCGACGACGCCCAGTGGGCCGACGAGGCATCGATGGCCGCGGAGCGTTTCCTGAGCCTGCGGATTGCCGATCTTCCGATGGTCCTGCTGCTGGCGGTCCGCACGGCAGAGGTTGGGCCGCTCGCGGTTCCCCTGGCGGAGATCCTCGCCGACCCGGCGACGAGGGCGATCCGTCCCGCGCCGCTCTCGGAGGAGGGCGCCGGCGAACGAATTCGCGCCCTGCTGGGCTCGAGCGACCCTGCGTTCGCGGCGGCCTGCCACCACGCCACCGGCGGCAACCCGTTCCTGCTCGAGCAGCTTGTGAGCGAGGTGCGCGCCGAGGGCATCGAGCCCACGGCTGCGAGCGCGGAGCAGGTCGCGTCGCTCGGCCCGGACACGGTGCGGGCCTCCGTGCTGCTGCGGCTCGAGCGGCTGCCGCGGGCCGGCGGCCCCGTGGCGCGTGCCCTGGCGATCCTGGGAGAGCACGACGTGGCGGTCCGCGACGTCGCGGCCCTCGCCGATGTGCCGGAGGACGACGCCGCCGAGGCGCTCGCGGAGCTGGAGCGGGCGGGTCTCGTGATCGGCGCGCCGCGCCTCCGCTTCACGCACCCGATCCTGCGCGCCTCGATCGAGGACGACATGCCGGCGGTCGAGCGCTCGCGCGCGCACGAGCAGGCTGCGCGGATGCTCGCGGAGCGGGACGCCGACCCCGTCGCGGTCGCGGCGCACCTGCTCGTATCCGATCCCGGTCAGGGCGACTGGGCGCGCGCGGCGCTCCGGAGCGCCGCGCGGCGCGCCGAGGCACTCGGCGACCCCTCCGCCGCCGTCCTCTACCTCCAGCGCGCGATCACGGAGCGCCCCGAGGGCGACGAGCTCGGCGAGATCCTCTTCCAGCTGGGCCTCGCCGCAGCCCACGCCGGCGACCCCGACGCCGCCGAGTACCTGGAGCGCGCGGCCGCCGCCGGCGGGTCGACCCGGCTGCGCGCGCAGCACTGGACGGCGGTGCTGCATCTCGTCGCGGGACGGGCGAGCAAGGCGGCCGACGTCCTGGAGTCGGCGCTCGCAAACGTGCACGAGGAGGACGAGGCGGCGAAGCCCCTGCTCGAGACGCTGATGGCGGCCGGGCTCGAGAGCGCGACCGTACGCCGTCGGGTCGACGACCTCTTCCCCCACATCGAGGAGCCGCGCGGCGCCCCGCGGACCGACTTCGAGCGCTTCGCGCTGATCACGCACGCGTTCGTGGCCGTGGTCGAGCGGGCGGATGCGCCGCGCGCGACGGAGCTCATACACCGGGCGCTCGCGGTGGAGGAGCACGGATACTACGAGTCCGTGATGCGAGCCAGCGTGGGCCGGCCGATGACGGCGTTCGTGCTCACGCTCCTGGAGCGCTTCGACGAGTCCCGTGCGATCCTCGACGGGCTCGTGCGCGCGGCGCGCGACTACGGCGACCGCTCCGCCGCGGGGGTCTTCCTCGCGGAGCGCGCGTGGACGCGCTACCGCGCGGGCAATGCGGAGGGCGCCGAGGCCGACGCCGCGGAGGCACTACGGATCGCACGCGACGCCACGCGCGCCCGCGGCCACGCGCCGATCGCGGCGTCCGTCGCGGTG
This sequence comes from Actinomycetota bacterium, assembly GCA_046735115.1. Classification (GTDB taxonomy): domain Bacteria; phylum Actinomycetota; class Thermoleophilia; order Solirubrobacterales; family Thermoleophilaceae; genus JACVRW01. Next base: position 15,385 of record JBKPSR010000084.1, read on the forward strand.
CTCTCCGGAATGGAGCGGGAACGACCCTTCGAGGAGCTCGAGGCCATCGTGGCGGCGCTGCCGCCCGCGGGCGACCCGGACACCATCGTCCAGGACGACCTCGCCCTCGCACGCGCCTGGCTCACGCTCGCCCAGGGCGACGCACGCGCCGCCGCCGATGCCGCGCTCGAGCTGGACCGCGCGGACTCCTGGGGTTGCAGCTCGCCGACGCTCCTTCCGTGGCGCTCCGTGGCGTCGATCGCGCTCGCACAGCTCGGCGAGGAGGAGCGGGCACTCGCCCTCGCCAAGGACGAGCTGCAGCTGGCGCAGGAGCTCGGAACGCCGCGCGCAGTGGCCATCGCACAGCGCGCGGTGGCGCTGGCAGGCCCGGCGGAAGACCGCCAGGCCGGGCTCGAGGCCGCGGTGGCGACTCTGGAGAACGGGGGCGCCCGCCTCGAGCTCGCGCGCGTGACCTGCGAGCTGGGAGGCGAACTGCGCCGCCGCGGCGAGCGCAGCGTCGCTCGCGAGGTGCTCCGCCGCGCCCACGCGCTCGCGACGGAGTGCGGCGCCACGCGGCTCGCCAGCCGAGCGCGCGACGAGCTTTCGCGCTCGGGCGCTCGGCTGATCCGCGAGCCCGTCAGCGGCGTCGAGGCGCTCACCCCGAGCGAGGTGCGCGTGGCGGAACTGGTGGCCGAGGGCCTCACGAACCGCGAGGTCGCCCAGGCGCTGTTCGTGTCCGAGAAGACGGTCGAGACACACCTCGGCCGCGTCTACCGCAAGCTCGACATCAAGTCGCGCCACGCGCTGCCGGGTGCGCTCGCGGACCGTCAGGCGGCGGCGGAGCCGGTCGGCTAGGCGCCGAGCACTGCGCCCGCCACGGCCAGCGCCACCTCGGCGCGGCTGTGGAGCGACTGGGCGCTCACCCACTCGGCGGGGGTGTGGGCCCCCCCGCCGCGCGGCCCGAGGCCGTCGATCGTGAGCTCGATCCCGCCCGCGGCGATGTGGCTGGCGTCGCTCGCGCCGCCCCGTTCGGACCCTACGATCGGCCGCCCGAGGCGCTCGCTCGCCACCGCCAGCATCCCGGCCGTCGCCGCGCGCGAGTCCATCCCCGGCCACGCGCGGACCATGGTCGATACGAGCGCCACATCGTCGTACTCGGTCGGCACGGCGGCCAGCACCGGGTCGAAGGCCTCGAGGCGGTCTGCGCGCAGGTCGCACAACAGCTCGCCACGGGCCGGCACGACGTTGAACGCCTCGCCCGAGCGGAGGATCGTCGGCACCGTGGTCAGGCGGTCCGGTCCCGCCGCGTCGTTGTGCCTGGCCACCACCTGGGCGACCGTGGCCAGCGCGAGCAGCGCGCTGCGCCCGAGCTCGGGCGCCGAGCCGGAGTGCGACGGGCGCCCGTGAGCCTCGACGCGGAGCGTCGCCGCGGCCTTCCGCTTCACGATCACGGCCTCCTCGCCGTTTGCCGCCCGCTGTCCGGCCTCGAAGCAGAGGCAGGCGTCGAAATCCGCGAAGCGCTCCGCGTGGACGAACGGGGCCGTGCGCCACTCCTCGTCGACGACGAGCAGCACCGCGATCTCGGCATACAGCTCGGTCCGCTCCGCGAGCTCGCGCATCAGCGCGAGCGCCAGCGCCACCCCTCCCTTCATGTCGACCGCGCCGGAGCCCGTGAGCCGGTCGCCGGCGCGCGCCAGCGACCGGTGCGCCCCGTGGGCGACCACCGTGTCGAGGTGCCCCAGCAGAAGGACGCGCTTCGCGCCGGTGCCCCGCAGCCGCCCAAGCATGTCGGGCGCGTGTCGGGGCGTCGAGCAATCCAGTCGCTCCACCTCGGCCTCCGTCGGCAGGAACGCGGTGGCGAGCGCGACGCACTCCTCCGCCCCGTCGACGTCGCCGGATGGCGAGGACACCGCCACGAGCGCCTCCAGCTCGCGCTCGGCCGCCACCGCCATGCGCGAGGCGGCCTCGATCATCGAAGCGGCGCCGAGAAGTGGTAGCTCGTTATCCGCAGCCCGGTGTTGAAGTACAGCCTGTGCGCGTCCTCGCGCTCGGGGCCGACGCCGGAGTCGAGATGGAACTGCGTGCAGCCCTGCCGCCTCCCCTCCTCCTTGCACCACTCGAGGAGCGCCCGCCCGTGGCCGCGACCGCGCGCCTCGGGCAGGGTCGAGAGGTCGTCCACGTAGAGCGTGTCGCCCCAGGCGAGGTGGTGCGTGACGCGGAACCCGGCCACGGCCACGCAGCGCTCGCCCTCGAAGGCGCCCACGATTCGGTAGCCCTCCGGGCGCTGGACCTCGTCCACGCGCCGCACGAACTCGGCCTCGTCCGTGTAGTGCGTGCGTAGGGCGCGCATGGCCTCGAAGGCCCGCGCCGTGTCCGGCGGGAGGAGCTCTCTCAGTCCTTCAGGAATGACGGAACGTCGATCTCGTCGTCCGAGATCTCCAGCGACGCGCGCTGGCGGTCGTCGAGCGTCACGTCGCGGCGCCGCGGCTCGCGCCGGCGGCCGGTCGAGTCCTCGGCGAACAGCGGCGTGCGGCTCGGTCGCTCGAAGCCGGTCGCGATGACGGTCACGCGGACCCCGTCGCCCATCGTGTCGTCTACCACCGCGCCGAAGATGATGTTCGAGTTCTGGTCGGCGGCGCCCTGGATGATCTCGGCCGCCTCGTTCACCTCGAACAGGCCGAGGTCCTGGCCGCCCGTGATGTTCAGCAGGATGCCGGTGGCGCCCTCGACCGACTGCTCGAGCAGCGGGCTGGATACGGCGTTCTTCGCGGCCTCGGCGGCCCGGTTCTCGCCCGACGCCTCACCGATGCCCATCAGGGCCGACCCGGCGTCCTGCATGATCGTGCGGACGTCCGCGAAGTCGAGGTTGATCAGGCCCGGGGTCGTGATCAGGTCGGTGATGCCCTGGACGCCCTGGCCGAGCACCGCGTCGGCCTCGCGGAAGGCGTCGAGGATGCTGGTCCGGCGCTCGACCACGGCGAGCAGCTTCTCATTGGGGATCACGATCATCGTGTCCACCTGCTCGCGCAGCCGGTCGATGCCCTCGACGGCCTGGCGCATGCGCTGAGTGCCCTCGAAGTCGAACGGCTTCGTGACGACGCCGACCGTGAGCGCGCCCACCTCCTGCTTCGACACCTCGGCGATCACCGGAGCGGCGCCCGAGCCGGTGCCGCCGCCCTCGCCGGCCGTGACAAAGACCATGTCCGCGCCCTTCAGCGCCTCCTTGATCTCATCCCGGCTCTCGTTCGCAGCGCCGTACCCGACGTCCGGGTTGGCGCCGGCTCCGAGGCCGCGCGTGAGCTGGTCGCCGATCTGGAGCTTGATGTCGGCGTCGCACATCTGGAGCGCCTGAGCGTCCGTGTTGACGGCGATGAACTCCACGCCCTTGAGGCCCTGATCGACCATACGGTTGACCGCGTTGGTCCCGCCACCGCCGATGCCGACGACCTTGATGACCGCCAGGTAGCTACCAGTGTCCATTGAGGTTGGTGCCTCTCTACCGTCCGAAGCTCAAGCAAGAGTGGAGGGTTCGCCCCTCCCGCAAAACCCAGACTCTAGGTGGAGTTCGCGGGAAGTGTCAATCGCCATCGCAAGAAATTGTGCAGGCAAAGACTGCAGCATAGCTGCAGAGTTGGGGTGAACCTCAAGTGACAGTTGAGGGTTAGCCGGGCGGAGGCGAAGCGCCGCCGGCACCGCTGGAATCGGTCGGCGCGGGCGCGGGCTGGGTGCTTTCCGCCGACGGAGCGGGTGCGCTTTCGGGTGCGGCCTGAGGCGTCTGCGTGATCGCCGGAGGCGCAAGCTGCTCGGTCGCCGGATCCGCCGTGGTGGTGCCGGGCGGCGTCTGGGTCGTGGGTGGCGCGGCCTCCTCGGTGCCCGCCGGGGCCACGGGCGCGAGCGTCTCCGCGGGCAGCCCGCCCGCCGCGGGGCGGCCCGGCAGGCGGACGTCGATGTAGCTCGCCCCCCCCGCATCGGGATCCGCGAGCACGCGCGTGGCGGCTATCCACTTCGCGCGAACGCTGGTGGCGTTCCCGAAAATGAGCTCCGGCCCGTCGCGCATCTCGACGACGATGCCATCCCGGCCGCGCAGCTCGATCCGCTCGAGGCGCTGCCGGAGGGCGCCGGGGGCAGTCCCGGCGACAAGCGCGGCGTGACGGGCAGCGGGGTTCTTGAGGCGATCGCCCTCAACGCGCGAGGGCAAGTCGATCTTGGGCAGACTGCCCTCGATCGGGAGCCCGCGCAGGAGCGTGCCGTCACCGGCCACGGGCAGGCCGCCGACGAGTGCCGCGGGCCGGTGCTCGACGACGTGGATCGTCAGCCCGTGCGGGAAGTCGGTCGCGACCTCGAGAGTCTTGACCACCGAGTACGCCTCGATGGCCTGCTCGAGCTCGTCCCGACGGACGTGGAGCGTGGTCATATCGCGGGCGGCGAGCGTGAGCGCGGCCCGTATGCGCGGGGCGTCCTTTGTGGTGAGCCCCATAACGGAAACGTCCTCCACCGTCACGAACGAGGAGTCGCGCAGCCAGAGCTGGTAGCAGGCCGCGAGCGCGACGCAAACTCCGAGGGAGACCAGGACCCACCTGCGTACCCTGGGAGGCAGAGCGGCGAGGCGAATCTGCCTCGATCTGCGCCTCAGTGCGACGGTCGCAGCGCTCACGCTGCGCCCCAGAGCGGCGTCGTGTCCACCTCGCCCAGGAGCTGGACCTCGGGCTCCAGCTCGACTCCGAAGCGCTCGCGCACCCTGCGCCTGCCCTCGCCCATCAGGACGATCACGTCGGCGGTGGTGGCGTCGCCAAGGTTCTCGACGAAGTTCGCGTGCTTCTCCGAGAAGCGGGCGCCGCCCACCGTCAGGCCGCGGCAGCCGGCCTCGTCCAGCAGGACGCCTGCGCTACGGCCCTCCGCGCGCGGGTCGTCCGGGTTCTTGAAGGTCGAGCCGAAGGTCTTGATGCCGGAGGGCTGAGCCGCCCGGCGCTGCGAGCGCATGTCGGCGAGGGTCGCCTTGACGGCGTCGGGCTCGGCCGCGCTCAGCGCGAACGAAGCACGCGCGACGACCTCGCCTGGCGCGAGCTTCGACCTCCTGTATTCGAAGCCCAGGTCGGCGGGGGTGCGGCGGTCGCTGCCGGAGTCGGTGGTGACGTCGACCCACTCGAGCACGCGCGCGAGATCGCCGCCGTAAGCGTTGGCGTTCATCTTGACCGCGCCGCCGACGGTCCCCGGGATGTTCACGCCGAACTCGAGTCCGCTCAGGCCGGCGCGCGCTGCGAAGGCGGCGGCCTGCGGAAGGCGGGCGCCGCCCCCGCACAGGAGGCGCTCGCCCTCCTGCTCGATCGTCGAGAGCGAGCCGTCGAGCTTCACAACGAGTCCCCGGAATCCTTCATCCGCTATCAGCAGGTTCGAGCCGGACCCGACCACTCCTACCTGGACTCCCTCGCTCGCCGCCCAGGCCAGCAGCTCGGCGAGCGTGTCCGCGGTGTGCGGCCGCGCCAAGTAGTCCCCTCGGCCGCCGGTGCGGATCGTGGTCAGCCGGGCGAGCGGATAGTCGACGGCGACGTCCTTCGGCGTGCTCATGCCAGCAGCCTCCTTGCCAGCTCGTTCACGTCTCCGGCGCCGATCGTCACCATCAGGTCGCCTTCGATCAGCTCGGGGCGCAGGTTCCGCTCGGCGTCGTCCAGGCCGGGCATCCACCAGACGGGGCGGCCGCCCGCGGCGTCCGCCGCCGCCTCCGCCACGAGGTAGCCGCTCACGCCGGGGAAGTCCTCGGGCCGCTCCCGCGCGCGATACACGTCGAGCACCACGACGAGGTCCGCGAGCGCGAGCGCACGGCCGAAGTCACGCGCGAGCATCTTCGTGCGCGAATAGAGGTGGGGCTGGAAGGCCGCGACCAGCCGCCGCGGCTCGAGTGTCCTCGCGGCCGCGAGGGTGGCGCGGACCTCGGTGGGGTGGTGGGCGTAGTCGTCATAGACGTCCGCGCCGCTCTCGGTCCGGCCGTGGAGCTCGAAGCGCCGCGCCGCGCCCCTGAACCCCGCGAGCGTCGGCGCCGCCTCCTCGACGGGCAACCCCGCCACCCGCAGCGCCGCAAGCGCCGCGAGCGCATTCAGGATGTTGTGCTCGCCCGGAACGGAAAGCTCGACCCCGACGCCCACCACCCGAAAGCTCGACTTTCCTGCGCCGAGGGTTACGTCGTGCGCACTCAGTGAGCCGCTTTCGATGCCGAATGTCACGGGCTCGCCTTCTCCGGGCAGGTCGACGTTCGGGCCGAGCACGCGGACTGCCGCTGGTGCCGCGAACTCGGCGAATGCCCGCTCCAGCTCCGACAGGGTCGCGTAGGTCGCGTGATGGTCGAGCTCGACGTTCGTCACGATTGCGACGTCGCGCCCGAGCTTCAGGAACGACCGGTCTGACTCGTCTGCCTCGATCACGGCCCACTCCCCCGCTCCCCAGGCGGCGTTGGTGCCGCCCGCCTGCAGCTCGCCGCCGATCAGGAAGGCCGGCTCGCGCCCGGTCTCAATCAGCGCCAGCGCCACCATCGACGCGGTGGTCGTCTTCCCGTGCGTGCCGCCCACTGCGATCGTCCGCTTCATCCGCGAGAGCTCCCCGAGCAGATCGCCGCGATGGAGGATCGTCGCGCCCGACGCGCGAGCCGCGGTCAGCTCTGGATTGTCGTCGGGGATCGCGGTGGACACCACGACTTCGGCGCCGTCGGGCAGGTTCGTCGCGTCATGGCCGATGACTGGGTCGATGCCTGCTTCCCGCAGGCGCCGGCTGTACGACGACTCGGCCTGATCCGAGCCCGTCACGCGCGCGCCCAGCTCGCGGGCGACCATCGCCAGTCCGCTCATTCCAGCGCCGCCGATGCCCACGAAGTGAAGCGCCCTCCCGGCGAACGGCGCATTGAGATGGTCAGGCGGCATCGCGCGCCCACTCTAGGTGCATCTAGAAAGTGCTGACATACGACCAAGGTCGGAGCCACCGGGGGCCCGACAGCGGCCGGGCCTGGTCCCTCAGTGCCCGTCGTTCTCGCCGACGAGCGCCAGCAGCTCCCGCGCCACGGCCTGCGCCGCGTCCGGCTTCGCCACCGCCTGGGCGGCATTCGCCATCTCCGCCATCCGCTGCGGCGCCGCCAGCAGTCCTCCCACCTCGCGGGCCAGGCGCGGGCCGTCGAGCTCGGCGTCGGGGATCACCACCGCGGCGCCAGCCTGCTCCATGAAGCGCGCGTTAGCCGCCTGGTGGTTGCCGGTCGCATATGGAAAGGGCACGAGGACCGACGGCAGCCCCGCGGCCGCGAGCTCGAAGACGGAGCCGCCGGCGCGCGCCGCGGCGAGGTCGGCCGCGGCGAGCGCGTCCGCGAACGGCTCGATGTACGCGAACAGCCGGTAGTGGGCGGGCGAGCCGAGCTCGACGAGGCGAGCCAGCAGCGCCTCGTAGTCGCGACGGCCCGCCGCGTGCAGTACGGCACACGGGGGCGCCTCTCCGAACGCCTCGACCGCCGCCTCGTTCAGCCGCCGCGCCCCCAGCGAGCCGCCGAACACGAGCAGGCACGGTCCCTCGGCCGGGATCCCGAGCCGTTCGCGCGCGGCGGCCGGGTCGGCGCTCTCCGTGCCCGCCGGGACGGGACGGCCGGTCACGAGCCACTTCGACCCCGTGCGCCCGGGAATCGGAAAGGCGAGGCACACCCTCGCCGCAAACGGGGCCAGCAGCCGGTTCGACATGCCGAGATGGCTGTCCGCCTCGGTGAGCACGAGCGGGAGTCCGAGCGTGCGCGCGGCCAGCCCCACGGGGCCGGCCACGTAACCGCCTCCGCCTAGCACGGCATCCGCGCCGATCCGCCGCAGAATCCCCCGCGCGTTCGCGCTGGCGCGGACCGCGAGCAGCGCGGCCCCGGCCGCCTGGACGGGGTCGTGCCTGTTCATGCCCTTCACGCGTAGCGGGTGGAACGGGTAGCCCGCGGCCGGCACGAGCTCCGCCTCCGCACGCTCGCCTCCGATGAACTCGGCCCGCGCACCCCGTGAGCGAAGGGCGTCAGCTACGGCGAGCGCCGGCACGACGTGTCCCGCTGTCCCTCCGGCGGCGATCACGATCGTTGGCACTTCCACCTCCGTCGATGGCGCGGAGCTCAGGCCGCTCGGCGCGCTGTGCACGGCCGCCCGTGGCCGCGACGTTGAGCAGCAGCCCCATGGCCCCCATCAGCACGACCAGGTTGCTCGCCCCGTACGAGATGAAGGGCAGCGGCACGCCCGTGAGCGGCATGAGGCCGAGCACCGCGAAGAAGTTGAGCGTTGCCTGGCAGAGGATCAGCGAAGTGATGCCCGCGGCGAGCAGCTTCGAGTACCGGTCCCGAGCCAGCTTCGCCACGCGCAGGCCGGCGTAACCGATCATGCCGTAGAGGCCGAGCAATCCGACTATCCCGAACAGCCCGAGCTCCTCGCCGATCACCGCGAGGATCATGTCGGTGTGGGCCTCCGGCAGGTAGAAGATCTTCTGCACGGACTCCCCGAGCCCGACGCCGAAGATGCCGCCGTGGCCGATCGCCGTGAGCGCCTGCACAGCCTGGAAGCCCGAGTCGCCCGCGTCCGCGAACGGGTCGAGGAACGAGAACAACCGCTCGCGCCGGTAGGGCTCGACGATCGCCAGCACGGTGGCGAGGAACAGCAGCGTCCCGCCGATCAACGCGAGATTGCGAAGCGGGGTGCCGGCAGCGACCAGCACGGCGCCGATCGCGAAGCAGATCACCATCGTGGTGCCCATGTCGGGCTGCTTCATGACGAGCGCGCAGGCGGCGCCTACCACGAGCAGCAGCGGCTTCGTCATGGTGGCCAGCGTCCGGACGGAGTCCGGGCGCGCCGCCAGCAGCTGCGCGGCGTAGAGCACCAGCGACACCTTCAGCAGCTCGGACGGCTGGAACTGGAGCATGCCGGCGCCGAGCCAGCGTGTGGCGCCGTTCACCGTGACCCCGACGCCCGGGAGCATGACCGCCGCCGTGAGCACGAATGAAGTGACCAGCAGCATCGGCGTGAGCGCCCGGATCACCCTCAGCCCGTGCCGCGAGGCGAGGTGCAGCACCACCAGCCCCGCCATGCCGAAGAGCACGTAGCGCTTCAGGTAGTAGGACGGATCGCCCGGCCCCGAGAAGAGCGACTCCGCCGAGCTCGCCGAGTACACCATCACCGCGCCCCCGGCGAGCAGGCACAGCGTCGCCGTGTAGAGGATCGAGTACTCGACCGGGCGCTTCCGGGGCATCCAGACGGTTTTCTACGGCAGGGCCCGGATTCATCCCCGCGGGATCAGCGATCTGAAGACGGCGCCGCGCTCCTCGTAGTCGCGGAACTGGTCGAAGCTGGCGCACGCGGGCGAGAGCAGCACCACCTCGCCGGGCCGAGCGGCCGCGGACGCGTCGCGAACGGCCGTGGCGAGGTCGCCCGAGCGCCGCAGCGGAACGGTGCCCGCGAGATCCGCCCCGAGCCGATCGGCCGCCTCACCGATCAGGTACGCCGCGACGGCGTGAGCGGCGAGCGCGTCGCGCAGGCCCTCGAAGCCGCCACCCTTGAGGCTGCCGCCGAGGATGGCGTGGACGCCGCCGTCGAACGCCTCGATCCCGCGCACCGCGGAGGACACGTTTGTGGCCTTCGAGTCGTTCACGTAGAGCACGCCGTTCACAGAGCCCACCTCCTCGAGCCGGTGCGGGACGCCCGCGAAGCTGCGCAGCGCACCCGCCACCGCCTCCTCGGCGACGCCGGACGCGGTCGCCGCAGCGGCCGCGCCCATCGCGTTCTCGAGGTTGTGCCTGCCCCGGAGGCGGATCTCGGCTGCGGGCAGCGGAAGCGCGCCGAACTCCACCCGCCGTCCGGCCCCCGGGACCTCGACTCCGGGCGGCACGACCGCCACCTGCTCGGGTGTCTGGTTGCAGAACAGCCTTAGCTTCGCCTCGCGGTACGCCTCGAAGCTGCCGTGGCGGTCGAGGTGGTCCTCCGTGATGTTGAGAAGCAGGGCCGTGTCGGGCGCGAGCGCCTCGGAGTCCTCGGCCTGGAAGCTCGACACCTCGCAGACGATCGTCGCCTCGAGGTCGACCTGGCCGACGAGCGACGACAGCGGCGTGCCCACGTTCCCCGCGAGTGCCACGGGCAGACCCGCCTCGCGCCAGATCGCGCCGAGGAGCTCCGTGGTGGTGGTCTTGCCGTTGGTGCCGGTCACCGCGACGAAGCGGTTCGGCAGCAGCCGCCAGGCGAGCTCGAGCTCGCCCAGCACCGGTAGGCCGCGCTCGCGCGCCGCGGCGATCACCGGCGCCTCGTTCGGCACGCCAGGGCTCTTCACGACCAACCGGGTCCGGCCGAGCAGCTCCACGCCGTCCACCCCCAGGTGCGCGTCGATGTCGGCCGGCACGTCGGGGCGCCCGGAGTCGACCGCGATCACCTCGCCGTGCTGGCGCAGCATCCGCGCCGCCGCCGTGCCCGAACGCGCGAGCCCGACCACGAGGTAGGGCCCGTCGGGGAGCGGCGGCCTCACGACGGGATGGAGGCCTGGTAGAGCGTGAACCCGATCGCCGCACAGATGGCCGCGATGATCCAGAAGCGCAGGATGATCTTGGTCTCCGACCAGCCCGCCAGCTCGAAGTGGTGGTGGATCGGCGCCATCAGGAACACGCGTCTGCGGAAGCGCTGGAACGCGAACACCTGGATGCCGACCGAGAGCGCCTCGATCACGAAGATGCCGCCGATCACGATCAGGAGGACCTCGGTCCTCGTCACCACCGCGAGCGCCGCGATCGCGCCACCCAGGCCGAGCGAGCCGGTGTCGCCCATGAACACGGAGGCGGGGAACGAGTTGAACCACAGGAAGCCGACGCACGCGCCAACCAGGCACGCGCTGAGCAGCGACAGGTCCTGCTGGCCGTGCGTGATGAACGTCATCACGGTGTACGTGAGCAGGACGATCGCGGCGCAGCCGGCCGCGAGCCCGTCGAGGCCGTCGGTCAGGTTCACGCCGTTCGTGGCGCCGGCCAGGACGAGAAAGATCAGCACCGGGTAGGCCACGCCGAGCTCCACGTGCGAGTCGATCACCCGCAGGTCGAGCTCGCCGTTCAGCCCGACCACCTTGGTCACGAACACCCACAGCGCGATCGCCGTAACCGCCTGCACCGCGAGCTTCGTCCTGCCCGAGACGCCCAGCGAGCGGCGGCGGCGCAGCTTGATCACGTCGTCGGCGAACCCGAGCGCCGCCATCGCGAGTGCCGTGGCGAGCACGGCCAGGCTCGCGGTCCGGTACTCGGACAGGATCAGGAACGGCACCGCGATCGCGATGAAGATCGCGAGGCCGCCCATGGTGGGCGTGCCGGCCTTGCCGTGGTGACCAACCGGCCCCTCCTCGCGGATCTGCTGGCCGAACTCCTTGAGACGCAGGTAGTCGATGAAGCGCGGCCCGAGGAACATGCAGATCAAGAGCGAGGCCGACCCGCCCATGACGATCTCGCCGAGCATCAGGTGGCCACCCGCGAGCGGAGCGCCTCGCGTGCGACGGCCCGGTCGTCGAACGGCTCCTTCCGGCCGTGCTCGAACTCCTGGCCCTGCTCGTGTCCCTTGCCCGCGATCACTACGACGTCGCCGGGCTCGGCGCCCGCGATCGCTCGGGCGATGGCGCGGCGGCGGTCGGCGTCCCGCTCGGCGCCCGGCCCCGCGCCCTCCATCACCTGGTCGATGATCGCCTCGGGCGGCTCGCTGCGCGGGTTGTCGGACGTCACCAGCACGCGGTCCGCCAGCTCGCGCGCCGCCCGGCCCATCAACGGCCGCTTCCCATGGTCGCGGTCGCCGCCGGCGCCGAACACCACGTGGAGCCGCCCGCGCGTGAGCTCGCGCGCGGTGCGCAGCACGTTCTCCAGCGAGTCCGGCGTGTGCGCGTAGTCCACGAGCACGCCGAAGTCCTGCCCCACGTCGACCGGCTCGAAGCGCCCCGGTACGCGCTGGAAGCCGCTCAGGGAGATCTCCTTGATGCCCAGCGAGCGCACCGCGGCGATGGCGCCCACCACGTTCAGGACGTTGAAGAGGCCGGGCAGCGGGGACTCGACCTCGATCGCGCCGTCCGGTGTGTCGAGCGTGAAGCTCGAGCCGGCGAAGTCGAACTCGATGTCGCGCGCGCGGTAGTCGGCGTCGTGGTCGATACCGAAGGTGACCGGGTCGATCTCGGCCGCGATCCGGCGCCCGTGCTCGTCGTCCACGTTCACTACCGAGACGGAGCCGGGCTCCTCGAACAGCCGCCGCTTGGCGGCGAAGTACGCGTCCATCGTCTCGTGGAAGTCGAGGTGGTCCTGGGTCAGGTTGGTGAAGATGCGGCAGGCGAAGCTGATCCCGGAGACGCGGCCCAGCTCGAGCGCGTGCGAGGAGACCTCCATCGCTACCGCGCGGTCGCCCGCGTCGAGCATCCGCTTGAAGGTCGCCTGGAGGTCGATCGCCTCGGGGGTGGTGCGCTCCACCTCCTCCTCCACCCCGCCCACGACCCGCTTCACCGTCCCGAGCAGGCCCGTCTGGCGCCCGGCGGCCTCCAGCAGATGGCGCACCAGGAAGGCGGTCGTGGTCTTGCCGTTGGTGCCGGTTATGCCGACCACGTCGAGCTTGGCTGTCGGATCGCCGTAGAAGCGGGCCGCCGCTGGGCCCATCGCGGCGCGCACGTCGTCGACCACCACCTCCGTCACGCCCAGGTCGAGCTTCCGCTGCGTCACGAGCGCGGCCGCGCCCCGCTCGACCGCATCCGGAGCGAAGTCATGGCCGTCGCTCGTGAACCCGGGCACGCAAAAAAACAGCGCCCCCGGGGTGACGCTGTTGCTGGAGTAGGCGAGCGCCGAGATCTCGACGTCCGGCGCCCCGTGCCCCATCAGGTCGCGCAGGGTCATGGGTTCCGGCAGGTTAGTGGCCGCTCCGGGCGGCCCGTCGGCCCTTCAGCCCTCAGACTTTTGTCCAGGAGGCCGATACTCACTCCGTGGGCGGCACCGTCCTGAGCGCGCTCGCTCGCCTCGCTGAAAGGCGGTTCACAAGCTTCTCCGAGGCAGCCGACACGGTTCTCGACCTGCTCGAGGCCGAGCTCCCGCCTGGGTCGATTCTGCTCGGGCGGGTGGATTGGGACGAGGGCGAGCTGCGCCTGATCGATGTGCGCGGCGCGGCGGCGTCCTCCCTCGGGGCCGGCTCCACGGTCCCGCTGGCGCCCGGCGCGAGCGGCGGGAGCCGCGACTTTCTCGATCACCAGGCGCTCCAGATGCTGTCCGTACGCTCGTACCTCGCCCTGCCGCTCGACTCGAGCTCGGGCGCGGGCGCGCTCACGCTCTGCGCGCTCGCCTCGGGCACGGATGTATTCAGTCAGGACCATCTCGACGTGCTGTCGATCGCCGGCCGTCTCCTCACATACGAGTGGGAGAGCGTGAAGTGGCGTGCCGACCTGCGCCGCCTCGGCGAGCGCCTCCGTGACCCGGCGCGAACGGACCAGCTCACCGGGCTTCTCAACCGGGTCGCGTTCGTGGAGGCGGTCGAGCGCGAATGGCGGCTTGCCGAGCGCGGGACGCTCGAGACCTACGTGCTCGCCTTCCGAGTCTCGAACCTGGGCGCGGTGGCCGCTCGGTACGGGTCCGCAGTCGCCGAGCTGATGATGAAGGACGCCGCTGACGTGATGCAGACGGCCATCCGCCGCACCGACCACGCCGGCCGGATCGGCGAGGACGGGTTCGGCGCCGTGCTCGTGGGCTGCAAGGGGCTGGAGGGCGCGGCAGCGTTCATCGGCCGGTACGGCCAGGCGCTGACCAGGGTCACGCAGGAGCGGCCGGCGAGGCTCGAGCTGTCGTACGCGATCTGCTCGCTCGGCGACGCGCCGTCGCCGGAGGCCGCGCTCACACGCATCGAGACGGAGGCGAGGAGCGGCGCCGCCGAGCTCGCCGGGGAAGCAGCGTGAGCGCCGAGGCGCCGACGAGAGGTGTCGTCCCGCCCTCGGCGCCGGGCGGCCGGTCCGGCTTCCTGAGCGACGTGATCGTCGAGCTCGGCTTTGCGAGCGCCGACGCCGTCGAGGAGGCGGTGCGCGAGGCCCGTAGCGGGAGCACCGTCGCCCAGGTGCTGGTTGAGAAGGGGTCGATCAGCGAGGAGCAGCTTGCGCGCGCAACGGCCGAGCGCTACGGGCTCGCCTACATCGACCTGAGCGACTTCGAGGTGGACCGAAATGCCGCCGCCCTGATCCGGCCGTCGGCCGCGAGGCGCTACAAGGCCGTGCCGGTGGGCTTCGTCGCCGGCGGCCTGCTCGTTGCGATGACGGACCCGGCGGATTCGCTGGCCGTGAACGACATCGCGGTGATGACGAAGCTGGAGGTGCAGCCCGCCGCGACGACACGCTCGGGGCTCGACGCGCTGCTCGCGGAGCTCGCGGCGGCCGCGGAAGCGGAGGCGGAGGGCGGCTCGGGTCAGCCCCGCCCCGCGGCACACACGAGCTCGTCCGCGGTGTTCTGGCAGGTCGATTCGGGCGGCAGCGGTGCCCCACTCCCCACTGAGGCCTCCCGAGCTGCCGCCGCGGGGTCGGGAGAGAACGCCGATCAGCTGAGCGCGGAGCTGGACGAGCTGCGCCGCAAGCTGGCGGGAGCCGAGACCGAGCTCGTCAAGGCGCGCGCCGAGCTCGCGGCCTCGCAGTCGGACCTCGACGCAGCCCGCGAGGCAGCCACGGGAACCGGCGCGGAGCAGGAGCAACTGGTCGCCGACCTTGCCGTCGCCCGCGAGGCCGCGCAGGGAGCGAACGCCCAGGTCGAGACCCTGCGTGAGCAGGCAGCCGCGCTCGAGCGGGAGCTCGCCGCCGAGCGTGAGGCGGCGACGACCCGAGTCGCCGCGATCGAGGCCGAGCTTCGGGCCGCCGACGAGAACGGCCACGCGCTCGCGGAGAGCGTTCAGGCTGCGCATGCCCGCGTGGAGGAGTTGGAGCGCCAGCTCGAGGGCACTCGAAGCCAGAGTGAAGAAGCCGAGGCGAGGCTGCGCGAGGCACGCGCGGCCGGCGAGGGCCACGAGACCGCCCTGGCCGAAGCCCGCGTGGCGGCCGAGCAGGCCGAGGCCGCGCTGGCGGAGGCCCGGACCAGGGCCGAGCAGCTGGAGACGGAGCTTGGGGAAGCTCGGAGCGCCGGCGAGGGAAACAGCGAGCAGCTCACCGAGGCGACCGCCGCTGTCGCACGGCTCGAGACGGAGCTCGCCCGTGCGCTCGCCGAGAACGAGAGCTTCAGCGCGCAGCTGGGCGAGGCGGTGGAGGCCGCCTCGGGACGCGAGGGGGAGCTGGCCGATGCGAGGAGCGAGATCGAGCGGGTGTCCGCGGAGTTGCTGGCGGCTCGCGAGGAGAGCAGGGCGCTGGCGCAGCAGCTCGCCGACACGCGCAGCACGAGCGAGAGCTCGGACGCGAGGCTCGCCGAGGCGCGCGGCGAGGCCGATGCACTCAGGACCCAGCTCGACGAGGCCCGCGACGCGTCGGCTGGGCTGAACGCGCAGCTTGCCGAACAGCGCGGTGAGGCCGACGCAGTCAGGACCCAGCTCGATGAGGCCCGCGGCGAGTCGGCTGGGCTGAACGCGCAGCTCGCCGAACAGCGCGGCGAGGCCGACGGGCTGAGGACCCAGCTCGGCGAAACACGCTCCGAGGCCGAGGGCCTCAATGCGCGGCTCGCCGAGCAGCGCGGCGAGCTCGACGCGGTCCGCGCGGAGCTCGCCGAGGCGCGTGGTGAGGTGGAGAGCCTCGGCGCTGGGCTGGCTGAGGCACGCGCGGCCACGGAGCGAGCTGAGCTCGCCCGCAACGAGGCGGCCGCGGCCACTACCGCTCTGGAGACGGAGCGCGCGGAGACTCGTTCCCATCTGGCGCGCATCGAGGCGGAGCTGTCCGAGGCGCGCAGCTCGACCTCCGGGCGGAGCGCCGAGCTCGAGGAGGCGCTGGCTGCCCGCGACCGCATCGCCGCAGAGCTGGACGAGGCCGGGGCCGAGCGCGACCGCATCGCAGCCGAGCTCGAGGAGACGCGCGCCCGCGCGACCGCGGCGGGGTCCGATCGCGACAAGGCGCGGGCGGCGCTGTCAGATCTCGAAGCCGAGCTCGAGGAGGCCCGCTCCGCCCGCTCGGCGGCCGAGTCCGCGCTCGAGGAGGCGCTGGCCTCCCGCGACAAGGCGAATACGAAGCGCGCCGCCGCCGAGTCCAAGCTCGAGGAGGCACGCTCCGCGCGCGACGCGGCAGAGGCCGCGCGGGCCGAGGCGGAGTCCGCCCGGGACGAGGCGATTGCCGGACGCGCCGAGCTCGAGTCGGAGCTCGCGGATGCCCAGAACGTGGCCGAGGCGCTCCAGAGCAGCCGGGCCGAGCTCGAGTCGGAGCTCGCGAGCGCTCGGGATGCCGTCCAGGCTCTCGAGACCGAGCTGTCGCAGGCGCGGGGCGCCGGCGACGGCCTCAGTGCTCAGCTCAGCGGTGCGCGCGCGAAGAACGAAGGGCTCGTCTACGACCTCCGTGAGGCGCGTGCCGCCGCCGAGCGCGCCGAGGAGCGGCTCACCGAGGCGGCCGAGGCGGCCGATGCCGAGCTCGCCGCCCAGCGGGCGGCGAAGGACGAGCTCACAACCAAGCTCGGGGAGCTCGAGTCCATGGTCGCCGAGCTCCGCGAGGAGGTCGCCGGCGCCGAAGCGCTCCGCAGCCAGCTCGCCGCCGCACAGACCAAGTCCAAGGAGCACCACGACGAGCTCCTCGTCACCCAGAAGGCGCTCGACCGCGCGGGCGCCCAGGCGGCGGAGCTCCGCATCAAGCTCGAGAACGCGCAGACGGAGCTCGATCGCACCCGCATGGAGGCCGAGGAGGCCGAGCGGCTCCGAGCCAGGCTCGCCGACGCCGAGCTCGCGGCGGAGGAGGCGCGGCAGTCGCAGGAGCAGACGCGCGAGCGCCTCGCCCGCCTCGAGGCCCAGCTGGCCGCCGCCCAGAGTGCGGCCTTCGCCTCGGAGCGCGCCGCCGAGCAACTGCGCCAGGCACAAGAGCGAATGCGAAACGCGCTCGCGCCGCCGGACGATACGAACGAGTAATCCGCCCATCCGCGCCCCGGCCGCGGGTTAGGCTCGCCCAGCATGAAGGTCAGCCTTCAGCTGATCCCCGAGCAGGCGGCGGAGGATCTGCTCGCGGCGGCTCGCGTTGCCGACGAGCTCGGCTACTACGCGTGCTATAGCGCGGACGAGATCTACCACAAGGACGCCTGGCTCCTGCTCGGAGCCGCGGCATCCATGACAGAGCAGATCAGGCTCGGGCCGTGTGTCGCGCCGGTGCTCCTGCGCGACCCGACCCACCTCGCCCAGCTCGCGGCCACGCTCGACGAACTGAGCGGAGGTCGCGCCGAGGTCGTCCTCGGGATAGGGAATCTCGCGATGCTGGAGCAGTATGGGATCGCCTGGCGGGGGAGCCGCCCGGTCGCTCGGTTGCGCGAGGCGCATGGGGTCATCCGGACGCTCCTCGACGAGGGCTCGATCGACTTTGCCGGTGACTTCTTCCGCTACTCCGGCATCACGACTGCCGCGAAGCCGGTCCAATCGCATCTGCCGCTGAAGATCGGCGCAATGGGCGGACCGCGGTCGATGGAGCTTGCCGGCGAGATCGCCGACGGGCTGCACACCGCCTGCGCATACTCAACTGACGCCCTGTCTTACGCGGCGGACGCCGTGTCGCGCGGTGCGCGGGTCGCCGGACGCAGTCTCGACGAGCTCGACATCGGCGACTCGGTGCTCGGGGCAATCGCGCCCGACGGCGACGTGGCGCGTCGCGCGGCACGTACGCTCGCGGCGTTCTACCTCCCCTCCATGCCCCCCGCCCTGCTCGCACGTCATGGGATCGAATCC
The DNA here is from genome assembly GCA_046735115.1 of Actinomycetota bacterium. GTDB lineage: Bacteria > Actinomycetota > Thermoleophilia > Solirubrobacterales > Thermoleophilaceae > JACVRW01. The sequence continues at coordinate 33,198 of JBKPSR010000084.1, forward strand.
GAGGACGTGGCCGCGGTGAACGAGTCCTTCGCGGCGGGCGACGTCGCGCGAGCCCTCGAGCTGACCGATGACGCGATCGCCGATCGCATCGTCGTCGCCGGAACTCCCGACGACTGGCTCGCCTGGCTCACGGGCGTATACGCCCCGTCCGGGTTCGATCACGCGCTCGTTTCGTTCGCCGACCCGTTCCTGCTCGATGCGTGGGCCGGCGTCGAGCTCGGCGGCCTGCCCGATCTCCCGGACCAGGTGCGCCTCTTCGGCGAACACGTCCTTCCGCAGCTCTAGCGCGGCGGTATCTTCAGGTACGGCAGCGCGAACTCCATGATGCGCTCGAAGGCGGGTGCCGCCACGGTACCGCCGTAGATGTCGCCACGGGGCGTGTCGACCATCACGGCCACGAGCAGGCGCGGGTTCCTCGCGGGCGCGTAGCCGATGAACGACGCGATGAAGTCCGTCTTCGAATAGCCGCCCTTGATCGCCTTCTCGGCCGTCCCGGTCTTGCCGGCGAGCGTGTAGCCCTCGACCTGCGCCTCCTCGGCCGTGCCGCCCGCGGCCAGCACACCCTCGAGCATGTGTGAGACCTGGTCGGCCGTGCGGCGCGTGAGCACCCGCTTCGGCGGCGGCCGGTCCCCCTTGACGACGTACGGCCGCCGCATCACGCCGTGGTTGGCGATCGCCGTGTAGGCGGTCGCCATCTGCATCGGCGTGACCGCGATTCCCTGGCCGATCGGCATGTTCCCCATGGAGGAGCCGGAGTAGTGCTCCGGCCGCAGGACGATTCCGCCCTCCTCACCCGGCAGGTCGACACCGGTCGGCCGGCCGAAGCCGAAGCGACGCACCCACTTGTCGAAGCGCTTCGCTCCGAGCCGTAGGCCGATCATGACCGAGCCCACGTTGGACGACTCCGCGAGGATCCGCGCGACCGTCTTCGTGCCGCCGCCGCCGTCGTGCGCCTCGCCCACAGTTCGGTCGGCCACCTGGATCTCGGGCGGAACCTCAAAGGCCGTGTCCGGCGTCACGAGCCGCTCCGAGAGCGCGCCCGAGACCGTGACCGCCTTGAACGTCGAACCTGGCTCGTAGTTGTCCTGGATCGCGCGGTTCTGGCGCGCGTACGCCGGAGCTCCCTCGACGTTGTTCGCGTCCACGCGCGGCCAGTTGGCCAGCGCGAGGATCTCGCCGGTCCGCGGGTCCATCACGACCGCCGTCGCGCCGTGCGGCCTGTAGGTCTGCCCGACCTCGGCCAGCACTGCCTCGGTCCGCTCCTGGATCCGGACGTCGAGCGTGAGCTGAAGGCTCTTGCCGGGCTTCGAGCGCTTCGTCTCGATCAGGCTGACGGGCTCGCCGAGCGCATCCTTCACGAGCCGGCGTTCGCCGTCCTCGCCGCGCAGCAGGCGGTCCTGGGAATACTCGAGCCCGGACAGACCGACGTTGTCGGTCCCGACGAGCCCGAGCACCTGCGAGGCGAGGAAGCCCTGCGGGTACACGCGCTTCGGCTCGGTGACGGTCCCGATGCCCTCGATCTTCAGGTTCTTGATCTTCTCGCCGAGCGAGGCGTCCATCTTGCGGCGCAGGTAGACGAACGTGGTCTTGCGGTCCGCCAGCTTCCGGAGCAGTTCGTCCCTGCTCTGCCCGATCAGCGGCGCGAGCCGGGCGGCGACCCGCGCCGGGTCCTTGATGAGGAACGGGTGCGCGAACACGGTCACCGAGTCCTCGGAGACCGCGAGGTCCACGCCGTTCCGGTCGAAGATTGTGCCGCGCCGCGCCGGATCCGCGACGTCCTCGATCTGCTGGCTCACGGCGCGGTCCGACAGCGAGCCCGACTTGACCGTGCCCAGCCAGGTGGCGCGCAGCGCCGCCAGCGCGAGCAACATCAGGAACATCGCGAACAGCAGGCCGATGCGCTTCTCGACGAGGCGCGTCGGCGGGAGGCCCGGCCCGCGCCGCGGGCGGCGGGTCGTGGGCCGGCGCGTGGTGGCGGGCACCGGCTAGCCCGCCGGGGTGGACGCGGTCGTCTGTGCCGGCGCGACCGCCTGGTCCGCGGC
>JBKPSR010000085.1:0-4103 GCA_046735115.1 Actinomycetota bacterium
GACGGCTCCCCCCATGCTGCCGCGCTTGGCTGTGGTTCGCCGCTTCCGCGGCGCTTCCACAGAGTTCGCGCGCCGGAGTGGCTATGCAGTCGGGCTACAGCTGGGGAGTGGTCTGCTTCCGAATGTCAATGGGCTATTCACCGGCCCCAGATCGGCCTATGCTGTGCAGCACATTCCTAAACCCTGCGATCGAAGGGGGTCGCCATGCCGCTCCGAGTCGGTCAGCCCGTTCCCGACCACAGCGTGCAGGCGTATGTTCGCGGCGAGCGCGCGCCGAGCGAGTTCGCGCTCGCGACTCATCGGGGCCGCTGGGTTGTCCTGTTTTTCTACCCGCGCGACTTCACGTTCATCTGTCCGACCGAGCTCGCGGCGTTCGCGGAGCGCCACGAGGACTTCCTCGACGAGCGAGCGATCGTGATCGGTGCGAGCACGGACAGCTATTTCAGCCACAAGGCTTGGTTCGAGTCGGACCCGCGCCTGGCCGGCGTCAACTACCCCGTTATCGCCGACACCGCGCACGAGCTGAGCCGCTCGTTCGGCGTCCTGCTCGACGACGGCGGCACGCATCGCGCCACCTTCATCGTCGACCCGGCCGGCACGCTGGTGCACATGAGCGTCAACGAGCACGACGTCGGCCGCAGCGTCGACGAGGTGCTGCGCATCTTGCGCGCCTTCCGTACCGGGGCGCTCTGCCCGGTCGACTGGGCCCCTGGGAAGGCCACACTCACGAGCGACGACGACTGGCTCGAGAAGGTGTTCCCGGATCTCGCCGGCCCGGCACTCGAGTCGCTCGCGGAGCAGGCCGAGAAGCTGACGTTTGCCGAGGGTGACACGATCGTGGCCGAGGGGGACTCCGCGGACCGCTTCTTCGTCATCGCGCAGGGAGAGGTCGCGGTCACGCGCCGCACCGCCGAGGGTGAGGAGATCGAGCTCGCAACGCTCGGACCAGGCCAGTTCTTCGGCGAGATCGGGCTGCTCGCCGAGACGCGTCGGACCGCGACGGTCCGCGCGGTCGGCGACGTCGAGCTGCTCGTCCTGAGCTGGCAGGAGTTCCAGGAGGCGCTGGAGAGGTCGGATCGCGCCGAACGTGATTTCTCGGAGATCGTTCAGGAGCGGCTCGCGGCGACACCCTGAGCCCGGCGGCGTGCTCTACGTCGGCGATGAGACGGTCGAGGACGTATCGGCGCAGAGTGCGGCGTGCTCATGCTTGCCAAGGACCATTCCTGGGCGCGGCTGACCGACTCTGAATCGGCGATACGACAGAACTCGAATCGACGAAGGGCAGCAGTCCGGTCAGAAGGGAGCTGAGCGTGGCTTCGCGCGAAAGGAGAGCGACGACCGAGTGCGCGGGCGCGCCACCGTGGCTGCTGCTTCCCATGCAAAGCACAAGCAAGGGGCGAGAATCCTGAGCCTCGTGCTTAGCGGTGTAGCCACTGAGAGCGTTTTGGAGCGGCTCATGCTTGGGATCGCTATAGGCTCGCCAGGTCAATGGCGCGCGAGCCGGCACCGGTCCTGATCGCTTACGACGGCTCCGAGGTTTCCCAGGCCGCCGTCCGGCACGCCGCTGAGCTTTTTGCCGGGCGTCCGGCTGTGCTGGCGACGGTCTGGGAGCCTGGGCTGGCGGCAGTACAGGCAGCCATGCCCGGCATGGGGATGGGGATGGGGACGGGGATGGGGATGGGCACGGATCCGACAACCATCGAAGAGGTCGATCGCGTCGCCCGTGAGCACGCCTCGACCGTCGCCGCCGACGGAGCCGAGTTTGCCCGCTCTCTCGGGCTGGTCGCGGAGCCACACGCCGTGCCGGATGAAGTCGACGTGGCGGACACGCTGATCGACATCGCACGCGAGCGAGGCGCGGCCGTTGTCGTGGCGGGCTCGCACGGCATCTCAGGGCTGCGCAAGCGCCTGCTCGGAAGCGTCTCGCGGAAGCTGATCGAGCATTGCGACCGGCCGATCCTCGTCATCCGCGACGACAGCGCCTAGACACTGCAGCGCGTCCAGTCTGTCCGAATCGGGGGGCTGAGAATCCTGAGCCCGTGCTTAGCGGTCTGGGCGGCTTACTTCACGAGCGGCCAGCAGTAAGGGCCGGAATCTCAGACCCAGCCGTGGTGGGCGCTAGGGGCGGCTACGGCGTCCCAGCCCCGCGCTTAGCCGAACCAGAACACCGCTGAGGCGGTGCTGACCCCGAGGAACAGGGCCGTGGTCCAGATCGCCGTCCAAGGGTCGTCGCCCTCTTTGACGCCGTGGACGACCCCCACCAGGAAACAGTGGCACGTACACGGCTACCCCGACGATCCACCACGCGGGCACTGGACGCCCCAGTGTGAGGGCGAAGAAAAAAATCATCCCCCACCACCCCTAACGGGTCCATCGCTCTCAGGGGACGCGGGGCCCAGTGGGGGTAAAATCTCTGAGCGTTGCGTACTAGATACAGAGAGCGCAACGTGGGGACGACCCCTCTTCCGCCCCCTGGTGGCCTGCTCGCGGATCCTCGAGCTCGTGTCCGTGCTTTCGGACATCGCCCGATCATCGCCCGGGTCAGCCACTCACATCAGCCGGCCGAGATGGAGAAGAGGGAGGGGATCGGGGTTGTCCGCGGCCAGTCGGGGACACGGCCGGACACAACCCCCTCGTGGCCTGGTTTCACACTCGTCGCCAGTGAGTGCCGGCCTCGAGCTCGCGCGGCATGAATTAGACACGCGCGCAGGGCTTGCGCGGGTGGCTGGTGGTAGCTCGCCTCAGCCTGAGCCGGCGTTGCCGTCGGCTGGATGGCCCTGCTCGAGTGCGAGCAATGCGTGGTTGGCGAACGACGTCAGCGAGCCGCTTGGCGCCCTGCAAAACAGCGGGCTCAAGCCGTCGCCGACGAGCAGCGATGTGATGGCCAATCCTTCGAAGCCGAGGCGCCCGCCGGCCCCGAGACGGGCCGCGAGCTCCAAGAGAAGCTCGCGATTTTCTTGGATCTCGGCGCGCCGGATCTTCGGCGGCCCCATACGGAAGGGGTCGTAGGGCATATCGGCGAGTCCGACTGCTCCCCGTAGAGTGCGGGCGAGTCGTCTTCGGCTTCTCGCCGACCCGAGCTGCCCAACTCGCAGGCTCAGCTCGTCGCTGGTCATCGGATCTGTGCCGCATGCGAGCTGGTCGTCCAGCTCGCGTGCGCGCCCCCAGGTCACGCATCGCAGCCACACGCCGCCGAGCAGCAGCCCTCGGGTCCGCCGCGCCAGGCGACCGCGCGGAACCCAGCCGCGAGTACGAAGTGGTCCGAGACTCATCGCCGCGTGACCACCTCAAACGCTGCCTGGCCTGTGACGGCGCCGGCGCCGAAGCGGCTGAGCCAGGCGGCTCGGCGTGGACGACCGGCCACAAGGCCACCAGCCACGCCGAGCGGCGTGAACCTGCGCTGATCCTCAGGTCCAGCGCCGGCGTGGCGCACCGCGATGGTCACGAGTTCCGAGGCGAGCAGTAGAACCTCGTCCCGGATCGCGGGCGGCAACGCGCCGTTTCCTCCAGCGCCCCTCGGTGCGCCGCGGCGGCCGCGTCGCGTTCCTCGGTCAGCGTGAGACTCAGCATGCTCTACTCCTGGCTGGACGGTCGTCGACCGCGAGCGCCGACAGTAGGCCGACCGAATGCTGGAGCCGGAGGGACTCCGCCAGGCTGCGTGAGGCGGAGCGCCGGGTGACCATACCACCGAATCCGGTAACAGGCTCCCACACAAGCGGCTACGGCCGCAGGCGCTCCAATTCCGAGGGTTGGTTGGCCAGCAGGTAGTTCTCCTGCGACATCGGCCGCCCTATCCCCCTCCCCGACCGCGGGTACGAGACCATGCCTTGGCTCCTGCCTTGCGCGACGGATGAAAGTCAAGGCCTGGCTGGACGCATCACCTCCAATTTTGCGAGAGTTAGCCGGGCGTCGGCGACGACGAGCTAAAGAGCGAGGCCCGGGGCATGGGGCCCGCCGCGCTCAGGCAACGCCCGTGGGATCGCCCCAGAGTCGGGTGTCTACTGGTGTTTGCGCGATACAGGCGTGAGGAGGTCGCCACATGGTGCTCCTGCCTCTCATCCTTCGCGGGAGTGGCCATCGGCTCGCGTCGAGACCGGTGCAAC
>JBKPSR010000086.1:0-37036 GCA_046735115.1 Actinomycetota bacterium
CGTTCAGCCCCGCGCTCACCCGGCGCCCGCCGAGGCGGCCGCTCACCCGCCGGCGCCGGATGGCGAGGACGCCGTGCGGCGCAGCGTCGCCGGAGATCCGCAGGCGACCGCGCTGGCGCCCGAGTGCGAAGTGCTCGATGCTCCCGCTGACCGTCACGCCGGGCACGAAGACCACGCCGTGCATGTGCAGCGTCAGGTCGCCGTCCAGCCGGTAGCGCCCGGCGCGGAGACCGCCCCCGCGCGCGACGTCCGGATCGTCCGGGTCGAAGACCAGCTGGGTGACCGAGTCCTCCAGCACGTCGCGCAGCGTCAGCCGCACCGCCGCGAGCGTCTGTCCGCGGAGGCCCGACGTGCCCGTCAGCCGCGCCACGTCGGACAGCCTTCGCGGCGGCGGCGGAGCCGGCGGGAGCGAGCGGCGCACGCGGGGGCAGCCGGACGGCACCGGCCGCCGCTGGACGAAACGGGCGAACGCCCTCTGGGCGCACCCGCTGAAGTCCGAGCCGATGGCCGAGTGTCCCGTGGCAGGCACGACGACGAGGCGTGAGCGCCGGAACAGCTGCGCCGTGCGCCTGGCGTTCTCGACGGGGGTCCGCAGGTCATCCTCCCCCTCGACCAGCAGCACGGGCACGTCCGGCAGCGGCCCGTCGCCGAACAACGGCGCCGCCGGCGCCTGCGGCCAGCTCTCGCAGAGGTCGATCACGTCGCTCTCGAGGGCCGTCTCCCGGTCGAAGGGCTCGAACGCCGAGTCCGGAATCCGCGCCGCGTGGGCGGCGGCCTGGCCGTGGCGCACGGCGGCGTCCGGCGGCGTCATGCGCGCCCACGGCAGCGGCGCCTCCTCGCACGTCGTGGCCGCGTAGATGGCCGAGCTGAGGATCCGCGGGGGCGGGGGCTCGGCGTCCACCTCGAACGCGCGCCGGCGCAGCCGCAGGAGCGGCGCGGCGTCGCCGCGGAGGCCGGCGTGGACGGCGCCCGGGAACGCGGCGCGCAGTGTCGGATCGAAGTCGCCCGCCACCAGGATGTTGAACAGGTCCAGGCGAGTCACCCGGCCTGCCCTCCGCCGCCCGCGGGCGTCGACGAGCCGGCCGCGCAACGGGCCCCGGGCGGCGATCCGGTCGACGAGACCGGCCAGATCATCAACCGGGTCGGCGGTCCAGCGGCAGCGGCCGCCGCAGAGGGAGTGCAGCGCTCTCCGCGCCGCCTCGACCGAGTCGAGGTAGTACGGGTCGGGTCCGTCAAGCTCGACGACAGAGTCCAGCACGAGCCGCTCCACCCGGTTCGGGTAGCGGCGCGCGTAGCCGAGCGCGAGCTTGGTTCCGTAGGAGGTGCCGAACAGCGCGATGCGCTCGGCGCCGAGCTGCTCGCGGATGGCCTCGATGTCGTCCGCCGAGTCGCGGGTCGTGTAGAGCGCGCGGCGGGCGCCCAGCGAGCGGGCGCACGCTCCCGCCGCCGGCCCCGCCCGCAGCAGGTTGGCGTGCTCGAGCCTGCGGCAGCGCAGCAGGCCCGAGTGGCCGGTGCCGCGCTGGTCGAAAACGATCAGGTCGCGCTTCGCGTATGCCGGGTACAGGACGCCGAGCGCGTCGCCGGCGAACGACTCCGTCGCGGACTGCCCGGGCCCGCCGGCGAGCACGATCAGCGGCGGCAGCGTGGCCCCGCCCTCCCGGCGGGCGCGGAGCCGCTTCACGAGGAGCGACACCCGCCCCGGCACTGCCCCGCCGCGGTCGAGCGGGACGCTCAGCCGCGCGCAGGCGAAGCCGTATCCGCCGCAGCGCGTGAAGCGCAGCGCGCCGTCAGCCGGAGCAGCGAGGACGAGCCCGGCCGCGATCGAAAGGAGGAGAACACGCGGGGCGCCTCGCATCGCAGCCGCCACGGTAGCGCTGCCGCCCGCTCGACCTCCCCGCCTCCCGGGAGAAGGAGTAGAGGTGTCGGCCGATAACCTCCCGGCCCGCAGATGTTCGAGAAGGTCTTGGTCGCAAACCGCGGCGAGATCGCCATTCGGGTCATGCGGACGCTCGAGGAGCTCGGCATCCCGACCGTGGCGGTCTACTCGGAGCCGGATCGCGACGCGCCTCACGCCCGGCGCGCCGAGGAGGCGTACCTGCTCGGCCCCGGACCGGCCAACGAGAGCTATCTGGTGGTCGAGAAGATCATCGAGGTGGCGAAGCAGTCGGGCGCCAGCGCGATTCACCCGGGATACGGGTTCCTCGCCGAGAACGCCGCCTTCGCCAGGGCCTGTGAGGAGGCGGGAGTGGTCTTCATCGGCCCGCCCCCGGGCGCGATCGACGCCATGGGCTCGAAGACGCGCGCCCGTGAGATAATGGCCGAGGCCGGGGTGCCGATCGTGCCCGGGACGACCGATCCGGTCGAGACCGTGGAAGACGCGCGCAAGGTGATCGCGGATTCGATCGGCTACCCGGTCGCCATCAAGGCGGCCGGCGGGGGCGGCGGCAAGGGCTTCCGGGTCGCGCAGTCCGAGGACGAGCTCGAGAAGGCGTTCGAGGGCGCCTCGCGCGAGGGCGAGAAGTTCTTCTCGGACCCGACCGTGTACGTCGAGCGCTACCTGCCTGACCCGCGCCACGTCGAGGTGCAGGTGCTCGCCGACGACCACGGCAACGTCATCCACCTGTTCGAGCGCGACTGCTCGGTGCAGCGCCGCCACCAGAAGCTGATCGAGGAGTCGCCCGCGCCGGCGGTGGACCCCGAGCTCCGGGAGAAGATCGGAAGGATCGGCACCGACGCCGCGCGCGCGGTCGGCTACCGTTCGGCCGGCACGATCGAGGGCCTGCTGCAGGGCGGCGAGTACTTCTTCCTCGAGATGAACACGCGTGTGCAGGTGGAGCACTGCGTGACCGAGATGGTCACCGGCATCGACATCGTGCGCGAGCAGATCAAGATCGCCGCCGGCGAGCCGCTCGGCTACGGACAGGACGACGTGGTGGTGCGCGGCCACGCGATCGAATGCCGCATCAACGCCGAGGACGCCTCCACGAACTTCGCTCCCGCGCCCGGCCGGATCGGCTCCTACCGCGAGCCCGCGGGTCCGTTCGTCCGTGTCGACTCGGGCGCCGAGGAGGGCTACGAGGTGCTCCCGCTGTATGACCCGATGATCGCCAAGCTGATCGTCTGGGACGTGGACCGCGACGCGTCGACCAAGCGCATGCTGCGGGCGCTCGGCGAATACGAGATCGCCGGGCTCAAGACCCTGATTCCCTTCCACAGCGCACTGCTCGCGACCGATCAGTGGGCGAACGCCGAGACCTGCCGCGACCTCGTCGAGGACACGGAGTGGCTGAAGCAGCTGGCCGCGCCCGCCCCCGCGCCGCCGGCCGGCGAGGAGGAGCCCGAGAAGGTCTCGCGCGAGTACGCGGTGGAGGTCTCGGGACGGCGCTTCGACGTGACCGTTATCGGCGACGCGCTTACCCCGAACGGCGCGGGTCCCGGCGCAGCCGCCAAGAAGGCGCCGCGCCGCGAGAAGAAGAGCGGCGGTGGCGGCGGCGCGCCCGGCGAGCTCGTCTCGCCGATCCAGGGTACGGTGCTGAGGGTCGCCGTGGAGAAGGGCGCGGAGGTCGACGAGGGCGCCCTCATCTGCGTGATCGAGGCCATGAAGATGGAGAACGAGATCACTGCGCCGAGCTCGGGCACCGTCGAGGAGCTCGGCGTGTCGGAGGGCGGCTCCATCGCCACCGGCGACAGGATCGCCGTCATCAAGTAGCGCCGCGCATGCTGCACCTCACGAACGGGGACAGCGTCGTGCCGGACCTCCGAGCCGCCGGTGTCGAGGGCGAGATCCTGCCCTGGCGCGAGGTGCTGCACGACGGGCCGGTGCCGGCGCTCGACGCCGATGAGCTGAGGGCGGTGAGGGCGCGCTTCCTGGGCGACGAGGACGGCCTGCTCGAGCGGCGTGACGAGCGGCTCAGAGCCGCGGTGGCCGCGGACGAGCCGCTCATGCTCTGGTTCGAGGCCGACTTGTACGACATGCTCCTGCTGATCCAGATCCTGGAACGGCTGCCGCCCGGCGCGCCTGCCCGAATGGTGCTGGTGGGACAGGATGCGTGGAGGAGCGTCAGCGGGATCGACCCCGACGAGCTGCGCTCGCTCGGCGCTGAGGCGCCGACCGTCACGCCCGAGCAGGTCGCGCTGGGGAGCGAGGCGTGGAAGGCGTTCACCTCGACGACTCCCGAGGCGCTCGAGCCGCTCGCGGCCGGCACTCCGGCACTGCCGGCAATCGGGCTGGCGCTCCGGCGCCTGCTCGAGGAGCTGCCGTGGGCGGGAACCGGCCTCAGCCGGACCGAGCGCCAGCTGCTGGAGCCGCTCGCGAACGGCGCCCGGACGCGCGAAGAGGCGTTCGGTGCGGCGGGCCGCGCGGAGGAGCGTCCCTACCTCGGAGACACCTCCGCCTGGGCGACGCTCGACCGGCTCGCGCCGCTCCTCGACGATCACGGGGTGAACGCCCGCGGGCGCGCCGTGCTCGCGGGCCGCGCGGAGTGGGAGCCGTCGGAGGAGCGCTGGATCGGAGGCACGCGGCTTCCGCCGGGCCGCTCGCCCTGGCACTGGGACCCACAGGCGCTGCAGGTCGTGAGCTAGCGGCCACGGTCAGCGCGGGCGGCCGGCTCGCAATACTTGGTGAGATGACGACGTTCGTCCCCCCGACGCGCCACCTGCTGCGAGCCAAGGACCTGGCCGACGCTCGCTACTTCGAGCCGCTGGGGGTGGATGACCTCGCTCGCGCGGCCGGCCTGTCCCGCGCGCATTTCAGCCGCGAGTTCCGTGCGGCGTTCGGCGAGTCGCCTCACGAGTACCTGCTCACCCGCCGGATGGAGCGGGCCGCGGCCCTCCTGCGCAACACCGACCGATCGGTCGCCGACGTGTGCCTGTCGGTGGGATTGCAGAGCGTCGGCTCGTTCACGACGAGCTTCAAGCGCACGTACGGAGTGACGCCGACGGCGTACCGCGCCGCCCATCCGCCCGCGGCTGCGAGCGCGCTGGTGCCGGCCTGCGTGGTGCGCTTCTTCGGGCGCCCGCAACACAGCACAAATGGAGAAGACAGTCCGCGCGGCGCCGCGTAGCGTCCTTCCCATGATCAAGATCGCAAACGCACAGCTATGGGTTCACGACCAGGACGAGGCGCTCGCCTTCTACACCGAGAAGCTCGGCATGGAGGTTCGCTCGGACGTGACGCTGCCGGAGCTCGGCGACTTCCGCTGGCTCACGGTCGCGCCTCCCGGGCAGGAGGACTTCGCCATCACGCTGATGGCGATCCCCGGCGCGCCCGTGATGGACGAGCAGACCGGGAACGAGGTGCGGAACCTCATGTCGAAGGGCTTCGCCGGCACCGTCTTCCTGACGACCGACGACGTCCGTCGCGACTACGAGGAGCTGAAGGGCCGCGGCGTCGAGTTCACGGAGGCACCCGAGGAGCGCCCCTACGGCGTCGACTCCGGCCTTCGCGACCCGTCGGGTAACTCGCTCCGGCTGACCCAGGTCAACGAGGTCGTCGTAGGCCAGAGCTGAAGCTGCGCGGCGCCCACCTCAGCGGGCCGTCACGACCAGCTCGTGCGTGCCCGAGGTGGGCGCCGCGGCCAGCACCTCGAGGCCGCGGTTGCTCGTCACGTTACGACCTCGTGGACGACCTTGCCGCTGCTCGGGTTCACCAGAACGCTCACGTCGCGCAGGGCGCGGGGTGGTCGGCGATCGTGTCGAACTGCCCCGCGGCTACGGCGGCGAACGCGGTGAACTCGCCGTCGGTCGCGAACAGCCACGGGTAGTCCGGGAAGCCGGCGCCGAAGAAGCGCACCCTCGGGACGACGCCGTCAGGCTTTGGGTACTGCGCGCCCTCGTCCGTCCAGCGCACCGCCAGGTCCTCGGCGGCCTGCACCGAGTCCGCGAGGTTCTGCTTGCTCCACTCGATCCCCTCCTGCAGCGGGCGATCGCCCGGGAGGTCGACCGTCGTCCGGGCCGCCAGGTTCTCGCGGCTCGCCACCTTCTGGGCAAGCGCGCCGTCCGGGTCGGAGAGGGCGGCCTGCTGCTCGGCGATCGCGGCGCTGCGCCCGTCCTCGGAGCCCGCCACGGCGATCCAGAGCGTGACCGCGCTGTGGGCCGGGACCTCCACGCGGTAGCGGAGCCGGCCGCCGGCGCCCATGCCGGCCGAGCTGTCGTCGCAGCGCGTCGGCGCCGGGCCGTCGCTCGGGCAGATGACCGGCGGCTCCTGCGGGCCGCGGAAGCCGGCACCGCTCACGGCGTCAAGCGGCTGCTCGCGCGCCCCGACCACGGCCGCCCAGCCGCGGGGATCCGTGAAGACGAGCCTGCCGTCGGCGGCGCCCGCCTTGTCCTGCTTGTTGAACGCGGTGGCACTCGGGTGCGTCCATCCCCACGGGTAGGCGCTCATCAGCTCCGAGTGCGCGTCGACGGTCGCCGTAGCCGTCTTGGCCGCGGCGGTCGAGCGCAGAGTCAGGCCGAACAGGGCGGCGCGCCGCTCGTCGGGCACGAAGTCCGTCCGCTTGACGACGAGCCCCTTGGGACCGGGCAGGTCCATGCTGCCGTAGCCCGAGCCCGACGTGAAGCGTGTCGCCGGCCCGATCCACTCGCCGTCGATGCCGAACCAGATCCCGTCGAGCAGCTTCAGCGGCGGCGTCCAGACACCGCCCATCTCGCCGCGGATGTGCCAGCCGGAGGCCGGGAAGCGTCCCGCCTCGCTTCCCACGACATAGCCGCGTGTGCCGGTCTCCACGTAGCGGCGGTCGTCGAGGCGGTTCGAGGTGGAGAGCGAGGGCGCGGCCTGGGCGGCGCTCGCGGTCATCAGCGCCGCCGCGATTCCAGCCACCAGGACCCTCCGCATCGCTTTGGCGATGTCCGGGCCCCGTCTAGCTCAAACGCGCGAGGTTCTCCGAGTGGATCCTGCGCTGCTCGCGCGTGTCGCGGCCCCTGGGAAGGGCCGGCTTCTCCTCGCCGCGCTCCAGGGCGTCGAGGTAGTCCACGTCCTCGTCGAGGATGCGCAGCGCGTCGTCGCGCGTATGGGCGGCGCCGTGGCCGGGGACGATCGTCTCCGCCGACTCCACCAGCGCGCCGAGCCGGGCGAGCGTCGCCCGGTAGTCGTCGAGGCCCGCCTCCACCATCGGGATCTCGACGCCGGACAGGTAGTCGCCCACGCACAGCACGCCGCACCAGCGCGCCATCACGGCCATGCCGTCGGCGGTGTGGCCGTCCGCGGGGTGGAGCTCGAGCTCTTCGGGCCCGAGCTCGATGCTCCCGGGCACGGGGAGCGTCTGGACCTCCCCGAGGGCGAGCGGCCCCGGGCGATCGACGTACAGCCGGTCGTCCATTTCGCGGAGCTCGCGCTGTGCCGCGCCCGGCTCCTGGTGGAGCCGCTGCACGCTCGGCTCGCCCAGGCCGAGCGCAAGGCCGGGGAAGGCGAGCCGGCCGAGCAGGTGGTCGTAGTCGGCGTGCGTCGCCAGGAGGGCGTCGGGCTCGAAGCCGGACCCGGCGAGCAGCCCCGGCAGCGCCTCGAGCTCGTCGGGGTAATACGGGGAGTCGATGAGCATGGCCTCATGGTGCGCGAGCGGCGGGCGGTGCCCGCTGCGCTGAGATTCAATCGGGGCCCGAAGCGCGACGGCGTTCGTCTGCCACATCCGGCTGGTGATGACGAGAACGTCCGGGTGAGCCGAGACGGCTCTCAAGCGGCTTTCAGGAGCTTGCCGGCGTCGCGGAAGGTCTTGACCTCGGCGTCCGGCTTCTTCCGCCCCTCGAGGTCCTCGCCGTGCCGGTTCACCCAGATCACCGGGATCTTCGACTTGAGGCAGGGCTCCACGTCGGTCGGATAGCCGGACGAGATGTGGACCCAGTTCTTCCTCAGGCCCTCGATCCGGCGCGCGCACTCCTTGAAGTGCGCGGGATCGGGCTTATAGCTCCGCACCTGCTGCGCGGTCACGACGAGGTCGAAGTCGACGCGGAAATGACGGCGGGTGGCGCCGAGCAGCTTGTCGTCGATGTTCGAGAGGATCCCCAGCTCGTACTTCTTCGAAAAGCGCTCCAGCTGCGCGTTCGTCTCCCGAAAGGGGGCCCAGGCCGGCACGCTGTTCGGCAGGAAGTTCGAACGCGAGGGCTCGAGCTGCCAGCCGAGGTCGCTCGCCACGCGGACCGCCGTCCGGCGGAGCACCTCCGCGTAGAGCTCGTACGAGCCGCGCTGGATGTCGCGCTGGATCTCGATGAAGCGAGGGATGAGCGCCTCGCGGTCGATCGTGAAGCCGTCGCGGTCGGCCTCCTTCTGGAACGCCTCGTACACCCCGGTCTCCCAGTCGATGAGGGTGCCGTAGCAGTCGAACGTGACGAACTTGACGTCTTTCGGTAGAGCCATGAGGAAGTTTCGTTGTGGCTGACGCCCGGGCGGAGCACGGGCGGAAGCATTTGGTATAGCGTCGAGCGGCCGCCGCCGCCCCGAAGGCGGCGCTGGATAGTACCTACCCCTGATGGACCTCCTCGAATACCAGGGCAAACAGCTCTTCGCGAAGCACGGCGTGCCCGTGCCCGATGGGCGTCCTGCGACGGCTGTCGACGAGGCTGTCGAGGCCGCCGAGGAGCTCGGCTACCCGGTGGCGATCAAGGCGCAGGTCCAGATCGGTGGGCGCGGCAAGGCGGGCGGGATCAAGCTCGCGAACGACCGCGCGGAGGCCCAGGAGCACGCCACCGCGATCCTCGGCATGGACATCCGCGGCTTCACCGTCCACGAGCTCTATGTCGAGAAGGCATCGGACATCGACGAGGAGTACTACGCGGCGATCGTGTTCGATCGCTCGGCGAAGAAGCCGATGGTGATGCTGAGCCGGATGGGCGGGATGGATGTGGAGGAGGTCGCCGAGACCGACCCGGAGGCCATGCGGATGCTCCACGTGGACCCGCTGCTCGGGCTCCAGGACTTCCACGGCCGCAGGCTCGCCTTCGAGTCGGGCATCGCGGAGGACGTGATCCGGCCGGTGGGCGCGCTGCTGGCCAAGCTCTACGACGTCTTCGTCCGCGAGGACGCGACGCTCGTCGAGGTGAACCCGCTGCTGATCACGAACAGCCGCGAGGTGGTGGCGCTCGACGCGAAGGTCACGGTCGACGACAACGCGCTGTTCCGCCACCCCGACGTGGCCGAGATGCGCGACCTCGCCGCCGAGGACCCGCAGGAGCGGATGGCCAAGGAGCGCGGGCTCACGTACGTGAAGCTCGACGGCAACGTAGGCATCCTCGGCAACGGCGCCGGCCTCGTGATGTCGACGCTCGACGTCGTCGCCCAGGCCGGCGGCAAGCCCGCGAACTTCCTGGACGCGGGCGGCGGCTCGAAGGCGGAGGCGATCACGAGCGCCGTCGAGGTGATCCTCTCGGACGAGAAGGTCTCGGCCGTCCTCTTCAACATCTTTGGCGGGATCACGCGCTGCGACGAGGTCGCGCGCGGCCTGATCGAGGCGTTCGAGCAGGTCAAGCCGGACGTGCCGTTCGTGGTGCGCCTGGACGGCACGAACGACGAGGAGGGCCGCGCGCTCCTCGCGGCGGCGAACCTCCCGAACGTGCACACCGAGGCCACGATGCTGGGGGCGGCCGAGAAGGTCGTCGAGCTGGCGGGGGGCGGCGCGTAGTGGCCATCCTGGTCGACACCGACACGCGCCTCGTCGTCTCCGGCATCACCGGTCGGGAGGGCACCTTCCACAGTCTGCGCAATCGCGACTACGGCACCAACGTCGTCGCCGGCGTCACGCCCGGGAAGGGCGGCCAGGACGTCGACGGGATCCCCGTCTTCAACACCTTCCACGACGCGGTGGAGAGGACCGGTGCCAACACGGCCATGGTGTTCGTGCCGCCGCGCTTCGCCGCCGACTCGATCCTGGAGGCGGAGGACGCCGGGGTCGGGTTGATCATCACCATCACCGAGGGCATCCCGGCCCACGACGAGCTGCGGGTGTACAGCCACCTGCACAACGGGACCTCGCGCCTGGTCGGCCCGAACTGCCCCGGCATCCTCTCGCCGGGCAAGGCGAACGTGGGCATCATTCCGGCGCAGTTCTTCAAGGAGGGCAACGTCGGGCTCGTGTCGCGTTCCGGCACGCTGACCTACCAGATCGGGAACGAGCTGGCCCAGCGCGGCTTCGGGAACTCCACGATCGTCGGCATCGGCGGCGACCCGGTGCCGGGCTCGAGCTTCATCGACATGCTCGAGCTGTTCGAGGCGGACCCGCAGACCGAGTTGATCGTGATGTGCGGCGAGATCGGCGGCAGCGCCGAGGAGGAGGCCGCCGACTACATCGCCGAGAGCGTGTCGAAGCCGGTGCTGGCGTACATCGCCGGCTTCACGGCACCTCCCGGCAAGACCATGGGTCACGCTGGGGCCATCGTGTCGGGCTCGAAGGGAACCGCTGCGGCGAAGGCCGAGGCCCTCGAGGCGAAGGGCGTCCGGGTGGGGCGCAACCCCACGCAGGTGTCCGAGATAGCGGTGGAGATCCTGGGCGCTCGGGTGTAGCGGTGGCCGAGCTCACCAACATCTCGCTGGCGCGCGGCGCCCCCTCGCTCGACATCATCGCGGTCGACGACCTGCGCGCGGCTGCGCAGGCGGCGTTCGAGCGCGATCCGGCCGGCACGTTCGCGTACGGGACCTCGGCGGGCTACACGCGGCTGATCGAGTGGATCGCTGCGAAGCACGACGTGGCGCCGGACCGGGTGATCGCGACGAACGGGTCGATGCAGGCCGACGCCTTCCTGTTCCAGAAGCTGGTCTCGCGCGGCGACGTCGTGGTGGTCGAGGCACCCACCTACGATCGCACGCTGCTCTCGCTCCGCCAGCTCGGGGCCGAGATCCTGGCCATCCCGCTCGAGGCGGACGGGATGGACGTGGACGCGCTCGAGCTCGCGCTCGGCCAGGGCGCACGGCCGAAGCTCGCGCACATCATCCCCAACTTCCAGAACCCGGCCGGCTGCACGCTGTCGCTCGAGAAGCGCCAGAAGCTGCTCGCGCTCGCGGCCGAGTACGCCTTCACCATCTTCGAGGACGACCCCTATGTCGAGCTGCGCTTCGAGGGCGAGTCGCTGCCGACGATGCTCTCGATGGACGACTCCGACCGCGTCGTCTACGCGTCATCCTTCTCGAAGACCGTCTGCCCCGGGATCCGCGTCGGGTATCTCGTGGGGCCGGCCGACACGATCGCCGGCATCCGCACGCTGGCGACGAACACCTACATCTCTCCGAACATGGTGGCCCAGTCGATCGTCGCCGAGTTCTGCCACTCGGGCGCGATCGAGCGCTCGATCGCGGTGGTGAAGGAGGCGCTTCGTGAGCGTCGCGACGCCACCGCCGACGCGCTGGAGCGTCACATCCCCGACGCGCGCTTCGTGAAGCCGCAGGGCGGCTACTTCCTGTGGGTCGACCTGCCCGAGGGCAGCGACGTGGCCGCGCTCGCGGCCGGCGCCGCGGAGCGCGGCGTGGTGTTCGTGAAGGGCACGGACTTCCTGATCGAGGGCGGCGAGAGCTCGCTCCGCATCGCCTATTCGGCGGTGCCGCCGGACCAGATCGAGGAGGGCATCGCCCGCGTGGCGGACGCCTACCGCGAGCTGGCCGGCGCCGCTGCGTGAGCGGCCTGCAGCTCCGCGAGCAGCGTGACGTAGGGGCGCTGTTCCGCGACGCGCTGGCGGTGTTCTTCAGCCACGCCCTGCTCTTCATCGCGCTCTCGGCCGCCGTGGTGGTCCCGACCGAGCTGATCGTCGAGGGCCTCGGGCTCGGCATGCTCACGGGCTCCTACGACAGCTCGCCGTCGCTGGTGGAGGGCCTCATCCCGACGCTCGCCGGCCTTCTCGTCGTGACGCCGATCATCAGCGCGATCTGCATCTACGCCCTGCATCAGATCGCCGCCGGCGGGCGGCCATCCACAGGTGAGGTCTTCGTCTCCGGCTTCGAGGCGTTCACGCCACTGTTCGCGGCCGTGGCGCTGGCCGTCGTGGGGATCGTGGTCGGGTTGGTGCTCCTCGTCGTGCCGGGCGTCTACCTCCTGGTGCGCTGGTACTTCGTGCCGCAGACCGTGGTGATCGAGGGCGCCCGCGGTGCGGGCGCCCTCTCACGCTCGTCTCAGCTGACCCAGGGCTTCTGGTGGCGGGCCTTCGGGCTGGTGCTGCTCGCCAACCTGGCCATCGCCATACCCGGACTGCTCCTCATCACTCCGTTCACGGCGATCGCGGACAGCACCGACCGCGCGGTGTGGGAGGTGGTTGGCACGGCCGTGACCACGTCGGTCACCGCCCCGTTCGTAGCGCTGTTCTCGACGCTCCTCTACTACGACCTGAGAGCTCGCGCCGGATCGCCCTCCGGAGCCGGCGGGGGGTACGGCGCCCCGCCGCCGATGCGCTGACGCGCCGTCGAACGTCTTCTGGTGAAAGGCGACGTGCCGTTGTTCGCGAACGCGGATGACGGCAGGGGCGGCGGCCACTGCGAACGCGGCCAGAGCACTGAGAAGCGTTCGCACGAAGTCCTCCTTGATGTGCGTCAAGGGCTAGCCCTTGTTGACTCGCGCGGACAAGGCGGCGTGTGACACGTCGACCTTCACAACCACGGGGCCGCACCGCGTGAGCCGTACCCGCCGCCGCGTCGGGACGGGCAGGCCGTCGAAGGTCTCGAACCGCGAGCTGAGGTGCACGCCGCGCGCCCATCGACCGAACGCCTCGGCGGTGTAGTCGTGGCGGACGATCAGGCCGCTCTCGTCGAGGTGGATCGTCTGCTCGCGGCAGTGACTGCGGATCGGTTCGGGCACCCGGAAGCGGAGCCGACTGCCGGGGAGCTCCTCGGCGCCCCAGTCGGCGAGCACGAACGGGAGCGAGAGGTAGGTCCACATTGCGGCGCCTCCGAAGGCGAGCATGTCGAGCTCGTCCCAGCGCAGGCCCCACCGTGGCTCGGCGCGCCTCCGGTCGCCGATCCGCGCCTCGTCGCTCGTCAGCACCGCGGTGTCGCCGCGACGCGGCCAGTCGGAGAACTTCACGTGCTGGCCGCTCGTCCGGATGCGCGCGAGCACGTGTGTCAGGGGCCGCGGGCTGCCCCTCAGCGCGAACGCAAGCCCGCGAGCCGAGACCCGCACCTCGACTGCCTCGTGAGCCCGCCAGCGGTCCAACCCGCCGTAGGCGGCGAGGCACTGCTCGAGGAGGTTCACTCGCGGGTCAGCGGCCGTACCGCTCGCGTCCCAGCACGAGCTGGTCCGGCAGAGCGGTGCGCGCCGGCGGCGACGGGTCGGCGACCACCGAAACGGTCTCGGCTACCGATCGGGTGACCGCATGCGGCGATCCGTTCGAGTCGACGACGATCTCGTCGTCTCCCGCGCGCGCAAGAGTGCCCTCGAGGCCCGGCCTCAGGCCGGTGTCCTTCAGGTAGTGC
Organism: Actinomycetota bacterium; assembly: GCA_046735115.1. Taxonomy (GTDB): domain Bacteria; phylum Actinomycetota; class Thermoleophilia; order Solirubrobacterales; family Thermoleophilaceae; genus JACVRW01. The sequence goes on from JBKPSR010000086.1 coordinate 13,376, forward strand.
AGCAGGTCCTCGGCCTCGTTCTCGAAGCGGAGCACGCGGACGCTCGCGCCCTCCTCCACGTCGGCGAGCGGGACGCCCGCCTCGCGCTCGCCCTCGAAGATCGGGTGACCGTGCGGGCAGGTCTTGGCATCCCCGATCGCGCGCAGCATGCGCTCCTCGACCATCGGCGACATCCAGTGCTCGAGCCGCTCCGCCTCCTCGTGGACCTGGTCCCAGGGGATCTCGAAGACGTCGGTGAGGAAGCGCTCGATCAGCCGGTGGCGCCGCACGATGCCCGCTGCGTGCTCCTGACCCGTCTCGGTGAACTCGAGCGACTTGTCGGCGCCCCGCGTCACGTAGCCGTCGGCCTCGAGGCGGCCGATCATCTCGTGGACCGTCGGAGCCGAGACCTGCATCGCGCGTGCGATGTTGGCGCCGGTGATCGGGAGGCCCGCCTCCTGGAGCCAGTAGATGATCTGGAGGTACTCCTCCTCGGCAACGGTCACCTGCTCCTGAGACATGGGAGGGATCGTAGCTGTGACTAGCATGGCGGCCGTGCAGATCGGCCCGGGGACCCGCGTGCTGGTGACCGGCGCCTCGCGCGGGATCGGCGAGGCGGTCGCTCGCGCCTTCGCCGCCCGCGGCGCTGTGCTGGGCTTGGTCGCGCGTCACCGCGAGCCGCTCGAACGGCTCGCCGGCCAGCTTCCCGGCGACGGGCACGTCGTGCTCGAAGGGGACGTGGCCGACGCTGACTCTGTCGCGCGCGCGATCGCCGAGTTCGGCGACGTCGACGTGCTGGTGGCGAACGCCGGCATCACGCACTACCGGCCCTTCGCCGAGCTGCCGCTGGACGAGGCGCGCCAGATGAACGACGTGAACTGGCTCGGCACGATCCACACCGTCAGGGTCGCTCTGCCCGGGATGATCGAGCGCGGACGCGGCCACGTCGTGATCGTCTCCTCCGGCGGCGGGGTGCGCGGGTTTCCGCACGCGGCCGTCTACAACGGCACGAAGGCGGCGCAGCGCACCTTCGCCGAGGCGCTCAGGCACGAACTGCACGGCAGCGGCGTGTCGGTCACCACCGTCTTTCCGGGCGAGGTCGCAACGTCGCTCCACGACCACGAGATGGAGCGCATGCCGGACTGGTACCGGCTCGACCGCCGGGCCCCCGCGGGACCGCTCGGCGAGCAGGTGGTCGACGCCGTGGAGAAGGACCGGCGCGAGCTCTTCTACCCGCCTCTCGTGCGCATGCTGCGGGTCGTCAACGGCATCTCGCCGCGACTCGGCGACCTCACCCTCAGGCGGATCCTCGGCCGGAGCGCGGCGCCGCGATGAGCCTGCCGCTGAAGCCGCCCGTCAAGCCGCAGCTCGCGAAGTCGGCGAGGGAGCTGCCCGAGGGCGAGCAGTGGTGCTATGAGCCGAAGTTCGACGGCTTCCGCACGATCGTGTTCCGAGACGGCGACGACGTTCAGCTGCAGAGCCGCAACGGGCGGCCGATGAACCGCTATTTCCCGGACGTCGTCGAGCAGGTGCTGGCGCTGCCGCACGAGCGGCTCGTGCTCGACGGCGAGATGATCGTCGTGGTCGACGGCGTCCAGGAGTTCGACCTGCTCTCGCAGCGGATCCACCCAGCCGCGTCGCGCGTCGAGCGGCTGCGCGAGGAGACGCCGGCCGGCCTGGTGGCCTTCGATCTCCTCGCGGAGGGCGACGAGGTGCTGTGCGAGCTGCCCTACGAGGAGCGGCGCGAGCGGCTCGCGGCGGTCGTGGCCGACCCCGTTCAGCTCACGCCGGTGACGCACACCACGGACGACGCGGGACAGTGGCTCACCGGCACGTCAGAGGGCGTGATCGCGAAGCAGTGCGACGCTCCCTACCGGCCCGGTGAGCGCACCGGGATGGTGAAGATCAAGCGCGTCCGCACGGCGGACACGGTCGTCGCGGCATTCCGGTTCGGCAAGGAGGAGGGCACGGTCGGTTCGCTGATCCTCGGCCTGTACGACGACGACGGCCGGTTGCACATCGTCGGCCACACGTCCGGATTCAAGGCGAAGGAGAAGCGCGAGCTCCTCGGCAAGCTCGAGCCATACCGGACCGGCGAGCGCGGCTCCGGCGAGCCGAGCCGCTGGAAGTCCGAGGAGGAGCTCGTCTGGGAGGGCCTGCGTCCGGAGTTGGTTGTGGAGGTGGCGTTCGATCACATCACCGGTCAACGCATTCGCCATGGAGCGAAGCTGCTGCGCTGGCGGGAGGACAAGGACCCGGCCGAATGCCATATCTCGCAGTTGCGCTCCTGATACTGCTGATGCTGTTGCCCAGCGCGCCCGCCGCGGCCCAGGCGCCGACGGAGGTCTGGGCATCCGGGATGCGCAACCCATACCGTTGGTCCTTCGACCGGCAGACAGGCGACGTATACATCGGCGACGTGGGCGGCACCAACGAGGAGGTCGACTACCTCCCCGCCGGCAGCTTCCACGGCGCGAACCTGGGCTGGAACTGCTTCTCGGGCACCGCCGTCCAATCCGGCTGCATGCCGTCGAACTACTTTCGGCCGACGTACGAGTACCCGAGTGGCCCCGACGTCGTCATCGGCGGCTACCTCGTGCGCGACCCCGACCTGCCGTCGTTCGCGGGCCAGTACCTGTTCGGCCGCTTCGACACCGGGATCATCATGAAGCTCGGACCGCACGCCGCACCGCCCGCAGTGGACACGAACCTCACGATCGCCAACGTCTCCGGCTTCGGGGAGGACGGCGTGGGGCATCTGTACGCGACCTCGCTGGCCGGCGACGTCTACCGGCTCGGGGAGAGCGGGGGGAATCTCACCAAGACCAGCATCGGGACGTTCGACCAGCCGGTTTCCGTCGCGGCGGCTCCCGGGGTGACGAACGAGCTCTTCCTCGCGTTGAAGCCGGGGCTCGTCGTTCGCTGGACTCCATCGGGCTCGAGCATCGTGCTCGACATCCGCAGCCTCGTCCAGGACAGCGGCGAGCAGGGACTGCTGTCGGTCGCGGTCGCGCCCGACTATGCGACGAGCGGCCGGCTGTTCATCTTCTACACGGACAACAGCGGCGACCTCCAGGTCGAGCAGCTCCGCGGCGGCGTTCGGACGCCTGTGCTGACAATCCAGCACGACCAGGCCGACAACCACAACGGCGGCCAGCTCCTGTTCGGGCCGGACAAAGCGCTCTACCTCTCGACCGGCGACGGCGGCACGCAGGGCGATCCCGAGGGCGACGCGCAGAATCCGGGCTCCATGCTCGGCAAGATCCTGCGCATCGACGTCGACCCTCAGCCCGCTGGGTCAGGCGGCGGCGAAGCGGACCTAACCGCGCCGACCCTTGCCGTGCACGCGCCGCGCCGACAGCGGGTCGCGCGCCTCCACGGCGCGATCGTCTACGTGCGCTCCAACGAGAATTCCTCGCTGAGGGCGGGTGGAACGCTCCTGATCGGCCAGCGGAGGGTGCCGCTGCGCCGTCGACACGCCACGCTCGTCGCGAACCAGCGCAAGCGGCTGCTCGTGCGGGTGCGCCCGCGTGGCCGCCGGCTGCTTCGGGCGGCGCTCCGTCGCGGGGGTCACCCGCGGATCGTCTTGACGCTGCGCGCGACCGACACGGCGGGCAACCGGTCGGCGCTCGTGCGCCGTGGCGTGCGCGTGCGCCGCTAGGCGGCACCTTCACCCGCCGGCTTCCGGTCCGGCAGGATATGGGCGATGGCGAAGCTCGAGGTCATGGCCGCTGACGTGACAAAGCTGGATGTGGACGCCATCGCCAACGCCGCGAACACGATGCTGCGGCACGGCGGCGGCGTGGCGGGCGCGATCTCGCGAGCCGGGGGCCCGGGCGTGCAGCGCGAGTCCGACGCCAAGGCGCCGATCGGGCTGGGCGAGGCTGTGGAGACAACCGCCGGCGACATGCCATGCCGCTGGGTGATCCACGCGGCCACGATGGAGCTGGGCGGGCCGACCTCGGCGGAGATCATCGAGCAGGCCACCCGCTCGACGCTCGCCAAGGCGGAGGAGCTCGGCGCCCGCTCGCTTGCGCTGGTGGCCTTCGGCACCGGAGTCGGCGGCTTCCCGCTCGACCGAGCGGCCCAGATCATGGTCGGCGCCGCCCGCGAGCACTCCGGCGGCCTGGAGCGCATCGTCTTCGCGGTACACGGCGAGGAGGCGGAGCGCGTCTTCCGCGACGCGCTTTGACCGGAGCACCGGGTCGGGCTGCGCCGCTTCCGGCGCTCGTCGCGCCCGATTCGTTCAAGGGGACGTTCTCGGCGCGCGAGGTCGCGCAGGCCGTTGCCGACGGCCTTCGTTCTGCGGGCCGCGAGGCGCGTGAACTCCCTGTCGCGGACGGCGGCGAGGGCACCATGGAGGTGCTCGTCGAGGCGCTCGGCGGGGAGATTCGGACGACGACCGTCTCCGATCCTCTCGGCCGCCCGGTCGAGGCGGCGTTTGCCCTGCTTCCGGATGGCTCGGCGGTCGTCGAGATGGCCCAGGCGAGCGGCCTCTCGCTGGTGGCGGAGGGCGACCGCGACGCCTGGGATGCCTCGACGCGCGGCACCGGCGAGCTGATCGCGGCCGCCGCCGGGGCGGACGCGTCTCCGATCATCGTCACCGTCGGCGGCTCGGCTACCACCGACGGCGGCGCGGGCGCCCTCGGGGCGCTGGAGCAGGCGGGCGTCAGCCCCAAGATGCACGTCGTCTGTGACGTCCGCGTCCCCTTCGAGGACGCTCCTCGCATCTTCGGGCCTCAGAAGGGCGCGGACGAGGCGATGGTCGAGCGGCTCGGGCGACGCCTCGACGAGCTGGCCGCGAGCTACCCCCGCGACCCCCGCGGCGAGCCGATGACCGGCTGCGCCGGCGGCCTCTCCGGCGGCCTGTGGGCGGTCCACGACGCCGAGCTCCTCCCGGGCGCCCCCTACGTGCTGGACGCGATCGGCTTCGACGCGTTGATGAGGGGCTCCGCCTTCGTCGTCACCGGCGAAGGCGCGCTCGACGAGCAAACCCTCCAAGGCAAGATCGTCGGCGAGGTGGCCACCCGCTGCCGCCAGGGTGGGGTCACCTGCCACGCCATCGTCGGCCGGAACCGACTGGACCCGTTCGGCGAGCGCATCATCGACCTGGCTTCCGTAACGGAAGCGACAACGCTCGACGAAATGAGACGCGCGGGAGCGGCTCTGGTCGAGGAGTGACTTTGTGGCGCGCGGATGGACGAACTACCGCATTGAGGAAGGGATTCGGACCGAAGAATCAATCGACGATCCTGGATAGCGTCCCGCATAGGGACCCGAGGCAGGATTGTCGAGCCAGACGCAACCGAACCGGTCCTCGATGCTGTCGTTCGGCGAAGCTGGGTTGCGATCGTCGGCGGGGGCGAAGGGTGCGCGGCGATCGTCGGCGGGGGCGAAGGGTGCGCGGCGATCGTCGGCGGGGGCGAAGGGTGCGCGGCGATCGTCGGCGGCGGCTACGCCGCGCCCACGGACGCCGGCGCCGGCGCCCCGGTTCGGCGCGTCACCGACGTCGCGTAGGCGCGCGGGCGGAAGCGCAGGACCTGGTCGTCGCTCAGCTCGATCCCGTCGGTCACGCGGGTTGGGTCAAAAACGAGGATGTCGTCGCCCTGCTCGCGCTCGGTGTCCGGACCGGTCAGCTCGAGGCAGCCCACCTCCACCCGCTCGCGGTCCTCCGGCCACGCGACGGTGGGGTCCGTCGGGTCGTCGTCCTCGGCGGCGATCACGACGACCAGCCGGAACGCAGTCGAATCGCGCGAGACGATCTCCTCCTGCAGGTAGTCGCGGCCGCGCGCGCGGGCCTCGTCCACCGGCAGCGTCCGCTCGCCAACCTCGGGCTCGAAGCGGTAGCGCACCCAGCGCTCGGCGCCGTCGGCGGCCGCCCATCTGAACGCGTGGATCGAGTTGTAGAGCACCGTGGCATAGCTCTCCGGCGGATCGGCCGACACCGCCGCCTGGATCGCGGGGCCGGCCTCGGGGTGGTCCTGCAGCCAGGCGCCGAGCTTCGCGAAGTCGGGCTGCCCGGTCTCCGGATCCGGCTTGCGCGCCCTCGTGAACTCGAGGAAGTCCTCCGGCGTGCGCGCGAAGAAGCAGGGCAGGGAAAGCGCCACAATGTCCGTCTTCGAGCCGTCCGGAAGGTAGAACTTCACCGCAAGCCCGCGGCCCTCTTTGGCGTAGTCGGGAATCGCCGGGTCGCCACCGCCGTTCGAGAAGCGCACCGTCACGCGCACCGCGTGCTCACCCATGTGCGCTGCCGTTGTGAGCCCTGACCCTGACGGGGTGAACGTGCCGGTCATCAGCGTCCCCTTCGCATGCGCCGCCCGATGACCCTCGTGGCTGCCGGAGATGTCGTTGATCGCGTCCACGACCTCCTCGGCGAACCGGTCCATACGGGCGCACATTAACCGCCGCCCCCCAAGCCACGCTCGGGCGGCGGCGAAAGCCACGGGCGCCCACTGGGGGCGCCCGTGCTGCCTCACCCGTGCGGCGGCCGGGAAGCCGCCGCGTCTGGACTAGCGCATCCCAGGCACGGGGCGGAAGCCCTCGTACTCCGGGGTGTGCTCCCAGGCTTCGTCGGTCTCGCGCAGGACCATGCGGCCGATCGCCCCAAGGCCCACGCCAAGGAGCCCCGCAGCCGCGACGGCCAGCCAGTTCATCGCCGTGCCGACGGCGAACCCGAACAGGATCGCTCCCGCCCCTACTGAGATCGCCATCCACGACTGAACCGCGCGTGCCCTGTAGAGCCCTGCCGCCAGGCACGCCAGCCCGAGCGCGAAACCGAACGACATGAACACGAAGGGGATCACGATCCCGGCCGTGTCGTTCAGACGCTCGAGCAGCGCCACCGCCTCGCGGGTGCTGCCGCCGGCGACCATCTGCCACATCGCCATCTCCATCCCGACGATGCCCGCGAATGCGAGCAGGCCGATCATTGCCAGGCCGCTGCCCACGTGCCCGAGCGCGACCTCGCGCTCGCGCAGCATGTGCATCAGGCCCAGCACCACCGGCACCATCAGGGCGATGGCGACGAGCGCCATCAGGTGTGCCACGTACCACGCGTTCAGGTTCTCCGCGATGGTGGCCACCTGGGTCGCCTCGTCCATGTCGCTGGCGGGGTGAATCACCATTGCGACGAGCAGAACGAGCGGCGCCACGACCATGCACGCTCCCGCGAGCGTCTTGCGGGAGTGATGTGCATCCGAGAGGTGCAATCCGCTGCCTCCTGAGTCGATGGGATCTAAGGGTGATCCCGGCTGCTCGGAGTACCCTCGATTGTAACGTTGGTTACGAGCCTTCGGCCAGCGACCGAATCACCGCTTCGTAGAAGCCCTCGCTCATCGCCGCCTCCGTGCGCTCCACGTTCCGGTAGCGAGACGTGTCGCCGGCCACCGCGTTGGCGACGAGGAACAGCCGGCCGACCACCTCGGCGACCTCGAGGTCCTCGCGCGAGTCGCCGACGGCGACGCACTCCTCGCGGGCGTACCCCCGCGCGCGCATGTGGGCCGCCACCGCGCGGGCCTTCGAGACGCCCGCCGGGATGAGGTGGAAGGTGTGCGTGCCCGGCCCGATTTCACCGTTGTCGACGAACCGGAGCGCCGAATGGCCCTCCGCCCCGAGCAGCTCGTTCGCCTCGCGGACGTCCACGAGGCCGCGGAAGACGTGCGACACCTCGCGTCCTAGGTGGAAGGGGGCGTGGTACTCGAGCCGGCCCGCGAACCGGCGGAGCAGCAGCTCAGGCGCACCCGTGGCGGCGATCTGATCGTGGACGGATGCACCGTCACGCGGCTGGAGGTCGCCCGTCAGAAACGTCGTCTCGCCGTCCACCACCATCGCCGCGCCCACCTCAAAGATGTACGAGCTCTGCCCGATCAGCCGGGCGTCCTCCATGACCTGAGCGCGGCGGCGCCCGGACTTGATCACCACTTCCGCGCCGGCGCGGTGACACGCCTCGAGAGCGCGCGCGGCCAGCAGCGTGAACTCGCCCTCAGCCGTGCGAAGGAGCGATGCGCCGCGGCCGAGCAGCGTGCCGTCGAGGTCCGTGTAGACGCACCTGATGCCCACTAGGCAGGGGCGCGGAGCGTCGCGTGGGGCGGCCGCTCGACGATCTCCACCTGCACCAGGCCGCCGTCGGCGGTCTGGAACGGCGGAGCGTGGTCGTCGAGCAGGCGGCCGTCGGCCCGGAGGCGCTCGAGCACCACGCGCAGGACCGCGTACGCCATGGGCCCGAGCTCGCGGAGCGGCTGATGGCGGTTGAGCCGCACGTCGAGGTCCACCTGCGCCATCGAGCCCGTGCCGCCGAGCGTGTCTCGCGCGCGCAGGAGCATTGCGGTCTCGACGGCGTAGCCGGTGGCGAACGGGATGCGCTCGAACAGCGAGCGGCGCGCCGCCACTTCGCCCGCGAGCGGCTGCACGAACCCCGCCAGCTCGGGATAGAACGCGGACAGCAGCGGTCGCGCCGCGAGCTCGGTCACCCTCCCGCCGTCGGCCGGCAGCTCGGTGCCGTCGGCGCGCAGGTACGGCCGGCGGAAGAAACCCTTTACGAACTCCACCCCCGTGTGGCAGAGGAGCGGCCCCAGCATTCCCGTGGCGAAGTGCGCCGAGAAATCGCGCGTGTCCGAGTCGAGGTAGACCACGACCTCCCCGCGCACCACGCTGAGCGCGCGCCACATCGCATCGCCCTTGCCGAGCACCTGGCCGAACTCGGGCGCGAGCTCGGCCTCCTGGTAAACCTCGGCGCCCGCGCGAGCTGCAACGGCCGCGGTGCCGTCTGCCGAGTCGGCGTCGATCACTACGACCTGGTCGATCAGCGGCTCGAGCGTCCGGAGCCGCTCAACTATCTGCCCGACCGTGTCCGCCACCTCGCGCGCGGGCAGGACCACCGTGATCGGCTCCGACTTGTGCTCGAGGAGGCGTCCCCGGTCGAACTCGGAGTGGTGAAAACGCCGAATCAACGCACGCGTACTATCGCAAGCCGTGAGCCGAGCGCCCACCACATATCCATGGGAGGCGGTGCTCGACCCGGGCCGCGAGGAGGAGCTCGTCGCGACCGACCGCGAGCGCGAGCAGGCCGGCCTTCCGGAGCCGATCCCGGACGAGCTGCACCCCGCGGTCCGTGAGGGGCTCGCGGCGGCCGGGATCGAGGCGCTCTGGGCGCACCAAGCCGATGCGCTCGAGGCGGCGAGGCGCGGCCACGCGATCGTTACGACCGGCACCGCGAGCGGGAAGTCGCTCGCCTTCAACCTGCCCGTGCTGGACACGCTGGCCACCGACATGGCCGCGCGGGCGTTCTACCTCTACCCCACCAAGGCGCTGGCACAGGACCAGGCGCGCGGGCTCGCGCGGATAGGCGGGCGCTACCTCCGCCAGGCCATCTACGACGGCGACACACCGCGTGAGGAGCGCCGGGCGATCCGGCAGCGGTCCAACCTGATCCTCACGAACCCGGACATGCTCCACGTGGGGGTCCTGCCCAACCACCGCTCGTGGGGCGACCTGCTGGCGAACCTGGCTTGGATCGTGGTCGACGAGGCGCACGTCTACCGAGGCGTGTTCGGCTCCCACGTGGCCAACGTGCTACGGCGCCTGCGCCGGCTCGCGCGCGCGTACGGAAGCGACCCGCGCTTCCTGCTCACGAGCGCGACGATCGCCAATCCCACCGAGCTGGCGGAACGGCTTACCGGCGTCGATGTCGAGCTGGTGGATCGCGACGGCGCGCCGCGTGCCGAGCGCCGGATCGCCATGTGGAACCCGCCGCTCGTGGACGAGAAGCTGGGCCGGCGCGCCTCGGCCCTCGGCGAGGCGGCGAAACTGCTGGCCGCGCTCGTGGAGCGCGAGATCCGGACGATCTGCTTCCTGAAGTCCCGCCGCGGAGTGGAGCTGATCCAGCGCTTCGCCCGCGGGCGGCTCGAGGACGCCGGCCGGGCGGACCTCGCCGAGCGTGTCGCGCCCTATCGGGCCGGCTACACGCCCATGCAACGGCGCGAGATCGAGCAGCGCCTCTCCGAGGGCGACCTCCTGGCGGTGGTGGCAACGGACGCCCTCGAGCTCGGCATCGACATCGGCGACCTGGACGCCGCGCTCTGCGTCACCTTCCCCGGCACGGTGGCGAGCCTCCGCCAGATGTGGGGGCGCGCTGGGCGGCGTAACCCCGGGCTCGCGATGTACGTGGCCGGCGAGGACGCGCTGGACCAGTTCTTCTGCCGCCACCCGACCGAGTTCCTCGGGCGCCCGGTCGAGCAGGCGATCCTCGACCACGAGTCCGAGCAGATCCACGAGGCGCACCTCGCGGCGGCCGCGTACGAGCTGCCGCTCACGCCCGAGGACGCCGAGATCTTCGGGCCGCGCTGGGAGGAGCACGCGCGCAGGCTGGTGCAGCAGGGGGCGCTGCGCGAGCGCGGCGGCCGCTACCTGCCGCGGGGGCCAGGCTACCCGGCCGCGCGCATCGCGCTGCGGTCCGCCTCGCCCGACTCGGTCGCGATCGTGGAGGCCGACGCCGGGGAGGTGATCGGCACCGTCGAGACGGCCCGCGCCCACTCGGCCGTGCACCCCGGCGCCGTCTACCTCCACATGGGAGCGGCGTACGAGGTCGAGGAGCTCGACCTGGGGCAGCACCGGGCGGTCGTGCGCCCCTTCAACGGCGACTGGTACACGCAGCCGAAGAAGGACTCCGAGACCTGGATCGAGCAGGTGCGCGACCAGCGCCACACCTGCGGGGTGACGCTCTCGTTCGGCGTCGTGTCGGTTACGGAGCAGGTCGTGGCGTACCAGAAGAAGAGCGTCTCGGATCACTCGGTGCTGGACCTGCTCGCGGTCGACATTCCCGAGCAGGACTTCGTGACGCAGGCGCTCTGGTACGAGCTGCCCGACTCCCTCGTGCGCAACGAGTTCCCGCTCGAGGTGCTTCAGGGCTCGCTGCACGCGGCCGAGCACGGCCAGATCGCTGTCCTGCCGCTGCTCGCCATGTGCGACCGCTGGGACATCGGCGGCCTCTCGACGGCGTTCCACCACCAGACCGGCGTGCCGACGATCTTCATCTACGACGGCCACCCGGGCGGCGTGGGCATCACCCGCGCCGGCTTTGAGCGCTTCGAGACGCTGGTGGGCGACGCCCTGCGGCTCATCTCGGAGTGCCCCTGCGAGAGCGGCTGCCCGTCGTGCGTCCAGTCGCCGAAGTGCGGCAACCTGAACGAGCCGCTCAACAAGCGCGGCGCGACCGAGCTGCTGAGCCGAATGGCCGGCGCCTAGCGCGGCTGGTTCCGGAGCATCCACTCGGCCGCGTCCAGCACCGAACGACGGCTCTTGTGGGTCGACTCGTAGAGCTCCACGGCGGCGGCCTCGGCGGCGCTCGCCGCGGCGAGGCGGTCGCGGACGTCCGCCGCGCTCATCCGCTCGTAGCCGTCCCAGGGCGGCTCGACGTGCAGCTCCGCGCCCGGGCCGTCCTCGGCGCCCTCCTCGGCCGCCTCGGCGACTAGCACGGGCTCCTCGTCCACGTGGTCCGGGATCAGCTCGTCGGGCACCGGTGGCGGAACGTCGGCGGCGACGCCGGCCCCGTCTTCGACCTCGAGGACGTCCGGCTCCGGGCCGGCATCCCCCGGCTCCGGCGCGAGGTAGCCGGTCTCCGGGACGACCACGTCGGGCTCGGCGGGCATGGCCGGCTCGACGTCCCGCTGGGCACCGTCGCGACGCGGGTCGAGCAACTCCGCGCCGATCCGCGCCGCCTCTGCGGCGCTCGACAGCCCGAGCTCCCAGACGCGTAGCGTCAGCCGGACGGGTTCGCGAACCAGGGACAGCGGTGCGGTGAGCAACCCCACCTCCGAGCCGTACCCGTCGTTCGCCCGGCAAAACAGGCGTCGGGGAACCGTGCGGCCGGCTACTCGATCGCGAGCGTCAGCCTGCCGCGCAGCTCGTCCGTGCTGGCCGAGACGTAGCCGTTCAGGTCGCCGAGCGGCCGGGTCACGAGGCCCGTCCCGAGGCCGCCCAGGTCGGGGAGGCCGAGCACTGAGCCGTACTTCTGCAGGAACGTGCCCACGAGCTGCTCGGCGTCGGCGCCGAGCGTCACGGACCCGCTCGCGCCCTCGACAGCCGCCGGCTCCTCGCGCGCGAGCCGGACCGCTCGCGCCCGGTTGCTCGCCACCACGAGCACGTCATTCGACACGCCGAACACGACCTTGCCGCCTCGGCGGCCGCGCAGCTCGTAGTAGCCGCCGCGCGCTCGCGGCTTCGTGAGAGCGACGCGGCCCAATCCGGCGCCCTCCGCGAAGCTCGGGAGGACGTCGGCCACCTTGGCGAGGGTGCGCTCGAACGCCCGCGGGTCGCGCAGCTCGCTCCGCACGCCGAAGTCGCGCCCGAGGGCGAGGCTGGCCGCCACGTTGCCCGTCAGCTGCCCGATCAAGTCCCTGTCGAGGTTCACGCCGAGCTGGCTGTCGATCGTCTGCTTGGCACGCTCGTAGTCGCCGAAGCCGGAGGGATCGATCGCCTGCGCGGCGCTCTCCGCCCAGCGGACGATGTGCGCGAGATCCCGGATCCCCAGGCCCACCTCGCCGCGGCGCTTGATCACCGGCGGCGCGTCGTCACCCGGCGCGATCGGCAGGTCGTCGTCCGTGAGCTCGCCCTCCGTATGCGCGCGGAAGTCGATGTCGACCGAATCGTCCTTCGCGGTGGCGGTCAGTCCGACCGTCCGCAGCGCGCCGATCCAACTCACCCTCTGCGCGGGCACGCCGCCCGGGTCGCTCGTGGTCAGCTCCTGGAGGTCGGTGTAGACGCGTGCGAGGGCACTCTCGGGCAGGTCCTCGAGGGCGGAGTTGAACGTGTCCTCGTCGAAATGGTCGTCCCCGTCGGCGCGCTCGAGCGCGCTCTTCAGCAGGCTCTCGTCATTCGCCGAGACGAGCATGTCGTCCTCGACCGCGACGAACGTGTCGCCGTCCCGGTAGAGGGTCGCCCCCGACGCCTCGCCGTCCTTCTTCAGTTTCAGCCTGCCGATCAGGTCGTCCAGCGCGTCCGCGTCCCTCGCCTTGATCGCGACGATGAACGCGTCGTTCGAGCTGGTCGTGATCGCCTGCGGCTCGGCCGCGCCGATCACGAGCGGGTTGCCGAGCACGGGCTTCAGGTCCTCGTCGTAGCGGATCCCGCCGCTCGACTCCTCGAACTGCCGGAGCAGGAGGGCCTTGGCCTGGTCGCCGAACGGGAACTTGTCGAGGAGGGCGGCGAGCGCCTGATACTGGTCCCCGCCCGTGTCGGTGTCGATCGCGGTCGCGAAGGAGGTGTCCTTCGGCAGGTAGGCGAGCGTCGAGTCGAGCGCGCTCCCCGAGTCGCCGCCCCCGCACCCGGCGACCAAGAGTACGAGTGCCGGAAGCAGGTTGGCGAGGAGACGTCGCATGGCGGCGCGCAGGGTAGCGGGGCGCATACCCACTACGGGCGCGCCGGCCGGCGACGTCCCCTCGCCCCTACATCACTCGATCCCCGCCTTCGCGCACGCGTCCTTGTACGGGCCCGTGCAGATCTCGGGCGCGGTCAGGAAGCCGTCCTTGATCACGGTGTCCTTGATGTTGTCCTTCGTCACCGCGATCGGCGAGAGCAGGACCGAGGGCACCTGCTTGGCCCCGTTGTCGACCTTAGCCTTGGCCAGCCCGTCCGGGTCCATCTTCCCCTGCGCCGCCGCCACCGCGAGCTGCGCCGAGGTCTCGGCCTGCTGCTTGATCGCGAGGTAGATGGTCGAGTACTGCTCGCCGACCAGGATGCGCTGGATCGCCGCCGCCTCGGAGTCGCCACCCGTGACCGGCTTGCTCGACGGCTGGATCCCGGCGCCCTTCATCGCCGCGATGATCCCGCCGGCCATCCCGTCGTTCGCGGAGTACACGCCCACGAAGCCGTCCTTGCCGAGCGACGTGATCGACTGCTCCATCTCGGTCTGCGCCTTGTCCGGGCTCCAGTCCGGCGTGTCGAACTCCTTGGCGATCTTCACGTCGCTCTTGTCGAACGCCTGGTGGGCGCCCTTCTTGTAATCGCCCGCGCTCGGGTCGGTGGGGGCGCCGTTCACCATCACGATCGACTTGCCGTTTGCGCCGGACCCGAGCTTGTCGAGCAGCGTTTGCGCCTGGATGCGGCCCTGCTTCACGTTGTCGAACGACACGTAGAAGGCGATGTCCTGATCCGGGATCAGCCGGTCGTACGCGATCACCGGGATGTCCTTCTGATTCGCCCGCTGGACGATCGGCCCGACCGACGCGACGTCCACCGCGTCGAGAACCAGCACCTTCGCGCCCTTCGTGATGGCGGCCTCGGCCTGCTGTTGCTGCTTGTTCGGGTCCTGGCTCGCGTTCTGGTAGAGGACCTTGCAGTCAGGACAGAGCTCCCTGACCTTGTCCGTGAAGATCGGCCGGTCCTTCTCCTCGTAGCGGGTGGTCTTCGTCTCCGGCAGGAGCAGCGCGATCGTCTTTCCGCCGCCTCCGTCGCCGCCGCCACCACCGCCGCCGTTCCCGTTGTCGTCGTCGTCGCCGCACGCCGCGAGCCCCATCGCAAGCAGGACCGCGATTGCAAGCGCCGCGAGGGCCGACCGGTTGGACGTGTTCTTCATGCTGTCTCCTTTCATTGGGTGGGCGTGACCTTCGTGAGCCCCGCCGGCTCGTCCGCGTCGATGCCGCGGGCGTCCGCCAGGGCAAGGGCGAGCTGCTGGGCGCGCGCCGTCGCCGGGAAGGCCGCGAGCGACTCCGGGAGGCCCTCCGGCAGCGGCAGATCGGCAGCCGGCGCATCGCTCATGACCGCCACCGGCGCTCCACGCTCGCGTGCAAGCTCCGCGACGTCGTGGAGGTCCTCGCGGGCGGGGCCGCCGCCGTCCAGGACCAGCACCGGCACGTCCGGGCGGGCCACGCCGATCGGCCCATGGCGAAGGTCGGCGGACGAAATGCCCTCCGCCAGCATCCCGGTGATCTCCTTGATCTTGAGCGCGGCCTCCAGCGCGACCGCGTACAGGAGCCCGCGGCTGACCACGAACAGCCGCTCCGCGCTCACCCACTCACCCGCGAGCGTTTCCGCCGGCCCCGGCTCGGCCAGCACCGACTCCACGGCGTCCGGCATCGCGGCCAGCTGCTCGCCCGTGAAGGACGCGCTCCCCACGGCCGCCGCAACCGCGGCCACCGCGAGCATCTCGCCGGTGACCGTCTTGGTGGCGGGGACGGCCAACTCCGGTCCGGCGCCCAGGGGCAGGACCGCGTCCACCGCCTCCCCGAGCGGGCTGCCCGCCTCGTTCACGATGGCCACGGTCCGCGCGCCGGCGTTCCGCAGCCGCCGGCACACCGTGACGATCTCCGGCGTCGCGCCCGACTGGCTGATCGCCACCACGAGGAAGCCCGCGTAATGCGCCCTGATGTCGTAGAGCGTGTGGAGGCTGGGAGCGGCGAGACCGGCGGGCCGGCCCGAGGACAGCTCGGCCAGGTAGCGCCCGTAGACGGCGGCGTTGTCGGACGAGCCGCGCGCCACGTACACGACGCCGGCCAGCGGCCTCCGCAGAACCGTGCGGACGGTCGCCACATTGTGGTCGAAGCGAGCCGCCAGCCGCCTGAGGACCCCGGGCTGCTCGAGCATCTCGGAAAGCATGCGGTTGCCGCTCATCCGCCGGCCTCGTCCAGGGCCAGCGCGATCGCACCGCGCAGCGGCCCGTCCTGGATGAACTCGGCGGGCACGAGCTCGGGCGCGAACGGCACGCCGGCCCGGAGCCTGCGCTCGATCGCCTCGAGCACCACATCCGACCGGCTCATCAGCCCGCCGCCGACCGCGATTCGCGCCGGATCGATCAGGATCGCCATGTTGGCAACCTGGACCGCCACCGCGTCGAGCGCGTCCTCGAGGAGATCGCCCGCCCGCGGGTCGGCGTGCTCGAAGACGTCGGCCGCCGTCACCGTCGTGCCGAGCAGCCGGCTCGCCCGCTCGCCGATGGCGCGGCCTCCCGCGAATTCCTCGAGCGGTGCGCGGCCGTCCGCGACGCCCTGGAGCTCGCCCGCACAGCGCAGGCTGTAGCCGATCTCGCCGGCGGCCCCGTTCGCGCCGTGGAGGACCTGGCCACTGACGACGACCGCCGCCGCGAGCCCCGTCCCGAGGATGAGCAGGATCGCGGGATCCGCCCCGCGCAGGCTTCCCCAGCGCAGCTCGGCCTCCGCCGCGGCCTTCACATCGGTGCCCACCGCCACGCGCGCGAGCCCGAAGCGCTCGCGGAGCAGACCGGGCAGCCGAAGCTCTTCCCAGCCCGGGACGTTCGGGGCGAGCACGACATGGTCTTCGTAGACAATCCCCGGGCTGACTGCCGAAACGGCCACGCAGCGACCGCCGTTGCGCGTGGTCTCGGACACCAGCCGCCGGGCGCGCTCGACGGCGCGGTCGACGGCCTGTACCGCCCCGTGGGCGGCCTCGGTGTCGAGGCGATCGGACTCCAGGAGGCGGCCGTCCAGCGCCGCCGTGGCCAGCGCTATTTTCGTGCCTCCGAAGTCGATGCCGAGCACGAAGTCGTGCTCGCGGGCGGCAGCGGTGGGACCCACCACGATAGATAAGATACTTTCCTAACTATGTCGGGTCAAGGCGGGACCCCGCGGCTCCTGCGCGCTCACAACGAGCGCACGCTGCTCGAGCATCTGCGCGACGCCGGGCCGGCCTCGCGGCCGGACCTGGCACGCATCGCCGGGCTCTCCAAGCCCACCGTCTCGCAGGCGCTCGCCAACCTCGAGAGCGCCGGCCTCGTCCGCCCCGTTGGTCGGGCCAGCCCGTCGCTCGGTCGCACGGCGATGCTGTACGAGGTCGACCCAACGGCCGGCTACGTCGTCGGCGTGGACGTCGGGCGCGCGTGGATCCGGGTCGCGGCGGCGGACCTGTCCGGCGCGATCGTGGCGCGGCGCGACGAGCGCAACCGCGCGCGCAGCGCCAACGCGCTCGTGAAGGCCGTCGGCGCCGTGGCTCACGACGTGGTGGCGGCCGCCGGGCTCACATGGAAGCGCGTGGCGCACACCGTGGTGGGCGGCCCGGGCGTGTTCGACCCCGACAGCGACCGGCTGAGGCACGCCCCGAACGTCCCGGGCTGGAGCCGGCCCGGCGTGATGAGCTCGCTGCGGGAGGCGCTGCCGCCGACGGTGGCGCTCGACAACGACGCCAACCTCGCCGCGGTCGGCGAGCGCACCTACGGCAGCGGCCGCGACGCGAGCACGTTCGTCTATGTCTCCGTCGGAACCGGTATCGGCATGGGCGTGATCATCGACGGTGAGCTCTACCGCGGCGCGCACGGGGCGGCCGGCGAGGTCGGCTACCTGCCGCTGAGCGGCGACGCGCACGACGGCTCGACGGGCCGCGACGCCAAGCGTCGCGGCATGCTCGAGGAGGCGGCGTCGGCGGACGCGGTCGTCCGGACTGCGAAGCGGCTCGGGATGGAGGGCGCGACCTCGGCCAAGCGCGTGTTCGCAGCGGCCCGCGCGGGCGACGAGCTGGCGCTGGCCGCCGTGGAGGCGGAGGCGGAACGGCTCGCTCTCGTGGTCGGCACCGTGGCCGCGATCGTGGATCCGGAGTTCGTCCTGCTGGGCGGCGGCGTCGGCAGCAACATCGACCTGCTGCGGCCGCCGCTCGAGCGCCGCCTGGCCGAGCTGACGCCGCTCGCGCCGCCGGTCGCCGTGGGCGAGCTGGGCCAGGACGCGACCGTCCTGGGTGCCGTGGCAAGTGCCCTCGACACCGCGCGCGACCTGGTCTTCGAGCAGCGGGCCGGGTTCGCGGTCAGCGAGAGCCTGGGCGCCTGAGCGCGAGGACGATCCGGCCCCGGATCCCCCGTCGCGCGCCCACTGGGCCGCCTGCGCGGCTCGCGAACACCCTTCGCCGTCTCCACTGGCGCGCGTGGCCTGACGCGGAACCTCGGGCGCGCGCCGGGTGTAGCCCTGATGTGACAGCCCGACATCGGCGCCTTGTCCTCATCCTCGCCTGCGCGGTGTCGTGCGCGCCGCCTGTCGCCGCCCACGCCGCCGGGCCGCCGCTCCCGTCATACGCGAGCGGCAAGGCGGGCGTCGTGGCGCCGGGCGGCAGGGAGCGCATCCTCACCCGGCGCGCGGGCGAGGACACGGCCATGATCGTGATCGGCCGCGCCGACCGCCGAACCCTCCGCTCCCGCTTGATCAGCGGCCACTGGAGGGTCGCACCGGCGACGCTCGACGGCGCGACCACCGGGCTGTCGGCCGACGGCCGCACGCTCGTGCTGGCCCGGCCAGAGCGCGCCATCCCGCCGGCGAGCACGCGGCTCGCCGTGGTCGACGCCAAGGAGCTCACAGTGCGGCGCGAGATCTCTCTCTCCGGGTTCTTCACGGTCGATGCGATCTCGCCCGATGGCCGCTGGCTGTACCTGATCCAGTACTCCGGCGGCGACTTCGCCGACTACCGCGTCCGCGCGCTCGACACGCTGGCCGGCAGGCTGGCCGGCCGCGACGTGGTCGACCCGCGCAACCCCGGTGAGCAGATGGGCGGCCTTCCGCTCACACGGGTAATGAGCAGGGACGGGCGCTGGGCCTACACCCTCTACGGCGGCGGCGAGGAGATGTTCATCCATGCGCTGGACACGCTGGGACGAACCGCCGCCTGCATCGACCTGGAGATGCTGCCGACCGAAGGCGACATCAGCGACTTCCGGCTGCACGTGAGCGCGGACGGCGGCGAGCTCCGGGTGGGCAGAGCCGGCAAACTCGTCGCGCTGGTCGACACGCGCACCTTCGCGGCGCGCGAACCAGGGGAGCCGCCTCCAAGCCCATCCGAGCCGCGCCGCGAGGATCGGCCAGCGCCCGCGCCGGCGCGCGACGACACCGGCTTCCCGTGGTTCGGCATCCCGGCGATCGCCGTCGTCGCAGGCGTGTGCGCCCTGGCCCTCGCGATCGTCCGCCGCTCGACAATCCTGTCCTAGGGCTGTCAGGCAACCCCTCAGGCAGGATCGTCGCTGCCGCTTAGGCGACAAACTGTCGGGTCGCGATGGACCTGACCGAGGAGCTCGACTGGCGCGGGCGGCGCGTGCGCTGGGGCCGCCACGGGCGCGGGCAGGCGGTCGTCCTCTGTCACGGCACGCCCTGGTCGTCGCGGCTCTGGGCGCCGTTCGCTCGGGCGCTGAGCGCCGAGTTCACCACCTACCTCTGGGACATGCCCGGATACGGCGAGTCGTCGAAGGACGCCGGCCATCGGGTCTCGCTGGACATCCAGGGCGAGCTCCTCCACGAACTGCTCGAGCACTGGGAGCTCGAGGCTCCCCACCTTGTGGCGCACGATTACGGCGGCGCGGTGGCGCTCAGGGCGCACCTCGTGCATGGCTCGCGGTTCGCCTCCCTCGCCCTGGTCGACGTGGTCGCGCTCGCGCCGTGGGGCTCGGACTTCTTCCGGCTCGTCCGCGACCACGCCGACGTCTTCACAGCGCTTCCGGCGGCCGTCCACGAGGGAGCGCTGCGCGCCTACATAGCCGGCGCGAGCAACCGGGGCCTCACAGGTGAGGAGGCGGACATGCTCGTCGCGCCGTGGCTGGACGAGAGCGGCCAGAACGCCTTCTACCGGCAGATCGCGGAGGCGGACCAGGCGTACACGGACGAGATCGAGCCGCTCTACACGAGCATCGACCTGCCCGTGCTCGTGGTCTGGGGGAGCGAGGACAGCTGGATCCCCCTCGACCGCGGCGAGCGCCTCGCGGAGCTCATACCGGGAGCGGAGCTACGCGTGGTCGACGGCGCGGGCCACCTGATCCAGCTGGACCGGCCGGTCGAGCTGGCGACCATCCTGCACGGCTGGCTCACGCCGTAGTCTCCGCGCGTGCCGGGAACACTGGTCTTCATCCCCGCCTGGACCGAGGAGGACTCGCTCCCCGGCGGACTGGCGGAGGCTCGGGTCTCGTTGCCGGAGGTGGATCTGCTCGTAGTGGACGACGGCTCGACCGACGCGACCGCGGCCGTCGCGAACGAGGCGGGGGCGGGCAGTGCTGTCCTTCGGCGAAAACCGCGGCCTGCCGTGTGCCGAGCGCCGGAGGTGGAGCCGCTCGTCGGATCACCGACGCCAAGCTCCGCCCGATGGACGTGCCGGTGCAATCGCCAGCGCGAGCACGGGCGGTCGTCGTTCCGGGCGCGCGCGGCGGAGCTCGTCGTGACCATCGGACTCACCCTCCTTGCGGGCAACCTGCTGCGCCGTCCTCACCAGCGTCACCAGCGGAGCCGGCTCGCGCGTTGGCTGCCGTAGCGCGGCCGATCGCCATCGAGCTCAGCACCAGCAGCGCGGTCCCGGCGAGCTGGCACCGCCGCCCGAGCTGCCGCGCCGGGGCGAATGGCCACAGAATGGGCGTGGGCGCGGCGCGGTCGCCCGCGTCGTGGAGCAGGTGGGACGCGAGTCCGCCGAACGCCGCCCACCCGTGCAGCGGCCCGGCGGCAGCGGTCACGACGGCGCCGGCGCCAAGGGCGGTGAGCGCGCTGTGAGTGCGCGGCCGGGTGGAGAGCGAGGTCGTCGCCCGGACGCGAACCGACCGCGCGGCGACCGCGTGGTCGACGTCGATCACGGTGGCGGCGGCGGCCGCGGTGAGGACCACCCGCCAGCCGGCCCGCGGGACGAGCGGCGCGGCGACCGCGGCGGCGATCAGCGCGTGCTGGAGCGGATCGGTGTAGACCCGGAGGCGCGGGAGCAGGCCGGGTTGTTCGAGTGGCGATCGAGGAGGCACGCGCCTACACGGGCTCGCGCTCGTCCGACGCCGAGTAGGTGAGCGCGCGCGACGGATGCGTCAGCGCGAGGCGGCTGCGCGCGTTCTCCATCAGCGACGAGGACGGAGGCGCGGTGGTCAGCGAGTCCAATAGCGCCGTGCCCTCGATCCGCAGCACCCGCGCGTCGGTGATCGCCGTGACGGTGGCCGTGCGCGGTATGTGCTCGAGCACGCCGATCTCGCCGAAGTAGGACGGCGCCGACATCCGCCGGATCGTGTGCTCCTCGCCCGCCTCGCCGCGGGCCGTCACCTCGACCTCCCCGTCGACGAGCACGTAGAGCGCTTCGGCCGGATCGCCCTCGCGGACGATCGCCGTCCCGGCCGGCACCGGCTCCTCGGTCGCCAGGCCGGCCAGGCGCTCGAGGACGTTGCGCGTGGCCGACGCGAAGAAACCGAGCTGCTCGAGGATCGCCACCCGGGGAGCGAGCGCTGCCGCCCGCTCGCCGGCCACGCGATCGATCGCCGCCAGCGACGGATAGCCGAGCACGCCGAGCGCGAACGGCCCGAACGCCATGATGAGCAGCCCCGCGTCCAGGCCGAACGCGTCCACGATCGGCGGGGTGATCACGGCGCCGAGCGAGATCGCACCCAGGACGAAGGCAAAGAAGACCCCGAACACGCGCGCAAGCTGCTCCTCGGGCACAGCGCGCTGAAGGGCGGCGATGGCCAGCACGTCTACGACGAGCGTCGAGCCCCCGCGGAGGACCTGCAGCGCGAACGCCAGCTCCGGCGAGTGGATCACCGTAAGGAGCGCCGTGGGCAGGCAGTAGCCCGCGACGCCCAGCGAGATGATCAGCGCGAGCCGGCGCGAAGCTCCCAGCCGGTCGACCAGTGGGGCCGCCAGGAGCCCGCCGACGCCCAACCCGGCGAGCAGGTAGCCGAACCCATGCGTGCCGGTTCCGAGCTTGTCCTCGGAGGCGCCGATGAGGAGCACTGTGTCCGTCCCGTAGACGAAGCTGACCAGTACGCAGTACGCCACCAGCGTCCGCGCGGCCGATAGCTTGGCGATGGTCTTGGCCCCAACAGTCATCTGCTTCAGCGGTCCGGCCGTGCCGGCCTCCGTGACATCCACCGGGCGGCTGCGCGTGCGCATCAGCCCGACGAGCAGAGCCGACACGGCGAACGACCCGGCGTTGACCGCGAAGGCGGTCGCGGGGTCGCTCAGCAGTAGCAGGACGGCGCCGACCGCCGGCCCGGTCACCGTTACGAGGCTGTAGATGGTCCCGTTCAGGGCGTTCGCCGCCACGAGGTCGTCCTCCTCGACGAGCGACGGGATCGTCGCGGCCACCGCGGGCTCGTAGACCACGTTCGTTCCGGACGTGAGCGCCGCGAACCCGAGCGCGAGGACGACCGGCCCGTCCGCGGCGGCGACGAACGCCAAGCCCACCTGCCATGCCACGCACAGCCAGTCCGCCGCGACCATGAGCCGGACCCGCTCCCTGCGCTCGGCGACGACACCGGCGTAGGTGCTCAGGAGCAGTGCGGTCACGAAGCGCACGGTGCCGGCCGCGCCGACCCACGCTAGGGAGTGGGTGCGCTCGAACACGAAGGCGAGCAGCGCGACGTTGTACGCCCAGCTCCCGGTGGCCGAGATGACGAGGCTCCCTAGCAGCAGGCGCAGGTCGCGGTGTGCGAGCGCCGACCGGTACCTGCCGAACCACTTGTCCAGGCGCCCCTTCAATCCGCGGAGAACCTAATCCATCAGGCCGCGGCCACCAGGGCCGCGCCGAGGAGGCAGATCGCGTGAAAGGTCTGATCGACGGCTATCCGGAGGCCGAGGGCCGGATTGTCCACGTGCTTCACCACGCGGAGCCAGCCGCTGACGATGCGGCCGTCGTCGATGAGGAGGTGCGGGATCGCGATCAGCACGCCCACCCCCACCGCTCGCAGCACCGTCGTCTCAGCCGCGATCCACACCAGGGCGGGGACGAACGCGAGCATGTAGGTCGCGAGATGCTTCGCGAGCGCGCGGCGAGCCTCCCAGTCGCCGAGTCCCCTCACCTTGGTCAGGGCCTGCCAGTCGGTCTGCATCAGGACGTCGCCCGCGGCGTGGCAGACGATGAACGCGAGGAGGACCTCCGACCAGCTCACGCGGGCACCAAGCGGGTCGGCATGTGCGCACATTACAGGCGTTCTGGCGCACGCAGGAATGGCGCTTTCCGCCGACTGCCATTAGGGTCGTATGATCGGACTCGACCGTGGGGCCTTGTCCCGGGCCCCGGGAAGGCAAGGGAATGCTCCCCCGTTTTGCCCGCTTCACCCGCCTGTTGACGGCCACGATCGCCGTGCTCTGCGTGCTCGCCGGCGCAGCCGCGACTGCTGACGCGGCGCCGACCTGCGGCAACAAGCTGTGCCTGGAGACGACGCACACGCCCGACAGCGACTTCATCATCCCGAACGGCTACCTCAACTACCGGGTAGACGTCACGAATCCCACCACAGCGACGGCCACCAAGGTCGTGCTGACGTTCACGCTCGACTCCCGGGCGACGCTCGCCTCGTCTCCGCAGGGGTGCACGCAGCCGCCGGCCACCGTAGTCACATGCTCGCTCGGGTCCGTGAAGCCCACGCGCGGCAAGCCGATCACGTTCACGTTCGTCGCAAAGATGCCGTCGACCGAGACGGCGGCGAACGCGCCGATCTCGAGCACGGCGAGCCTGACTGCCGACGCCCGCGCGAGTGACACCGGCAACAATCCGAACGACCCGACGACGGAGACCTTCAGCGATGCCCCTGAGGTCGTCGCGGTCGACCTCCGCCAGGGTGTGTCGGCCTCGGCCGTTCCCGACCGCGTCGAGGTGACGCTGGACACCGACCCGAACGGGACGGGCGCGACCGGAACGGACCAGCGGACCGCGAAGTTCAGGCTGTTCCCAGTCGGGTTCGCCACGACGGCCACCGTCAACGACGAGGTTCAAGACCCCGGCTTCGTCTGTCCGTCCAAGCTCAAGTGCCCG
>JBKPSR010000087.1:0-43154 GCA_046735115.1 Actinomycetota bacterium
GGGCGGCTCCGGCTCGGCCACCTCCCAGGACGCGTCACGGCGCACCAGCTCCAAACCGCCGTCCGCCATCACCCCCAAATGCGCCTCCACCCGCCCCGCCGACAAACCAAACAACCCCTGCGCATTCACCCCAAAGAAACCACCCGTATCCGCAGCGGCTGCCGGCGCTGACAGCGCAGGCAGGAGCGCCGCAAGCGCGAGCGCGACAAGAGCCGCGCGCCGGGAGGGTCCGCCAGCCATGCAGCTGTCATCGGGTGCGGCGTTCGCGTCCAGGGACGCGCCGCTGCGCGCTTGGGCGAATGTCCGACGTCAGTCAGCGAATGTCCGACCTCGGCGAAGGCCGGGCCTGGACATCTGTACGAGGGCGCTACGGGCGCGCGCTCACTCGAACGCAACTACTCTGGCCGAGTGCACATCCTGGTGCTCGCCGATCGCGACTGGACGCACCCTCAGGGCGGGGGGAGCGGCCGCAACCTGCTCGAGCAGGTCACGCGCTGGCTCGCCTGGGGGCACCGCGTATCCGTCATCGCCTGCGGCTACAAAGGCTGCCGCCGGTTCGAGCGCCAGGGTGACCTGACCGTCCATCGTGTCGGCGGTCGATCCACCGTGTTCCCGCACGCGATCTGGAGGCAATCGCGGGGGCTCGTGCCGGACGCGGACGTGGCGCTCGAGATAGTGAACGGGATCACCTTCTTGACCCCTCTCTGGCTGCGCGTGCCGCGAGTGACCCTGATCCATCACATCCACCGGGGCCACTATGTGCGCGAGATGGGCCGCAAGGGCGCGATCGCGGCGTTTCTGCTGGAGACAGCTCCGCTCAGACTGCTCTACCGGGGCTCGCGCTTCATCACGGTCTCGCAGGCGTCCGCTGATGAGATCGCGGCGCACGGCATCCCGTCTGCGCAAGTCGCAGTGAACTACAACGGCCTCGCGGCGGACGCGTTCGGGCCCGGGCCTCGGGACCCCGAGCCGACGCTGCTCTATCTCGGGCGCGTCAAGCGGTACAAGCGCATCGAGATGCTGCTAGACGTGCTCGACGGGATCCCTGAGGCGAAGCTCCAGATCGCTGGTGACGGCGAGTACCGCCCGACGCTGGAGGAGGAGATCGAGCGCCGCGGCCTGTCCAGGCGGGTGCTGATCCACGGGTCGGTCAGCGAAGAGCGCAAGCGGGAGTTGCTCCAGCGGGCCTGGGTGCACGTGACGGCGTCGTCGGCGGAGGGCTGGTGCCTCGCGGTCAGCGAGGCGGCGGCCTGCGGCACGCCCAGCGCCGCGCTGGCCGTCGGCGGGCTGCAGGAGTCGATCCGCCACGGCGAGACCGGGCTCCTGGCCGGCACTCCCACCGAGCTCGTCGAGCACACGCGGCGGCTCGTCCACGATCCGGAGCTGCGCGAGCGGCTGGGCCGGCAGGCGCTCGCGCACGCCTCCAAGCTGACCTGGGACCGCACAGCGGAGAGCACGCTCGAGGCGCTCGAGGCCGAGCGTGCGCGTCCGCCGGGCACGCCGCTCCGCGAGCGGGTGCTGCGCTCGGACACCGGGCGTGCAGCGGGCCTCGCGGCGGCGGTGATCGGGAGCAACATGGTCGCGCTCGTCTTCACGATCGTCTTCGCCCGTATGCTGGGGGCCTCGGGCTACGGCTCGCTGGCGGCGCTGCTCTCGGCGTTCGTGATCCTCATGGTCCCCGGCTCGGCCCTCCAGATCGCGGTGGCGCGCGAGGTAAGCCGCCAGCGCGCGGACGCCGACCCCGATGCGGGCGCAGGCGTGCGCAACTGGGTGGCGCGGCTGCTCGTGCTCGCGGCGGGCGTAGCCGCCCTTGCCGTCCCCCTGCGAGGCGAGATCGGGGCGCTGCTGAACGTGGACGAGCTGTGGGCGGCGGCCGCCGTGCCGCTGACGAGCGTCCTGTGGGCGGTGCTGTGCGTCGAGCGGGGGGCGCTGCAAGGGTTCCAGCGCTACCGCGTCGTGGCATTCAGCATCGTCGGCGAGGCGCTCGCGCGGATCGCCTTCGGGCTGCTGCTCGTGGGCATTGGCCTCAGCGTGACCGGCGCGTTCCTGGCCACGGGGCTCTCGCTGGCCGCCGTCGCAGCGGCGCTGATGCTGCCGCTGCGCCGCCTGCTGCCGGCGCACAGCCCGCACGTCGCGGCCCCACTGCGAGGCCTGCTCGCTGGGGCGTGGATGCCGGTGCTCGGGCTGACGCTTCTGTTCGCGCTCCAGGAGGTCCACGTGATCGTCGTGAAGCACGAGGCGAGCGCCGAGGCCGCCGGCTCGTACGCCGTCGCCGCGGTGGCGGCGAAGGCGATCATCTGGATCGCGGTCGGTCTCGGCCTGTACCTGCTCCCTGAGGCGGCCCGGCGCGCCCAGCACGGCGTGGACGCGCGCCCGATCCTGGCGCGCACGATCGGGCTGATCGCGCTTGCCGCGCTGCCGATGGTCGCGCTCTATGCAGCGGCCGCGAAGCCACTGCTCTCGATCGTCTTCGGCGATGAGCTCGCCGGCGCCGCGGGCGCGCTGCCCTGGCTCGGGTTCGCCATGGCGCTGCTGGCCTGCGTCTACCTCTCCGTCCAGTACCTGCTCGCGCTCGGCCGCTCGAGCTTCGTCTGGGTGCTCGGCGCCGGCGCTGCCGTGGAGGTGCTGCTGCTGCTCGCGATCGGGGCGCGGCTGACGACCATCGCGCTGGCGCTGGCGGCTCTCCAGCTCGCGTGCGCGGTCACCGTCATGACCATGTCGTTCCGGGCTCGCGGCGGCGTGCGCGCTCAGGCGGTCCACGCGACCACGTGAGCGCGGTGGCGGAGCGGCCGCGGGGGATCCGGCGTGCCAGGACGCTCTGGCGGCTGTGGCGGCGCGAGCAGGACGAGCCGGAGCCTTTCTACGCGCTGCTCGCCGCCGAGGCGGCCGAGGAGCTCGAGCGCCGCTACGGGCCGCTCACGGGCCGCACGATCCTGGATCTCGGCTGCGGGCCGGGCTTCTACACCCGCGCGCTGCGGGCGTTGGGCGCCCAGGTCATCCCGGTCGACAACGACCCGGTCGAGCTGCGCTCCGCGGGCGGGCCGCCGGAGGGTGCGCTGGTCGCCGACGCGGGCGCTCTGCCGCTCGCGGAGTCGAGCGTCGACGGGGTCGTCTGCTCCAACCTGCTCGAGCACACCCCGAGCGCGGAGCCGGTGATCGCGGAGATCGAGCGCGTCCTGCGGCCCGGTGGCTGGGCGTACATCTCTTGGACGAACTGGTACTCGCCGTGGGGCGGCCACGACATGTCCCCCTACCACTACCTGGGGCCGCGGCTCGGCCCGCGCCTCTACCAGCGGTTGCACGGGCCGCCGCGCAAGAACGCCTACGGTGCCGGACTGTGGGCCGTGCACAT
Organism: Actinomycetota bacterium; assembly: GCA_046735115.1. Classification (GTDB taxonomy): domain Bacteria; phylum Actinomycetota; class Thermoleophilia; order Solirubrobacterales; family Thermoleophilaceae; genus JACVRW01. Next base: position 3,353 of record JBKPSR010000087.1, read on the forward strand.
CGGGCCGACGCTGCGGCTGGTCCAGGCGCGCCCGCGGCTGCGGATCGAGCGGGTCGAGCCGCGCTACTGGCCACGGCTCGCGTTCATCTGCCGGGTGGCGCTGCTTCGGGAGGTCGCGACCTGGAACTGCGTGATCCGCGTGCGCAAGCAGTGAGCGGCTCGTTCGAGGACGCCCTTGACGCCGTGCGCGACGTCGAAGGCTGGCTCACCCACGCGCAGGCCAGGCGTCTGTGGGAGAGTGCCGGTGCGCTGCGCGCACCGGGTCGGATCGTCGAGATCGGCAGCTTCCATGGTCGCTCGACGATCGTGCTCGCCCGCGGGGCGCCCGAGGGCATCGACGTCGTGGCGATCGACCCGCACGCCGGCACCGATCGCGGTCCGCGCGAGTGGGTCATGAGCAGCGAGCTCGGCGAGCGCGACCGTCGGCGCTTCCAGGCGAACCTGCAGCGGGCGGCCGTCGCCGGCCGCGTGCGTCAGGTTCGCCTGCGCTCTCAGGATGCCCTCGGAGAGGTGGCCGGGGAGGTGGACCTGCTGTTCGTCGACGGCGCCCATCGGTATCGGCCGGTCTGCGAGGACCTGCTCCGCTGGGGCGGGCGCGTCCGGCCGGGGGGTACGCTGCTCGTGCACGACGCGTTCTCGTCCGTGGGCGTGACACTCGCGCTCGTACGGCTGATGATCTTCGGGCGAACCTGGTCCTGGCGCGGACGCACCGGCTCGCTCGCCGAATACCGCCGCGAGCCGGTCCGCGGCGCGGCGCGCCTCGGCGGGGCGCTTCGCCAGCTTGCCCAGCTTCCCTGGTTCGCCCGCAACCTGCTCGTCAAGGTCGCGCTGGCCCTGCGCCTGCGACCAGTCGCGCGCGCGCTGGGGCATCGCTCGGGCCCCTGGCCCTATTGAACGGCGAGACGCGGTCCGCAAACGCGTGTACGCTGGACCGGGATGCGCCTCCCCCGCCCCTGCGCGGCGCCGTTCCTGGTCGCCGCGGCACTCCTCCTGCCCCTGCCCGCCGGCGCGTCCGCGCAGACGTTCGCGGGCAAGGTCACGCAGTACGTCGACCCGACCCAGCAGACGAAGCTCGCTTTCGGGGACCGCTCGCACTGGCTCCAGCCCTGGCGGGCCTTCATGGACACCGTCCCCGCCGTCAGGCTGCGCCAGGCCGCCGGGATCAACTTCAACGTGTCGGCCACCGACGCGGACGCCAGCGCGCGGCTGCTCGCGGCGAACGGCTTCCGGCGCGCCCGCATCGAGGTCGGCTGGGGCTCGCTCGACTATGACGACCCGACGCGCATCAACGATGTCGCCGGGCTGCGGACGAAGCTCGTCGCGCTGAAGCGCTACGGCATCCGGCCGCTGATCCTGCTGAACTCGCACCACGGCGTCCCCTGCCCGATGCGATCGCTCACCGTGCGGAGCGTTGAGTCGGCCGCGAAGGGCGCCCGCCGCCTGCGCCTCGACGCGGCCTCGGCACAGCAGGTGGTGCCCGGCAGGACCGGGCTCAACTCCCTCACGGGCCAGTACAAGGCCGCCGACGTGATCTTCACGAGCATCGACGCCGACGGCTGGGTCAACCTCTCGAAGCGCCTCCCGGCCGACCTGCCCGCCGGCTCCTACCCGGCCGCAACGCTCAGGTACGAGCCCTTCCAGCGCCCGCGGCTCGCGGACGGCAGCAGCAACCCGGAGTTCGAGGAGACGGTCCGCGGCTGGCTCGACTACGTGCGCGTCGTGACCGCCGAGGTCAAGGCGACGCTGGGCAGCGCCGCTTTCGACGTCGAGATCTGGAACGAGCAGTCGTTCGGCGCCGACTTCCTCGACGCCGACGCCTACTACGACCCCCCGCTCGGCCAGACCTACGCCGCAGCGGTGCACGAGACGGCCGCGCTCGCCTCCTACTGGCGGCTCGCCGAGGCGACCGGCACCACGGCGGCGGACTCCCGCGGCAGCAACGACGGCGCCTACGGCGGCGCGATCGCCCAGGGCCAGAAGGGCGCGCTCGTGGGCGACACCAACTCGGCGGCCCGCTTCGAGGGCGGCTACGCGAGCGTCCCCGACGCGGCGAGCCTCGACCTCGGCGACCGGCTCTCCATCGAGGCCTGGGTGAAGCGCGGCGCGAACGGCGCGAACCACGTGATCGCCGGCAAGGGCAACCAGTCGTACGTGCTCTGGATCACCGGCGACCGCCTCACATTGCGCAAGGGCAGCGTCGGCAACATCGCCGAGTCGACGGTTCCCCTGACCGCGGATGGCCGCTGGCACCACGTGGCCGCGACGAAGGACGGGCCGGACGTGCACCTCTACGTCGACGGCGAGGATGTCACCGGCACGGTCAGCAATCTGACGCTGGCCGACAATGCCGCGAGCTTCCAGATCGGCGCCAGCGGCGGCGGCACGACCTTCCGCGGCGTGATCGACGAGGTGTCGCTGTACTCGGCGCCGCTCGCCCCGGCCACGGTGCGCGCACACTACGACGCCGGGCGTCTCGACCCGGCCCAGACGCGCGGCAGCCAGGACGGTGAGATCCTCGCGCGCTCGGTCGCCTGGCTGCGCGACCCGGCGAACGGCGTGGCCGCGGTCGGTATCGGCAACGGCTTCGCGAGCCAGCGGCCGTGGGACGCCGGCTCCACGAGCCCGCCGGGCCTGACCGCGCTGAGCAAGCATCCCTACCTCTACAGCGGCATGCGCCGCTTCCCGCCGGCGGTCGTGGACGGGACGCGCCCGCTCGACGCCCAGGGCGACGTCGACGGCACTCAGAATGGCAACGGCGACTGGCTGGAGCGCTTCACCCCCACCTACGACTCGTTCCACCCCGAGTACTACCTGTGGGCGACGCACAAGGTTCAGCGCTACGCCGGCTTCCCGATCGAGATGGACAACCTGATCCGCGACATCTCACCGATCACGACCACGCTGAACGGCGTCGAGCACGGCCGCTCGACGCACCCGCCCGGCGCGGCGCCGCCCGGCATGTGGGTCACTGAGATGAACATCGACCCGGCCGGCGCGCCCGCCGGGATGCAGCCGAGCAACCGGCTCCACTTCCAGGCGAAGGCGACGCTGCGCACGCTCGTCTCGTTCGTCAACAAGGGCATCTCGAACGTCGACTTCTACGCGGTCAAGGACGGCAACTTCGCGCTCGTCGCCGACTCATTCTTCGGCTCGCTCGCGTCCGGCTATCCCGGCGACAGGGCCGGCGGCGAGGTAATGGACTCGGTGCGGCGGCTGATGGCCGACTTCGACGGGGCTGTCCCGCTCTCGCAGCCGCGCCAGCTCTCGCTGGTCGAGATCGGCGACTACGCGGGCAATACGCAGTTCGCGGGCGATGGGAGCGCCGACCACCCGCCGCTCTACAACCGGGACGTGCTCGCGTTCCTGCCCTTCCAGGTGAGCGACCGCCGCTTCGTGATTCCGGTCTACGTAATGACGACCAACCTCGCACGTCCGGACATGGCCGCGGAGAAATATCGCCTTACGATCGGCGGCGTGCGCGGCAGCGGGGCAAAGGTGAGCGGCTCCGATCCGCTCACGGGATCGTCTGTTGCGGTCAAGCTGGTCTCGACGGCGAGCGACCGGATCGTCGTGGAGCTGCCCGTCACGGACTCCCCGCGCCTCCTCACGATCCAGGAGCGCTGACACCGGTCAACTCGCCGAGGCGCTACAGGCGCAGCACGAGCAGGCGCCTGCTCACGAACCAGGGCTCTCCCACCCGCGGTGGGCGCAGGTGCCGGCCGTGGCTGTCACGGCAGGTCGGGTCGGTTAGCGCGTAACGAACCCCAAGCCGGCGCGCGAGCGCGCGGCCGCCCGGCGTGCCGGCAAGGATGGCGTGCGCCTGGCGCGCGCGGGCGAGCTCCGCCTTGGGCTGGATGTCCGCGGGATCAAGCGCGGGGAGGGTTGGTGCGTGCACGAGCCACGTGGAGAGAAAGCTCCAGCAACGGTCCGTGACCACCACGTCGCCGGGCCGGATGGCTGCAGTCACGGCGTCCAGCCCTCGTAGGGATGCGTCGTCGGCGAACGCGTAGAAGTTGCGCACGTTCGCGGCCTGCGGCCAGGCGAGCACGGCCATGACGACCACGACGGCGGCTCCGGCCAGAGCGCCCCGGCGTGTACCGACTACTTGCACGAGCGCGGCCCCGACGAGCGGGGCCAAGGCGAGCGGCAGAAAGTAGACGAGCCGCGCGTAAAAGAGCGGCAGATGTACCACCCAGGCATACGCAAGTCCCCCAGATACGGCGGTCAGTGCGAGCGACGGCAGCGCCCGGCGATCGCTTGGGAGCCGGCGGATGCCCAATCCGACGGCGATGAGCCCGAGGACGGCGAAGGGGACCGTGAGGTCGGAGATCGCCGGGCCGAGATCTATTTTCGAGCCGAGGTAGGCGGTGTAGGACAGCGTGCCGCCGAAGGTCCGGTTCCGCGTGACGAGGTCATACACCACGCCCGCCGAGAGCAGCGCCGCGAACCCGATGGCGAGGGCCGCATCGCGGAGCAGCGGGCCGCGCTCGCGGGCGAGCGCGAGCGCGGCGGCGAGCGCGACGAGCGCCGTCACGACGAGCACCGTGAAGGTGAGCCTGTGGGCCGCGGCGACCGCGATCACCACGAGGCCGAGGCCCGCGCAGGCGCTCGTGCGCAGGCCACGCGTCACGAGCTCGCCGAGATAGAGCAGGAAGAGTGGCAAGAGCGCCAACGCCGCAACGTTCGCGAGCCCATGCCAGCCGAGGATGTCCTGGTTGGCTGGGACCGCCGCGTACAACGCCGCGGCGACCAGCGCCGCAGGCTCGTCCCAAAGCGTGCGCACGAACGCGTATACGGACAGGATGCCCATCGCGGCGAACAGCCAGATCCCGTGCATCACGGCCGTGGCCGGCTCGTCCGTCAACACGAGGAAGGCTCCGTAGAGCGCCGGCGCACCCGGGTCCTCCCGGAATGGCACGCCGAGCAGCCAGAACGGATTGTCGATCAGCAGCGAGCGCTGCCGCTCGATTTCGTCGGCGTAGAGCACGTACTTGGCCCAGTCATTGCCGGGCACAGGCGTGCCGCCGAGGACACGTCCTTGCAGGAGCGCCCCCAGCAGCAGCGCGGCGCCGAGCGCGGCGGCCGCGAACGCCGTGCGGCGGTCGAACGGTGCCGCGAGGTCCGGCCCGGGGAGAGCGCCCGCCGCCGCGACAATCGCCGCGATCACCCCGCGCACTACCCAGGGGTCGAGCGTGGCGCCCGCGCTCGCCACGCTGATCAGCGCCACGCTGCTCGCCGCGACGCCGAGCGCGGGCGCGGCCGCCAGCACGGCGAGCGGCGCCCGACGCGTGCGCTCCGGCAGCAGCGGAGCGAGCGCGAGGCCGGGTGCGAGCAGCAGCGCGATCGACAGCGCCGCCGTTTTGACACCCACGGCGGCGAGCGCGAGCTCGGCCACCACTACGCCGACCGCGGCCGCCCACAGCGGCCGGTGTGCACGCATGTGGGCCGTGAGGCGGAGCATGCGGACACTTGTATCGTGTGCCGCCGATGCTCAGCGTCACGCCACTGGTCGCCCTGCTCGCGTGGGCCCTGTTCGCACCGGCCGCCTACGCGCAGGACGGCGCGGGCCTGTATCAGCCTTTCCCGGGCGGCACCTCGACCGGGCTGGCCAAGCGCTACATCGCTCGGCTTCCCGGGTCGGAGACCAAGGAGCTCACGTCGGCCGAGATCCGGCGGGGGGTATTCGTGGCCCGTCCGCGTCAGGCCGCAAGTGACGCGGCGAGTGTCCGCGCGGGGCGCCGCGACGAAGGCGGGGGCTCTTTGTCGCCCGCGCTGTCGCTCGGGATCATCGCGCTGGCGGCCGGTGGCGGTTTCACGCTCGCGCCCCGCCGGCGGTGAGCCGTGAGGCGTCTACTGGCTCTGGCGTCCGTCGCGGTCGCGCTCGCCGCGGCGCCCGGGTGCGGCGACGACCGCGCCGATAAGCCGCAGTCGCCGCAGGCGCTGCCGCGCGACTTCGTCGGCATCGTGGCTGAGGACGCGCTCGCGGCCCCGCCGCGGGAACGACAGCAGATCCTCCGCCGCCTCCACGCTGCCGGCGTCGGGCTGGTCCGCCAGACGTTCGACTGGTCGCTTGTCGAGCGCGCACCAGGCCGCTACAAGCTCGGGACGTTCGACGCGTACGTGAGCGCCGCGGCCAGGGCGCGGATCGAGGTGCTGCCGATCCTCTTCAGGCCGCCGCCCTTCCGCTCGAGTGCGCCACGTCGCGGCGCCGGGCGGGCGACCTATCCACCGAAGCGCGCGGCCAGCTTCGGCCGGTTCGCCGCCGTGCTGGCCCGCCGCTATGGGACGAGGGGCAGCCTCTGGCGCGAGCGGCCGCGGCTGCCGCGCGTCCCAATCCGAGCCTGGCAGGTGTGGAACGAGCCAAACCTGCCGATCTACTGGGGCGGCCACCCGGACCCGCCCGCCTATGCGCGCCTCCTCGCGGCGGCCAAGCACGCGCTCAAGGCAGTAGACCCGCATGCAGAGGTGGTCTCCGCGGGGCTCGCCGAGAGCCGTCTGGGGATGCCATTCGAGCAGTTCGTCCGCGAACTCTATGAGGCCGGCGCCGCCGACTCGCTCGACACCTTCGCCCTCCACCCCTACGCCGCGGACGCCGACGCCACCCTCCGCGCCGTCGAGCGCACGAGGGAGCTGCTCGACGAGCTCGACCCGGGCGCGCCGATCTGGCTGACCGAGCTCGGTTGGGCCTCCGGGGGACCCCGGAGCCCCTTCACAGTCGGTGAGCGCGGGCAGGCGGCACGCATCGGCTCGGTGCTCAGCGATCTCGTCGATGAACGACGGGAACTGGGCGTGCGCGGAGTCGTCTACTTCAACTGGCGCGACGCCCCGCCGTACCCGGGCGGCCAGGACTTCTTCGGCCTTCACACCGGCCTCCTGCGGCGGAACGGGAGCCCGAAGCCGGCGTACCACTCCTTTAGAGTCGCGGTGCGAGAACGGGCCTCCGACGCGGATTGAGCGGCTCCCTGGCCCGGCCGCGCCCATGAGGAGCCGAACGCACCTGAGGGCGATGCGACGCCCGTCTGCGCCTTCCGCATAAGGCCCCCATCCCGAGCGTCGCCGCGGCCCGCGGGGAAACCGGAGCTCCGTTGGGCGCATACGCAGCCGCAACTCAGCGGTCGCGGCAGGGTTTCGAGTGGCGAGCCCGGCCGAACTGTCGTACGTTGGAAGGGGGCAAGGACTCGTAATGGACGGACGGGCAGACGAATTAGTGGATCACGACAACGGCTTCGCACACGGCCGCCAATGAGCCATCCTGGGCAGCACGAGGGAACGCAGGCCCATAACGGTGGGTCGGATTCCTACAACGGCGGCATGGCCGTCAACCTGGCGGCAGAGGGCCACCGCAGCATCGCCCGTGCCGCCGACCGGCTTGGGCTCTTCGAGCTACGTGAAGGCGCCGGCCAGGAGCCGCGCGCGGTCCGGAGGCGCGACGCGATCTTCCGCCGACTGCTGGCGCTCGCGGACCTGCTTGGCACCGCTGGCGCGCTGCTCGTGGTGGTGCTCGTCGGCGGATACGGGCTGCACCCGGCCGCGCTGATCACGGTGCCGACGGTGCTGCTGCTTGGCAAGCTCCTCGGCCTCTACGAGCGCGAGGAGCTGGTGATCCACAAGTCCACCCTCGAGGAGGCTCCGAAGCTCCTCCAGCTCTCGGTGCTGTTCGCCATTTTCGTCTGGTTCGTAGAGGCTTTCGTACTCGAGGGAGGCCTGGCAAAGACCGATTTCCTCCTGCTGTGGGCGATTGCGTTCGTGGGCTGCATCATTGGCAGAGCGGGCGCTCGCCAGCTGGCGCACCGGTGGGCGCCAAGGGAGCGTGCGGTCTTCCTCGGCCCGACCGAGATGCACCGGCTCCTGCACGCGAAGCTCAAGCTGGGCAGTGCCGCCACCAGCATCGACGTCGTCAACCGCCGAGATCTCGAGGACGAGCACGGCGTCTCCCTCGTCTCCGGCCGGCTCGGCCAGATCGTGCAGGAGCACTCGGCCCACCGCGTCATACTCGCGCCCAAGGCGACCGACTCCGACGCGGTGCTGGACCTGATCCGCGAGGCCAAGGCAAGCGAGATCAAGATCAGCCTGATGCCGCGCTTCTCCGAGGTGCTCGGCTCGTCGGTCGTCTTCGACGACCTCCATGGCGTGACGCTGCTGTCCGTGCGGCAGTTCGGGCTGAGCCGCTCGTCGCAGCTCCTGAAGCGCTCCTTCGACGTGGCCGTGGCCGGCGCCGGCCTGCTGGCGACCGCGCCCCTCCTCGCCGCGATCGCGCTGACTATCCGGCTCGCATCCGGTGCGCCGATTCTCTACCGGCAGACCCGCGTCGGGCGCCGCGGCGAGCCGTTCGAGATGCTCAAGTTCCGCACAATGGTGCCGGAGGCCGAGCAGCTCAAGGCCGAGCTACAGCATCTCAACGAGGCGGATGGGCTGTTCAAGATCACGGACGACCCGCGCGTCACGCGGGTGGGGCGGTTCCTTCGCCGCGCCTACCTCGACGAGCTCCCGCAGCTCATCAACGTGCTGCGCGGCGAGATGAGCGTGGTCGGCCCGCGACCGCTCGTTCTCGAGGACGACCAGCGCGTCACCGGCTGGTACCGGCAACGGCTCGACATCCGTCCCGGCATGACCGGCCACTGGCAGACGCTCGGGTCATCGCGCGTACCGCTCCAGGAGATGGTCGCGATCGACTACCTGTACGTGGTCAACTGGTCGCTCTGGTCCGACGTCAAGTACCTGCTGCGCACGGCGCCGCACGTGTTCGGGGCGCGCGGGCTCTGATCTGAGCTCGCCGGTGCGCGGGACATCCGTCCAGCGGGCGCCGCGACTGCTCAAGCGGGCACCCGGGGCGCCCGATGCACCCGGTGGTGGCATTCCTGATCGTCATATCGGCGGGCGCGCTCTGGGCGGTGGTGCTCGCCATGACGCTCGCGCTCTGCGTGGCCGCGGGCCGTCGCGACGCGGTCGTCCGGACCGCGGCACGAGTCGGCTGCTACCGCCGCTGAGTCGAGATTCGCCGGCGGACGCTGCCGAGCCCGGCAGGCTCGACGGCTGCAGCGTGCTCTGCGCCGACCGCATCCACGTAGCGCTCGACCTCGGCCGCGAGCTGCTGCCCGGCTCGCCGTACGCGCCGCTCGCCCCGCAGGCGCACCAGAGCGAGACTGGCGACGATGGTGGCGTCCAGAACGATCCACACAATGACGATGAGGAGGACGTCGGCGGGTTCCATGATCCTGGTCCGGGGGAGTGCGCTCGTTGTCAGATACGCGCCCACCGGACCGACTCTGACGAAAATGTAACCCGCTCCGGGGACGGAACCGACGCGACCCCGGACCGAAAATCCTCGAAAGTGCGGGGAGACCTGCTGGCGTGCCCACCGCCGCACCTCTTCGGGCGCTGAGGTTTTTGGTATGGCCTTGGTACGTTCGAGCCGTGAAGGTCTTGGTCACGGGCGGGGGCGGCTTCGTTGGCTCTCACCTCGTGGAACGTCTCCTGCTGGACGGACACAGCGTGCGTGTGCTCGACAACTTCGCCACCGGGCGGCGCGAGAACTTGCTCGACCTGCTCTCAGCCATCGAGCTCATGGAGGGCGATGTCGCGAGCTACGACCGCGTCCGGCGCTCCGTCAGCGGATGCGAGGTTGTGCTCCACCAGGCCGCGCTGCCGTCCGTACCGCGGTCGGTCCAGGACCCGCTCAGGAGCAACGCTACGAACGTCACTGGGACGTTGAACGTTCTGCTGGCCGCACGCGAGTCGGGCGTGCGGCGGGTCGTCTACGCCTCGTCATCCTCGGTCTACGGCGCCAATTCGGAGCTCCCGAAGCACGAGGGCGTCCTGCCGGAGCCGATCTCTCCCTACGCCGTATCCAAGCTAGCGGGCGAGGGCTTTTGCCGTTGTTTCGACGAGCTGTTCGACATGGACACGGTGGCGCTTCGCTACTTCAACGTCTTCGGCCCCCGGCAGGACCCGCTCTCCCACTACGCCGTCCCGAGGTTCATCACCGCGCTCATGGACGGCGGCCGGCCGGTCGTATACGGCGACGGCGAACAGTCGCGCGACTTCACCTACGTGCGAGACATAGTCGACGGCAACCTGCTCGCCATGACCGCCGAGGCCGTCGCGGGCAAGACGTTCAACCTGGCCGCGGGCAAGCGCACCACCGTGAACGAGCTGCTGGGCCAGATCGGATTGCTCGTGGGCCGCGAGCCGGATGTCCGCTACGAGGCGCCGCGGCTCGGCGACGTCAAGCACTCGCACGCCGACATCTCCGCCGCGGCGCGCGACCTCGGCTATTCGCCGAGTGTCTCTATCCAGGAGGGCCTGCGGCTCACGCTCGAGTGGCTGTCGCGGGCGGGATCGGGTCCTTCTGCGCTAGCCGGGTAGAACCCGCACAAGCTCACAGTCGCGCGCGACTCGGTCATTCACATCGACGATCGCGGTGTCGCTCCCGCCTCCGCAGCGGACGCGGTCTGCGAAGCCGTCGACGCTTCCGATGAAGTCCGGCCCGTCACCGCCGGCAAGCGCGTCGCGGCCGACGTCGCCCTTGAGCGAGTCGGCGCCGGTACCACCATTCAGCTCGTCGCGGCCGGCGCCGCCGTCGAGTTTGTCGTTGCCGCCGCCGGCCTCGAGTCGGTCCGGGCCCCCACCCCCGCCGACACTGTCGGCCGCCGCTCCGCCGCTCAGCGCGTCACCGCCGGGGCCGCCTGCGAGCACGTCCGGCCCGCCGTCACCCGACAGGGTGTCCGCGCCCGCGAGGCCGAAGAGGGAGTCGGCATCTAAACCGCCCCTGAGTCTGTCGTCGCCGCCTTCGCCGGTGAGGCGATCCCGTCCGCGGCCTCCGCTCATTTCGTCGTTCCCGGCGCCGCCGTTGAAGCGATCGTTGCCGGCGTCGCCTTCGACCGTGTCGGCACCGCCGCCGGTCGCCAGCTCGTCTGGCCCGGCACCGCCGGTGATCGAGTCGTTCCCTCCCGCCGAAACCAGGCGGTCGGGGCCCGGGCCGCCATTCAAGGAGTCGGCGCCGCCCTCACCGGTCATGCGGTCGGCGCCGTTCTCGCCGAACGCGATGTTGTCGCCCGTCCCGGTGGCGACCTCGTCGTCGCCGTCGCCGGCAAGCACGCAGTCGTCGCCGCCGAAGGCAATCACCCGGTCGTCACCGGCGCCGGCGCGGATGCTCTCCGCGCCGTCCGTCCCGCGCAGGTTGTCGCGGCCCCCGGTGCCGTTGATCTGCGCACCCAGCTCAGGACACGTGACTTTGACCGCGCTGCCGGCATCCGTGACCCACCCACCGACGACGCCGCCCAGACTGAGCGCCGCGCACAGGGTGAACGCTGAGAGTCGACGTCCCAAGCGGCCCAGCTCACACTTCAGGGCGCCGACCACGGACCGCGGCCCGAGTGAATCCGACCATGGCGGTGTCATACCCCTTGTCGCCGGCGGCCATGCGCCCACTGCCGGCCTCGAGGGCGTGCGGCTCGCGCTGGTGTGGTCCTCGGCCTGAACAGGCCGATTAGGAACGCCGCGTGCGTCGCGTCGGCCCGCGCGGCCGGCCGCGCCACTCGCGGCGGCAGCGGGTAGTAGCCGGCGGTTCGCATCGACACGCGCTCGAGCCCGTGAAGCGCGCACAGCTCGGTGAGCGCGCGAGCGGTGAACAGCCTCAGGTGCGTGCGGCCGAGGTCGGCGTGCGGGCGGCCGTCGAGCGGGTTGAGCGGATTGCCGACGATCGCCTCGTCGCTCACGTGCATGGGCATCGGCTGAAGGCCGAGCGCGAGCGAGAAGACGTTGTGCCAGCTCGACAGGTTGTTCGTGGAGATGCAGGCGATGCCGTCCGGGGTGAGCACGCGCGTGGTCTCGCGGAGAAAGGTGTCCGTGCGGCGAACGTGTTCGATCACCTGGTTCGCATGGACGACCTCGAACGCCGCGTCCTCGAATGGCAGCCCAGCGTCGAGGTCGGCATGACTGACGTCGATGCCCCGGGTGCGCGCGACCGCGGCGTGCTCCTCGATCAACTCAATTCCGTGAACGCTCGCGGCGCCGATGCGCTCCGCCACCCGCATCGTGAACTCGCCGTCGCTCGTCCCGAGGTCGAGCAGCCGCGCGCCGGCGCGGCGCTCCAACGCGGCGAGGATCGCGCGCCGGTTCTCCTGCTCGGTCGCGCGGAACACGCGGTTCAGATAGCCCACGTCGACTAATTCTCTTCGACGGACGCCCCGAGTGCCCCGCGCGATCGCCTTCCGGGCTCAATCCGCGTTCTGACTCAACGCGGTGGTAAGCCGTGGGCGCAATCAGGAACCCGCCTTGCGGCCGTGCAACCAGGCCGGCGCCCAAGTAGGCTGGCCGCCGGGCTCATGGCTGTCGACCTCGCCATCGACGTGGACAACACGCCCGGGTCCCTGGCCCAGGTGGCGGCCGCGATCAGCGACGCGGGCGTGAACATCGCCGCCGCAACCTGCGTCGGGCCGGGGGAGCGGGCCGAGCTCCACATCCTGGTCCCTCATGCGGAGGCCGCCAAGCACGCGCTGGCGATCTCGCATCTGGCCGTCACGCGCGAGCGCGAGGTGGTCGTGGTCGACGTCCAGGACCGCCCGGGCGTCCTCGCCGACCTGACGCGCAGGATCGCCAAGGCCGGGGTAGACCTCGACCTGGTCTACGTGGCGACGCGCAATCGGGTCGTCTTCGGGGCGCCGGACCTCCCCGGCCTCAAGGCCGCGCTGGGCGTCGCCGCCTGAGCGCTACGCGACCGTCGGATCGCGCGACAGGTCCACGAGCCGGCGCGCCAGGGCCTGCATCACCTTGCGCTCGACATTCGGGTTGTCGTCGACGAGGCGGCGGAAGTCCTGCCGCGTCAGCACGAACACGCGCAGCGGCGTCTTGGCCGTGACTGTCGCGGTTCGAGGGATGTCCTCGAGCAGGGCGATCTCCCCCACGAAGTCGCCGCTTCCCCGCTCGCCGTGGGTCTTCCCGTTGACCTTCACCTCGATCGTGCCGTCGACGATCACGAAGAACTCCTGGCCCGTCTCTCCCTGCCGGGTGAGCGCCTGCCCCGGCTCGATCTCGAGGTCCTCGCTCACGCGAGCCAGCTGGGTGAGCTCCTTCTTGGATAGCCCCTCGAACAGCGGCGCTCGCCGCAGCGCCTCCACCTTTGTGTCCTGGTTGAACAGCCGCACGGCGCCTACCTTATTGCGGCCCGCTCGCTTAGTCGAGCCGCGAACAGCTGCCATTCACCCGGCACGCCCTTCAGCTCGCGGATGCCGCGGTCCTCGAACTCGATGCTGGAGCCCGCCGCGAGGTCTCGCACGATGCTCGAGACGAGCAGCTCGCACGGGCGGGCCTCCGCCGCGATGCGCGCGCCGATGTGCACCGCGATGCCCTCCACCTTGCCGGCCACGAGCTCCACCTCCCCCGTATGCACGCCCGCGCGCACCTCGAGCCCCAGCTCGGCCACGGCGGCGATCGTGCGATGGGCGCAGGCGATCGCACGCGCCGGCCCCTCGAAGGTCGCGAAGACGCCGTCGCCGGTGGTGCGGACCTCCTTGCCGCCGTAGCGGGCCAGCTGCGCGCGTACCGCGGCATGGTGGGCGTCGAGCAGCTCCCGCCAGCGCTCGTCGCCCATCTCCGCGGCCCGTGAGGTTGAGTCGACGATGTCGGTGAACAGCACGGTTGTGAGCACGCGCTCCGGAGCGGCGTCGACGCGGCCCTCGGCCAGGAAGCTCTGCACGTGGTCGAGCACGCGCGAGTCCGTCCAGGTCGAGACGTCGGGAAGCGTGAGCTCGACCAGCTCCGCCCCCGGTATGCGCTCGGCCATGTAGGCGCACCCGTCCCGGAAGCGCTCGTGGAACAGCATCAGCGTGGGCACGGAGATGGCCGGGAGCACCTCGCGGATGTCGGTCTCCATCAGCACGCGCAGAAACCAGGCCGCCGCGCCGGGACTGGCCGCGAGCCGCTCGTGGTTCACGTGCCAATGCTCGAACTCGGAATCGCCCGAGAAGCTCGGCAGATAGCGCCGCAGCTCGCTCCGCTGGTACTCGCGCGTTCCCCAGTTGAGGCGCGCCTCGCGCACGCGCCTGTGCCACTCCTCGACGGGCTGGCCGAAGGGGTAATCGGGCGCCTTCACCACTCGCGGCCAGGTGTTGTGAAGGAACAGCGCCACCACGCGCTCCGGGTACGTGGCGGCGAACAGGGCGCAGAGCTGGCCGCCGGGGGAGCCGGCGCCGAGCAGGGCGGCGCGGTCGGAGCCCACGTCGTCCATGACCGCACGGATGTCGTCCATGCGCGTCTCGAGCGTGGGCATCTCACGAGGCCGGTCGGACATGCCCGTGCCGCGCTTGTCGAACAGGATCAGGCGGGAGAACGACGCCGCCCGCCGGCAGAAGTCGACGAAGATCGGCTGCTCCCACGCCCACACGAGGTTGACCATGAATGGGACGAACAGGAGGTCGACCGGGCCGTCGCCCACCACCTGGTAGGCGACGCTGACGTCACCGCTGCGCGCGTAACGGACGTCGGGCGTCTCGAGGTTCACGGGCCAAACACTAAGTGGGCGCGGCGGCCGGGCGGCGTAACCCGACCGCGAGCGGGTCAATGGCCCGGCTCGCAGCTCTCGGTGCCGCCGCTCAACCCGTCCACGATCGCCGCGGTGTTGGCCGCGATCGAGTCGATGTAGGTGGCGCCCGTCGATCCCTCGGGACCGAGCGTGTCGGCCCAGAGCGGAGCTCCGGTTGTCGCACCGCTCTCGCGCGCGATGGCCTCCTCGAGCTTCGGGTTGATCGAGCTCTCGGGGTAGATCGCCTTCACCCCCGTGCGCTTGATCTGGTCGACCAGCCGCTGGATGTCGCCGGCGGACGGCTGCGCCTGCGTCGACAGTGACGGGATCACCGCGCCGATCACCTGCAGGCCGTAGCGGGCGGCGTAGTAGCCGAGCGCGTCGTGGGTGGTCACGAGCTTGCGTAGCCGGGGCGGGATCCGGTCGATGCACGCCGCCGTCTGCCGGTCCAGGCGCTGGAGTCGGGCGAGGTAGCGGGCCGCATTCCGGCGGTACGCGGCGGCGCCGCGCGGATCGGCTTTGGCAAGCGCGTCTCGAATTGCCCTGACGGCGAGCTCGGCGTTGCGGGGGTCCTGCCACCAGTGCGGATCCACGTCCCCGCCGTCGTCCTCCCTGGTGCGTACATGCTCGCTCAGCGTGAGCACGGGAGCGTCGCCGCCGGCATTGTCGATCACGTCGTCCAGCCAGTCGTCCACCTCGCCGCCCGACCTCACGACGAGTTGCGCGTCCGCCACCGACTTCACGTCGCTGGGCCGAGGCTCGTACTCGTGCGGATCGGCGTTCGGCTTCAGGATCTGGTGCACGTCGAGCCGCCGCCCGCCGATGTTGCGGACGAAGTCGGCGACCTGCGTCGTGGTCGCCGAGACGGTGACGGCGGAGCCGGAAGCGCCGCCCCCACTCCCACAGCCGCCGAGCGCCGCGGCGGCCACCGCGGTGAGACAGGCAAGGAGAGCGGGTCGCGACATCGCGCCCAGCCTAGTGAGAATGAATCTCATTTTCGCGCCGATGTCGCCCGAGGGATACTGGCTCGAGGGCAATGTCCGCGAGGAACCTTCAGGTCGTCCGCGACGCCTACGAGGCGCCGAAGCGCGACGACTGGGATGCGTTGTTCCGGTTGTGCCATCCGGATTTCGAGTGGGAGTCCGATCCGCGCGTCCCGAACGCCGGGGTCTCCCGGGGACGCGAGCAGGTCCAGCGATTCACGGAGGACCAGGCGGCTCCCTCGACCGGACGATCACGGAACCCGAGGGGCCGCACCCGACCGGCGACCAGGTCGTCGCGCTCGTCAGGGTGCGCCGGCGCCCACGCGGGACGACTGCGGAGCTCAACCTCGCGATCGCACACCTGTGGACGATCCGCGAGGGCAAGGCCGCCCGCTGCCAAGCCTTCGCCGAGCGCGAGCGCGCACTCGAAGCGGCTGGGCCTGACCAATGACGGCTACTACGAGCTTTTCGTGTTCGACCCGGACGGGATCCGCGTCGAGGTCGCCTACGGACCTAGCGCTTGAGCCGGATCGAGACCTTCGTGGTGCGCACTGCCGCGCCGGGATGGGTTGCCGAGCCGCTCAGGCTCGCGGTCACGCGGCGGCGCTGCTTCAGGCCGGCGAGGATCTTGCGTGCCAGCCTGGACGAGATCGCCACGCGGATCGTCTTCCTCGTGCCCGCCGCGAGCGTGTAGGTCTTGCTGCGCAGCTTCAGCCTCTTGGCGGCTGCCTGCCGCTTCGTCAGGCTCGACAGGCGCGCGCGTGAGAGCGTGATCTTGCCCGAGAGCTTCAGCGTGCAGTCGCTGGTGCACGTCGCCGAAAGCGTCAGTCGCGCCTTGCGCGTCCGCACGCGCTGCGCCTTGCGGGCCTTGAGCGAGAAGTCGAGCGTCGGGACCACCGGGCCGGTCCCGCCGCCGCCCTGCGGGCCGCCACCGCCGCCTGCCGGCGGCTGGACGGTCCAAGTCCGGCTCGCGGGCGTGGCGTCGGTATTGCCCACGGCGTCCGCCGCGCGCACGTCGAATTTGTGCGAGCCGGTTCCGAGGCCGCTGTACGAGCGCGGCGAACTGCAGGCGGACCAGGCACCGCCGTCGAGGCGGCACTCGAAGGTCGAGCCGGCGTCGGATCCGGTGAAGGCGAAGGCCGCGGTGGTGGCGGTCGTGCTGCCCGATGGGCCAGAAGTGAGCTGCGTGTCGGGCGCGGTCGCGTCGACGCTGAAGGTGCGCGGGTTGCTCGTGCCGGTGTTGGCGGCGGCGTCGGCCTGCTCGGCGCGGGCGGTGTAGGTGCCGTCCGCCAGGGCTGTCGGCTCGATCGACCAGGACCCGCCGCTGCGCGTCGCCGGGAGCGTCTGCACGGGCGAGCCTGACGCGCTCGAACCCGCGTACAGCTTCACGGTCACCGTGGCGGAGTCGCCGGTGTCCGTCCCGGCGCCGCCGCTGAGCGTCGGCGTGGTGTCGTTGGTCGGCTGGGCGGTCGACGGAGAGGTCAGCGTCACGCCCGGGGCCGTCGCGTCCACCGTGAACGAGCGCGGCGCGCTGTAGGCCGTGTCGGCGTTGCTGTCGTCCTGGGTCGCGTAGGCGACGTAGTGGCCGTCGGCGAGCGCCGGCGACGCGGCGACGGACCAGGAGCCGTCGACCGAGGACCGGACCACGCTGCGCGTCTGGACGAGCTCGTCCGGGCCGCCGCTCACCGGCCGGTAGATCTCGACGTTGACCGTGTCGGAGTCAGCCCCCGCAGTGCTGGCGTGGCCGCTGAAGAGCGGCGTGGAGTCGTTCGTGAGTGCGTTGTCGGCGGGCACCTCGAGCGTCACCGCGGCGCCGGTCGTGTTCACAGCCCAGCTGCGCGTCGCCGGCGTCGGGTCGACGTTGCCCGCGGGATCGGTGGCGCGCACGGCGAAGGTGTGCAGGCCGTTGCCCAGCGCGCTGTAGGTCTGCGGCGGGGCGCACGGGCTCCATGCGCCCGTGTCGAGGCGGCACTCGAAGGTCGAGCCGGTCTCGCTCGCGCTGAAGCCGAAGCCGGCGGAGGTGGCCGCGGTGGTGCCCTGCGGCCCGCTCGACAGCACCGTGTGCGGCGGCGTGGTGTCGACCGTGAAGGAGGTGGCGGCGGTCACTGCCGTGCCGGACGTTCCCGCCTGCTCGGCGTGCGCCCAGTAGTCCCCGTCTTCGAGGTCCGGCGACGCCGCGACCGACCAGGAGCCGTCGAGCGACGAGCGGACCGTGGTGCGCGTCTGCACGAGCGTGTCGGGGCCGCCGGAGACGGGGCGGTAGATCTTGACGGTCACCGTGCTCGAGTCCCCGGCCGCCGTGCCGGCGTGGCCGTCGAAGCTGGGCGAGGCATCGTTCGTGCTCGTGTTGTTCGCGGGGCTCTCGAGCGTGAGGGTGGGCAGCCCCGGGTCGACCGTCCAGGTGATGCTCGTAGGAGTCGGGTCGGGATTGCCAGCGCCGTCGACGGCGCGCACCTGGAAGGTGTGCGAGCCGGCCGAGAGCCCTGACACGACCTCGGGCGAGGAGCAGGCGCTCCAGGCGCCGCCGTCGAGGCGGCACTCGAAGCCGGCGTCCGGGTCGTTCGAGCCGAAGAGGAAGCTGGCCGACCCGCCCGTGGCGCTGGGCGGCGTCTGCGAGAAGAAGGTGCCCGGAGCCGTCGTGTCGACGCTGAAGCTGTGAGGCGCGCTCGTGCCGACGTTGCTGGCATCGTCCTGCTGCTCGGCGCGGACGATGTAGTCGCCCTCCTGCAGCGCCGGGTTCGCCGGCACCGACCAGGAGCCGCCCGCGTCGCGTGTGGTGCTCACCGACTCGACGAGCACGTCCGGCGCGCCGGCGACCGGCCGGTACACGCGCACCGTGACCGTGGAGCTGTCACCGGCGAGCGTCCCGGCGCTTCCGTCGAAGGTCGGCGTCGTGTCGTTGGTCGCGCTGCCGTCGGGGGGGTTGACGAGCAGCACGTCCGGGAGCGTCGTGTCGATGGTCCAGGTGCCGGTCGCGGGGCTCGGGTCCTCATTGCCCGCGGCGTCGATCGCGCGGACCATGAAGGTGTGCGAGCCGCCGGCGAGGCCGGAGTAGGCCTTGGGCGAGGAGCACGGGCCCCAGTCCCCGTCGTCGATGAGGCACTCGAAGCTGGAGTCCGCCTCGTCGCTGGCGAAGCGGAAGCTGGCCCCGGTGGAGGCGGTCGAGCCGGTCGGACCGGCGGTGATCGTGGTCTCCGGCGCGGTGGCGTCGACGCGGAAGGTCTGGGCGCGGCTGAGGCCGAGGTTGCCGGCGTCGTCGAGCTGCTCCGCGCGAACGGTGTAGGTGCCGTCCGCGAGCGCCGGCGAGGCGTCGAGGGTCCAGTAGCCGCCCGAGTCGACGCTCGCGCTCGCGCTCTGCGCGGGGTCGCCGCTCGTGGTCGAGCCGTTCCAGAGCTTGACCGCCACCTGCGAGGCGTCCCCGGTGGCGAAGCCGCCGCTGCCCCACAACTGCGGGGTCGTGTCGCTCGTCACCGTGTCCGTGCGGGGCTCGAGGACGGCCGGGTCCGGAGCGGTCGTGTCGACGCGGAAGGTGTGCTCCGCGCTGAAGCCGACGTTCAGGTTGTCCGCCTGCTCGGCGTGCACCTTGTAGGTGCCCTCTGGCAGCGCGAGCGTGGGCGTGACCGACCAGGTCGCGCCGGAGCGGGTGGTCGTCAGGGTCTGGACGAGCTCGTCCGGACTGCCCGCGACCGGTCTTAGGATCTTCACCGTGACGGTTGTCGAGTCGCCCGCGACGGTGCCCGCCGCACCGCTGAAGTCGGGCGTGGTATCGGACGTCGCCGTCCCGTCGGCGGGGCTGGTCAGCGTGACGGCAGGAAGAGTCGTGTCGACGGTCCAGGTGGCGCTGGCCGGGGTCGGATCCACGTTGCCGGCCGGGTCGATCGCCCGGACCTGGAACGTGTGCGTGCTCTCCGACAGCGACGAGTAGTGCTTCGGCGAGCTGCAGGCCTGCCAGCCGCCGCCGTCGAGCTGGCACTCGAAGGTCGCGTCGGCCTGGCTCGCCGTGAACCTGAAGTCGGGGCTCGTGTCGGCCGACCCGCCGGCGGGCTGCTGAGTGATCGTCGTGTCCGGCGGGGTCGCGTCGACCGTGAACGCCTTGAGCGTCACGAAGTGCGTGCCGTCCTTCTGAAGCAGGATCTTCCAATTGCCGTCGTTGGCCGACGCGAAGTCCGGGCACGGGCGCGTTTCGTAGTTGGACTCGAGGTTCCAAGCCTGGCTCGGATTGCTCGCGTTCGGGCGGTACTTGAGGAAGCTGCCGCCGGGCAGGACGCCGTTCGCGTCGGAGTCGGGCCTGTCGGCTATGGCCGTGTTGGCGCAGGCCGTCGCCCCTGTCGGGAGCACCCAGGTGGTCTGCCAGTCCGACTGCGCGCTCACTGACTGGCTGGTCTTCAGCCGTCCGAGCCCGGCCACCGTCAGGTAGGCGCTCGAGCCGGAGGCGAACGTATCGCGCGGCGTGGTGAGCGCGGAGTCGGCGAAGGCGCTGGCGCGCGCGATCGTGAAGTAGAGGCTGTCCGTCTTCACGGGCGAGCCGGAGCAGGCGAGGTTGTTCCATTCCTCGACCTTGAAGCGCCAGCCGTTACCGGTCGTGACCGGGTCCGTGGGCTGGATCGCGTACTTGTAGTTCGCGCCCTTCTTGAACAGCGCCTGGATGCAGTTCGAGGACACGCGCGTCGCGCCGCTCGAGTCGAGCACGGTGAAGCGGTAGTAGCTGCCGGCATCGACGGTCGCCTGCGCGAAGACGGTGCCGCCATCCGTGTAGACGTAGTTCTCCGGTCCCGTGGAGCCGCCCTGGCGCAGCTTCTGGACGCCGAACGGGGCGGCCTCGGCCACCTGGGGCAGGCAGGTGAGCGCGATCGCGGCCACGATCAGGGCCAGCAGCAGCCGCCGCGCCGCGGAAATGGATGGCGTAACCGTGAGAGTCATAAGCCGGCGAGTTCACCTATTTGCGCTATCAAGCGATCCCGCGTACGGCTCTATCGGTCGCCGGCTAGCCCACCTTTAACGCCCTTGTCTCGCGCCCTCGATCAGCACCGAGAGGCAGGTCACGCAGCCCTCCATCTTCTCGAACTCCGCGATGTCGACCGCGATCACCTCGAGCCCCCAGCCGTCGAAGAGCTCCGCGGTACGCGGCGCCGACGCGGCCATCAGAACCGTGTCGCCGCCGAGCGGCACCACGTGCGAGCCCGCCTCCTCGGGGACCGTCCGCAGCGACGCGAACGGAGCCGTGTCGAATCGCGATGGGTCGGCGGCGATCGCGGTGCCGTCCGGCAGCGCCGTGACGGCCGACTTCAGATGCAGCACGCCGTTCAGCGGGACGGTGACGACCTCGTACCCGCGTGAGGAGGCGTGCCGGCGCAGCTGCTCGATGCCCGCGTCGTTGGTCCGGTCGCTGCGGCCGGCGTAGAGCGTGGTGCCCACCCGCAGGACGTCGCCGCCGTCGAGGGTCCCCGGGTCCTCGATCCGCGCCACCTGGAGGCCGAGCGCGCCGACCGCCTCCTCGGTGCCCGCGACCTCCGCGCGCCGCTCGAGCGCGCCGGGCCTCGCGAGCACCGCCAGGTCGCCGCAGACGACCACGGTGTCCTCGACGAAGGCGGAGTCCGGCAGCTCGTCCGCACGCTCCACCTCGCGGACCGCCCAGCCCGACTCCGCAAACGCGCTCACGTAGGCGTCGTGCTGCCTGACGGCCAGCGCGGCGTCGACGGGCAGCCGCTCGCCGTACGTGACGATTCCCTCCGCGATGCGGCTGCTCGGCTGCCGGACAAGTGCGACGCGCTCGCCCAAGCTATGGATCAGGCGTGGGCCGGCACCGCGGGTGTTAGGCCGTGGCGCTTCATCACTGCCACCAGGGCGGCGCGGTCCGGAGGCCCGCCGGCGGCTGCTTCCAGCACATCCGCGATGTCGCTGAAGTAGGCGGGGCCGAACAGGCCGGGGGTCGCGACGCAGAGGATCGAGGCATCTTCGTCTCCATCGACCTCGAAGCCGTGAACCGCGCCGCGCGGGATGCAGAGAGCTTCGCCCGGGCCGACCGTGTTGGGCGAGCCATCGATGGTCCATGTCGTGACCCCGTTGAGGCCATAGACGGTCTCCTCGAACCCGTCGTGGCTGTGGGGAAGCGCTGGGCGGGCGCCGACGGGCAGGTCGCATCGGAAGACGGAGACGGATCCGTTCGACTCGTCCCCCTCGACCAGGAACTGGATGGTCATGCCGGCCACCTCGATTGCTTCCTTGCTCCGTGACATTTTGGATCTCCGTGGGTAAAGTGACTTGACTGTGGACACGATACACCTGCAACTCGTAGTGAGTCAAGTCGCTTTACGCTAAATGACCCAGTACACAACTCCTCCACCGCTGCTCGGAGCGCTCCTCCGGATCCCGCTCGAGGTTATCCAGCGGCGGATCATCGAGGGCCTGCACGAGCACGGCTTCGATGATCTCGGGCCGGCGCACCTGCCGGTCCTGCGCTACCCGGGGCCGGACGGAAAGCGCCCCGTGGAACTCGCCACGGAGGCGAACATGTCGAAGCAGGCGATGAACTACCTCCTTGGCCAGCTGGAGGCCCTCGGGTACGTCGAGCGCCGCGACGACCCGGACGACGGCCGCGTTACGCGTGTCTACCTGACCGAGCGCGGCGACTCTACCCGCGAGGTCATCCGCGCCGCTGTCCGAGAGATCGAGTCCGAGTGGGCGAAGGAGCTCGGCCCGCGGAACCTGGAGAGGCTCCGGACGCTGCTCACCCAGCTGAACGCGAAAATTTAGTCACAGGACTAAGTCAATCGTCTAAACTGTCCGCGATGGCGACGGCGAAGGCGACACGGGCGGAGACCGAGGACCGGTTTCTCGACGCGGCGGAGCGGCTGCTCGCGGAGTCGGGCCACGCCGGGATCACGACCCGGCGGCTGGCCGAGGAGGCGGCCGCGAACCACGGGCTCGTCCACTACTACTTCGGTTCGATCGAGAACCTGCTCGTGCGCGTCCTCGAGCGCTTCACCGAGCGGCTGATCGAGCGCCAGCGCCGCATGTACGCGAGCGACGCGCCCTTCATCGAGAAGTGGCGGACGGCGATGCACTACCTCGACGCCGACCGCGACTACCAGCGGATCTGGTACGAGCTCCAGGCGGTGGCGTGGAGCAAGCCGGAGCTGCGCGAGCGGGTGGCGCAGGTGAGCGGCGAGTGGCGCGCCGTCCTGCGCGACGCGTTCGCCGAGCCACTGGAGCGCTACGACCTTCCGATCTCCCTGGAAGCGCTCGTGGCGCTCGTCGTGACGTTCAACGAGGGAATGATCCTCGAGCGCCTCTCGGGGATTGAGTCGGGCCACGCGGAGCTGCTCGAATGGATCGACGCGTGGCTGATCGAAAAGGAGCGTGACGGATGACGATCACCCATAGCGCGGCCGCTGCCGCCGAGCAGACCCGCGCCCGCTATCCCGATACCGAGGGCTACGTCGAGCGCGACGGCGTTCGCTCGTTCTACGAGGTCTACGGCGAGGGCGAGCCGACGATCCTGCTCATGCCGACCTGGTCGATCATCCACTCGCGCTTCTGGAAGATGCAGATCCCCTACCTGGCCCGGCGCTTTCGCGTAGTCGTCTTCGACGGGCGCGGCAACGGCAAGTCCGATCGCCCCGCCGAGCCCGAGGCGTACGCGGAGGAGGAGTTCGCCGACGACGCCGCGGCGGTCATGGACGCGACGGGCACCGAGCACGCGGTCGTCGTGTCGCTGTCCCGCGGGGCGGAGCGCTCGCTGCATCTCGCGGCTGCACATCCCGAGCGCGTCGACGGGCTTGCCTTCATCGCGCCGGCGCTGCCGCTGGGCTCTGCGGTGCCGCGAGCGCGAGCGGCCCAGATGTTCGACGAGCCGCTAGAGAGCTACGAGGGCTGGCAGAGGTTCAATCGCCACTACTGGCTCGAGAACTACGAGGACTTCCTCGAGTTCTTCTTCTCACAGTGCTTCACCGAGCCGCACTCCACGAAGCAGCGTGAGGACGCCGTCGGCTGGGGCCTCGACACCGATGCCGAGACGCTGGTCGCCACGCAGCTCGCCCCGCGCTTCCAGGACGAGCAGAGCGTGCGCGAGGTGACGGACCGGATCAGCTGCCCGGTGCTCGTCATTCACGGCCGCGAGGACGCCATCCGCCCCTACGATGTCGGCGCGGCGCTCGCCGAGCTCACCGGAGGAGCGCTCGCGACGCTCGAGGGCTCCGGCCACATCCCGCTGGCGCGCGACCCCGTGAAGGTCAACCTGCTGCTGCGCGACTTCGTCGAGCGGACGCAACCGCCCACGCAGGAGTCCGTCGCGCGCTCCTCCACATGGGTGCGCGGGCGCACGCGCCGCAGGCGCGCGCTATACGTCTGCTCGCCGATCGGACTTGGGCACGCGCGTCGCGACGTGGCGATCGCGAAGGAGCTGCGCCGGCTGGTGCCGGACCTGGAGATCGACTGGCTCGCCCAGCATCCGGTCACGAGGGTGCTGGCGGAAGAGGGCGAGCGGATCCACCCCGCGAGCGCCCAGCTCGCGAACGAGTCGCACCACATCGAGAGCGAGTCGGCTGAGCACGACCTGCATGCATTCCAGGCGATCCGCCGCATGGACGAGATCCTGCTGTCGAACTACATGGTCTTCGACGACCTCGTCACCGACAAGCACTATGACCTCTGGATCGCGGACGAGGGCTGGGAGATCGACTACTACCTGCACGAGAACCCGGACCGCAAGCGGGCCGCCTACGTCTGGCTCACGGACTTCGTCGGCTGGCTGCCGATGGCGGACGGCGCTGATCGCGAGGCCTTCCTGACAGCGGACTACAACGCGGAGATGATCGAGCACATCGCGCGCTTCCCGCGCGTGCGCGACCGCG
This sequence comes from Actinomycetota bacterium, assembly GCA_046735115.1. GTDB lineage: Bacteria > Actinomycetota > Thermoleophilia > Solirubrobacterales > Thermoleophilaceae > JACVRW01. Next base: position 27,709 of record JBKPSR010000087.1, read on the forward strand.
CGCTGTTCGTCGGCAATCCTGACGACGTGGTGCCGGACAGCTTCGGGCCCGACCTGCCCATGATCCGCGACTGGACCGAGGACCACTTCGAGTTCCCCGGCTATGTCAGCGGCTTCGATCCGGCTGAGTTCGACGACCGGGAGCGGCTGCGCGCGGAGCTTGGCTACGGCCCGCGCGAGCGCGTCTGCATCGTCACGGTCGGCGGCTCGGGCGTCGGCGAGGCGCTGCTCAGGCGCGTGATCTCCGCGGTGCCGGAGGCGCGCCGGCTCGTGCCCGATCTGCGCGTGATCGTGATCGCGGGCCCGCGCATCGATCCGGCGTCACTTCCACAGATGGACGGCCTCGAGCTGCGCGCGTACGTGCACGACCTCTACAGGCACTTCGCGGCATGCGACCTCGCAATCGTGCAGGGCGGCCTCACGACCTCGATGGAGCTGACCGCCAACCGGCGCCCGTTCCTGTACTTCCCGCTCCGGCACCACTTCGAGCAGAACTTCCACGTCTGCCACCGCCTGAACCGGTACGGCGCGGGCAGGCGGATGGACTTCGAGACCGACGGTCCAGGCGAGATCGCGGCCGCGATCGCCGAGGAGATCGGCCGCGAGGTCGACTACGCGCCGGTCGAGACGGACGGCGCCGCGCGCGCCGCCGCGAGGATCGCCGAGCTCGTGTAGCGCCCAGCGGCGCGATACTTACCGGCGCTCATGCAGACGGGCGTCGAGCTGGTGCGCGGAATCGTCGAGGCACTGAACCGAGGTGACATCGACGGCATGCTCGCGGGCATGCACCCCGACTTCGAGTGGACGCCGCTCGAGTCGAGCCCTGTCGCGCGCGTGTACCGCGGCCACGAGCAGGTCCGCCACTACGTCGAGGACTGGCTCGCCACCTTCGAGAGCCTGCGGCTCGAGCTCGAGGACCCGGCCGAAATCGCCGACCGGGTGGTCGCCGTCGTACGCGGCCACGGCCGTGGCCGGGCGAGCGGCCTGCAGCTCGACAGCCGCTTCTGCCAGGTCTGGACCGTGCGCGACGGGACTGCCCTTGCGATGGAGGAGTACGCGACGCGGGAGCAGGCATTGACCGTGCTGAGCGGCCCCCCTTAGCTCGGGCGGCTTGCTTCGCTAGCGGCTCACCCCGGGGCCCAGGCCGCACGGAGGTCCACGCTTGCGAGGTGCGCCTTCAACACGAAGTCGCGCGCACCGTGCGCCTTGGCGAGCGCGCGGTCGACGGCGTCGTCGCTCGAAACGATCAGCACCGCGGGCCCGTCCTGCTCCTGCGTGAGTAGCTCGCACAGATCGAGACCGGACCCGTCGGGCAGCCGGACGTCGAGCAGCACGGCATCCGGCCTGAGCCGCTCGACGGCCTCGAGGCCGGCCGAAACGTTGTCCGCCTCCCCGACGACGCGGTAGCCCCGGCACTCGAGCAGTTCGCGGGCGGTACGGCGGAAGGGTGCGGAGTCGTCCACGATCAGGACGCGCTCCGACTCGTGCGCCGACGCAGCGGGGTGCGCATCAGCCGCCGGCTCAACCGAATCCGACAGGCACAGCCAGCCGGTGAACTTGACTCCGGGGGCCTCCGAGGCGAACCGCCGCATCTCCTCCTCCGCCGCGAGGATCCCGCTCGCGTCCAGGGGACCCCTCGTCACGAGGATCTCCCAGTGAAGCGAACCCCGGCCGGGGAGGCGCGCGGGGCGCACCCGCACTTCGCTCCCGGTAAGCCGGCGCAGCCTTGTGGACACGGGCACCGCTTCGCGGAGGCTCGCGACCTCGAACGCGAAGCGCGTGCGCTGGGAGCGGTTCGGGAGATCGTGGGGCGGCCGGGTCGCGGTCACCCAGCTGACCGTGGCAACCGAGGCCGGCGCGGTCCATACCGCCGTTGCGTGATTTAGCCCGCCAGCGCGTGCCCCTCCGCGAGCGCCATGGCGACCAGGTGGGCGCGGGACCGGGCACCCAGCCTGATCATCGAGTTACGGAGGTGGGTGCGCACGGTGTTGTGGCTGATCTGAAGCTGGTCCGCGATCTCCGGCCCCGTGCCACCAAGCGCCACCAGCCGGACGATCTCCCGCTCTCGCGGCGATAGGGAACCTGTTGGCTCGGACGCTTCAGCGGGCCGGATGCCGCGCCCGCGACCCGAGACGCTCAGCGCGACCAGGAGGACGAGCCTGCGTCCTGTGACGCGCTCGGTCGACGCGCCCCACTGGACAACCACCGTCGCCCCGTCCGCCCGCACCATCTCGGCCTCACCGGCGAAGCGTTGTCGGGCGAGCGCGGCCGACCACTGCTCGGGCGTCATCAGCGGCCCGCCCACAACCAGATCGTGGGCGGGGAGATCCACGAGGTCCGCCCGGCGGTGGCCCAGCAGGCTCAGGAATGCGCCGTTGACGTCGACGACGTGCCGGGCGTCGTCCAACAGAAACATCGCGTTGCGGGAGTCCCTGAAGGCGGCCTGGAAGAGAGTGGCCCATCCGTCGGTGTCCACCCAGCCATTGTGACGTTGTGAGAGCAGGCTCACAGAGCGCGGGCGATGAGCTTGGCGTCGCGTTCAGGTCTAAGAGGGCATGAACGCGTATTCACAGACCGAACGCTCACGTTGGCTTGCACTGATCGTCCTCTGCCTCGGGGTGCTGATGATCGTCCTCGACGCGACGATCGTGAACGTCGCGCTGCCCGACATCCAGGACGACCTCGGCTTCTCGCAGTCGAGCCTGGCGTGGGTCGTGAACGCCTACCTCATCGCGTTCGGCGGTCTGCTGCTGCTGGCCGGCCGGGTCGGGGACCTCACGTCCCGGCGCGGGGTGTTCCTCGCGGGCCTCGGAGTCTTCACCGCCGCGTCGCTCGTCTGCGGTCTCGCCCCCACGCAGGAGGTCCTGATCGGCGCCCGCTTCGTGCAGGGCGTCGGCGGCGCGATGACCTCGGCGGTCGTGCTCGGAATGATCGTGACGATGTTCCCCGAGCCGCGCGAGCAGGCCAAGGCGATCGGCGTCTACGCGTTCGTGGCATCGGCGGGTGGCTCCGTGGGCCTCGTGGCCGGCGGCGTCCTCACCGAGGCGATCAACTGGCACTGGATCTTCTTCGTCAACGTGCCGATCGGTCTGGCGACGGCTGCCTTCGCGCTCCGGCTGCTCGCGCCCGAGCGGAACGCGGAGAGCGGGCGGGGCGCCGACGTCCTCGGCGGCGCGCTGATCACCGCGGCGCTGATGCTCGGCGTCTACACGATCGTGAAGCCGGCGGCCGAGCAGGGCTGGGGCGCCGGCCGGACGCTCGTCCTCGGCAGCCTCGCCCTGCTGCTCGCGGGCGCCTTCCTGGTGCGCCAGGCAACGGCGTCGAACCCGCTCGTCCCGCTGCGCATCTTTCGCTCCCGCAACGTCAGCGGCGCCAACCTGATCCAGGTGCTGAGCGTCGCCGGGATGTTCGGCATGTTCTTCCTCGGCTCGCTCTACATGGAGCGCGTGCTGGGCTACGACGCCCTCGAACTCGGCCTGGCCGTGCTGCCCGTGACTCTGGTGATGGGGACGCTGTCGGTGCGCTACTCGGAGCCGCTTATCACTCGCTTCGGCCCGCGCAACGTTGTGATCCCGGGACTGGCGCTGATCGCAGCCGGCCTCGGCCTGTTCGCGCGTGTCCCGGTCGAGGGCACCTACGTCGTGGACATCCTGCCGACGATGGTGCTGATCGGCGCGGGCGCGGGCCTCACCTTCCCGGCCCTGATGACGATCGCGATGTCGGGCGCCACGCCGAGCGACGCCGGGCTCGCATCCGGCCTTGTGAACACGACCGTCCAGGTCGGCGGCGCGCTGGGACTGGCCGTGCTGGCGACGCTGTCCACGACCCGCACCGAGCACCTGGCGGCCGACGGCGTCTCGACCGCGTCCGCCCTCACCCAGGGCTACCGGCTGGCCTTCGCGATCGCGGCGCTGCTCGTCGTGGCGGCGGTCGGCGTCGCGCTGACCGTCCTCAAGCCGGCCAAGCCGGCGAGCGAGGCGGCGCACGCGAAGCTCGAGCTGGCCGGCGCCGAGGCCTGAGGCTCGACGATGCTCAGCGGCCCGCGCGGGACTTGTGGATCGTCCAGCCGAGTCCCGCGCCCGGCCGGCCTGCCAACGCGCGCACGTCGGCCAGGCCGCGGCGCAGCTGGTCCTCGGTAGGCGCACCGGGAAGCTCGGCCATCGCCGTCAGCGCGCTTTCCATGACGTCGGCGGCGTAGTTCGCCTGACGCTCTAGCTCGGCGCCCTGCCACCACACGGGGCGCTCGCCCGGGTCGACCTCGCCGAAGCCGGCCTCGGCCAGCCAGCGCGGCAGGTGGGTGCCGGCGTCGCTCCTTCCGGCGGCGTCCATCCCGCGGACCATGGTCGAGAAGAGCGCCTCGATGTCGTCGGTCGGCGGATCGGCATGGCAAGTCGAGTAGTCGACCTCGATCGCCGTGATCGCACCGTCCGGCGCGAGGACGCGGCGCGCCTCACGAAGGGCCGCCACCGGATCCGCGAGGTGCTCCAGGAACCACATCATCCAGACGTGGTCGAACGAGTCGTCGTCGAAGGGGAGCGCCAGCGCGTCGGCCTGCAGCAGCCTCGCCTCGACGCCCGCCTCCACCAAATGCGTGCGCGCGAAGTCGAGCTGCCTCTGCTCGATGTCGACCCCGGTCAGGTCGATGCCAGGGAACTCCTGGCCGAGCACGGCGAGCACGGCGCCCACGCCACAGCCGATCTCGAGCAGGCGCGTACCGGGCGGGAGCGCCGTTCCGTCCGCGATCAGGTCGTGCCGCCAGTGCTCCGCCTGCACGACCAAGCGCTCCTGCTCGGGCGTCGCGTAGCCATGGACGTACTCGGCCACGGCAGTCACGGTACCGACCTAGTCGTCGTCCCCCTGCTCGGCGCTTCGCAGCTTCTTCGCCAGCGACTGCAGCAGCTTCCAGCCGAGCGCGGCATTCCCCTGGACGAGCGGGCGGAAGTCCCAATAGGTGAGCCCCCAGCAGACGAGCTCGCTCGACGCCGTGACAGTGGCCGAGCGTGCACCCTCGTCGATCAGCGCGATCTCGCCGAAGTAGTCGCCCGGTCCCAGCGTCCGACGCTGCCTGCCGTGGATCGAGACCGCGGCCTCTCCCGAGTCGATCAGGAAGAACGCCGCTCCGCCGGAGCCCTCCTTGGCGACCGTCTCGCCCTCCGCGAAACTGCGCTGCTTGAAGAGGCGGGCGATCTGCCCGACCTCGCGCTTGTTCAGGTCCGCGAAGAGCGGGACGCGCTGCAGGACCTCTACGGGGGCGCCGGGCATACGGACGGTCGTCAGGGCCCTGCTCGTGTGACCGCCCGGCACTGGAGCAGGTAGAGCTCCCCGCCGGCGAACGCCCACTCGATGTCCCGCGCGCGGCCGTAGACCTCCTCGCACTTGCCCGCGAGGCGGTTCAGCTGCTCCAGGTGGCCGTCATCGAGACAGGGTTGCTCGACCAGCTCGCTCGGCACCTGCTCCTCGATCGTGCCGCCGTCGGGAAGCGTGCGGATGGCGATCTTCTTGACGCCTGGCCGTCGCTCGAGCACCTCACCGGAGCGGTCGACGCGGTAGTTGTCGGGGATCACGAGGCCGGCGACCACCGCCTCGCCCAGCCCCCAGCTCGCCTCGATCATCCGCTCGTCCGCCCCCGTGACCGGGTTTTGGGTGAACATAACCCCCGCGGTCTCCGGGTCGAGGAGCGCCTGGACCACCACGCCTACGCTCGGGCGGTTGAACAGGCCGACGCGCTGCCGGTAGGTGATCGCCGAGTCCGAGTTCGCCGACCACCAGATCTCCCTCAGCGCATCGCTGATGCCCTCCGCGGAGAGGACGTTCAAGAGCGTGAGGTGCTGCCCCGCGAAGCTCGCCTCGGCGCCGTCCTCGTCGACGGCGGACGAACGGACGGCTAGCGGGCCCTGGAGCGGCCGGACCGACTTCTCGACCTTCCTGATTGCCCGCTCCTCCCCGGACGCCACGGCCTCGACGATCTCGCCGGAGAGCGCGACGCCGGGCGGGAGCGGCAGGCCGCCCCGCGCGGCCTCGCCGAGCCCCACCGCCTTGGAGCCGAACACGGAGTCGTCGCGCGCCTTCGCGAGTGGGACGACCGTCTTCACGCGTGCACCGTGACCTCGCCGGCGTCGCCGTCCACGCGCACGATCGCGCCGTCGGCGATCCGATCGGTCCCCTCGCGCGTGCCGACCACGCCGGGGATGCCGTACTCCCGGGCGACGATCGCGGAGTGCGAGAGCAGGCCGCCGCTGTCGGTCACGATCGCTCCGAGGAGAGGCAGGAGGATGTTGAAGGCCTCCGTCGTCGACTCGGTCACGAGCACGTCTCCCTCGACGATCCGGTCGAACTCCGACGGACCCGAGACGCGGCGCGCCGGCCCCTCGTACACACCGCCGCTGGCCGCGAGCCCGCGCAGGAGGTGCTCCTCGTGCTCCTCCTCGGAGCTGCCGAACAACGCGCCGATCGCAATGCCGATCGCACGCATGACTCGCGCGGCACCCGGGGGCAGGCTGGACGGGTCGGGCGGAGGCGATGGCGGCGGGCCGAGGGTCGGCGGGGCGTCCTTCGCGCTGAGCGCGCTGCGGTGCCCAAAGCGCTCCGCCAGCTCGTCGGCGGAGGGGCCGTTCTCGCCCGACAGCAGCGCGCGCATCTCGCCGAAGCCGGCGTCGATGAAGTGCTCGGCGTCGTGGACCCGGCCTTGGGCGGCGAGCCGGCGACCGCCGCCGAGCACCGCTCGGCGCATGATGCCGGAGGCCCAGATGTCGCTGAAGACGCCGCGCTCGTCCCGGATCCTGTACATGAGCCGGGCCTCCTCGACGAGCTCGTCGAACTGCTCCTGGCGCTCGGCGGGCACCTTGCCGCGGATCTCGGCGACGCGCTCCTCGCCCTCCGGCGTGTCCGGGTCCCTGTCGACGGCGGCGCGGATCGCCCGGATCAGGGCGTCCGGCAACTCGAGCGCGTAGCGCCCGGAGATGTCGAAGCCGTCGAGTAGGCGGCAGCCGACGAGGTCGAGATAGGCGGACACCGCGTCACCGGTCTCCCCGTCCCGCGCGCGCAGGCGGTCGAGCACCTCCGCGGGGTCGTCGTCGGAGTGGAGCATGTCGCGCGCATCCCAGTCTTCCTTCAGCGCGGCGATCAGCTGTTCGAGCTCGCCGGACGCGCCCGCGGACACCGGCGCCGACCCGCGCATCATCGAGAGCAGCTCGGCCGGCGGTACGTCGGTCCAGTCGCCCACGTTCGCCAACAGATCGCCGACCGGGAGCATCGCCGCGCCCGTGAAGCGCATGTGCTGGAAGATCATCTCCGCGTGGTGGTCACGGCAGCGGGTGAGGTAGGCGACCAGCTCGGCGTCGTCGAGCGAGTCGGGATCCACCGATTGCAGCTCGCGATGCGCTTTGATCGAGGCCGGCTTGAAGGTCTCGTCCCAGTCGCGCAGCTGGTCGCGCCACAGCTTCCGCTCGAAGACCTCCCCCGCGCGCTCGATACGCTGGGGGATCTCCTCCTCCGCAACCGGCCGCATGTTGCTGTACGCGAAGCCGTTGACGTACACGTACTGCATCCCTTCGAAGAGCATTCCGTAGAAGCGCGTGAAGTCGCTGAAGCCGCGCTTGAACGGCTCGGGGTGCACCTCCATCCAGTAGCGCGTCACCGGGCGGGGGAAGTGGACGGCGTCGATCGCCCAGGAACCGGGTCCTGGAGGCTCGAACTGGAGGTCGGGCAAAACCTGTCGGGAGGCCAAGGCAAGTCCTTTCCAGCGCCCCCCGGTGTGCCAGCCGCCCCTGCCGGGCGATTCTCGCTGACGCGCCGTCAAATTTCCAGGTGAGAGCGACGACGGCGCTCAGCGGGCGCTGCAGCCGCCTGCTTGAGCAGCCTTCGCAGCTGCTGCGCGACCGCGCCTGGTTGGCGGGAAAGGCGCCTCGAGGTGATGCGGCTGAGCGCCGCACCCTCACCGCAAGCAAGCGTCGCCGCCAGAAACCGACCGCTACGCGTGAGCCGCCAAATGCCCAACCGCGTACACACCACGGTGAACGGCGTGCAGCCTCCGCTTCTTCAATCGCCACTGGATCGCGTCTTCACCTAAGCCAAGCGCGACGAGCTGAGCGCGCGTGACCACGCCGTGCTGGCGGCGAGCGAGATCCGCAACCGCCCTATCGCCGGGGTCCTCCGCAATCTGACCGCGCATAACGCGGTTAAGTCACCATGCCGCCCGGATTCACCCCTTCAATGCCGTGGGTCGGCCCGCCACGCGGATGAGGGCCTTCGCGGACCCACCGCGGCTGGCGGCCGGCAGCTTCACGCGTTACTCGCCGTCCTCCTGACCCCGGCGTTCCCGCACCAGCTGCTCGAGCCGCTCCATCACGCCCGATCGCGGAGGGTCGTGACGTCGCCGAGCTCGCGTCCCTCGGCGATGTCGCGCAGCAGCCGCCGCATGATCTTTCCGGAGCGGGTCTTGGGCAGGTCGTCCGCCCAGATCACCCGCCTCGGCCGCGCGAACCTGCCGATCCGCTTGGCCACGTGGTCGGAGATCTGCCCCTCGAGCCCCTCGTCGCCGTACTCCTCGCCCTGGAGCGTCACGAACGCGCACACGCAGAATGTCGACTCCTGCAACCAAGGCACTCTCCAGGATGGCACCCGCTCGGACTGCGGCGGCCCGAATATGAAGGCCGCTTCATGTGGGACCTGTGGAAGCCGAAGTCGCGATAGGTTCGGCGAGTGCCGCAGCCGGAGAACCCGCCCGTCGGCGCCGGTATCACGCCGTTCCAGACCGATGAGGAGGCGAGCATCCGGCTCGCCTCCCGAGCCGAGGAGCTCGGCTTCGCGAGGTTCGGCGCGGCCGAGGGGTGGACGCACGATGCGGTCGTCCTCCTCGCGCGGATCGCCGGCGTCACCTCGCGCATAGGGCTCGCCACTGCGGTGCTGTCCGTTTGGACCCGCACCCCGGGGGCGATCGCGATGGCGGCGGCCAGCCTGCAGCGGGCGTCCGGCGGCCGTTTCGCGCTTGGCCTCGGGGCGAGCAGCCCGCCACTCGTGGAGGGTCTGCATGGGCTCGAGTGGCACCGACCGGTCGCACGGATGCGCGAGACGATCGTCGCCGTCAGGGCACTGCTCGAGGGTGGTCGGCTTCCGCTCGACCGAGAGGACGTCAGGGCGTTGCGGCTCGGCTCTCCACCGGACGGGCGCATCCCGATCCTGCTCGCCGCGCTCGCGCCACCCTCGATTCGCCTCGCCGGTGAGCTCGCGGACCAGTGGCTGCCGTTTCTCTGGGCGCGCTCGAAACTGCCCGACGGCCGGGCGCTGCTCGCCGAGGGTGAGGCCGCGGGCGCCGGTTCGAGCGCGACGGTCGTCTCGCCGAGCGTCCCGCTCGCGATCGCCGAACACGAGGAGACAGCCAGGCGGATCGCCGCCGGCTGGCTGCTCGCGTACCTGACCCGCATGGGCCCGCTGTATCCGCGGATCCTGCGCGACCACTTCGGCTTCGCAAGCGAAATCGACGCGCTGCTCGCGGCCAACGGCGGCGACGGGCCGCCGCAACTGCCTGGGGACGCCGAACGGCTGGCACGCGAGGTCACACTGATGGCGACGTACGACGACGCGCCCGCGACCGTCCGTCACTGGCTCGAGGCCGGCGCCGACGCTGTCGAGCTGGTATTGCCGCTGGGGCTGCCCGAGGCGCAGCTCGCCGAGATGCTCGAGGCCGCGGCGCCGGCCCGCGTCCGCGCCGCGCGCTGATGCCCGTCACGGCTGCCGGCACCGTGCGGTCACTGTGGGAGCGGATCCAGGCGCGCGACTGGGAGGGCGCCCGGTCGCTTCTCGCCGACGGCATGATCTGCCGCTGGCCGCACTCCGACGAGCGCTTCGAGGGCGCGGACAACTTCATCGCGATGAACCGCGCCTATCCGGAGGGCTGGCAGATCACGATCGTCGATGTCGCGGAGATCCCGGGCGGCGCGGTCTCGCGCATCCGGGTCGACCAGTCGGGTACACGCTTCCACGCCGCCTCCTTCTTCACTGTGCGCGACGGGCTCATCGAGGAGGCTGTCGAGTACTGGGTGACGGACGGCAGCGAGGAGCCGCCCGACTGGCGTGCACGGTTCGCGCAGCGCGGCGCGTGAGCGGCCGTCGCCGTGCCGTACGATCGGATGCCGTGCCCGACCGCCTGTACTTCACGCAGTCCGACGAGGCGAACGCGCTGATCGCCTCTGACCCGATGGCCCTGCTGGTGGGCTTCGAGCTCGACCAGCGGGTCACGGTGATGAAGGCATTCGAGGGGCCCCTGGCCCTCAAGGAGCGCCTCGGCGCGATCGACGCCGCGACGCTGGCGGCCGCCGACCTCGAGCCGGTGTTCTTCGCCAAGCCGGTGATCCACCGCTACCCGCGCTCGATGGCGAAGCGAGTGCACGAGCTGGCCGTTCACGTGAGGGACCGCTACGGCGGGGACGCCGCGCGCGTGTGGACCGACGCCACCAGCTCGGACGAGCTGCGCGCGAACATCGCCGCGCTGCCGGGCTTCGGCGAGATGAAGATCAAGTCACTCGGAGCGGTCCTCTTCAAGCGCTTCGGCATCGAGGCTGCCCGCGAGCTCGTGCCCTGGCACCCGACGCTCGGCGACGTCGACTCGCCGCAGGCCCTCGAGGATTATCAAGAGGCGAAGCGGGTCCACAAGGAAGAGTGGGCGAAGGCCGCGCGCTGAAGGCGGACGGGGCCCTCCGCCACGACCCACGGTAGGTTCCAAGTGAGTGCCCAAGCGGAGCGCCGGGATCTTGCTGTACCGAGAGCGGAGCGGAGCTCCCGAGGTGCTGCTCGTTCACCCCGGCGGGCCGTTCTGGGAGAGGAAGGACCTGGGGGTCTGGTCGATCCCGAAGGGCCAATACGAGGACGGCGAGGAGCCGCTCGCCTGCGCACTGCGCGAGTTCGAGGAGGAGCTCGGCAGCGCGCCCCCGACCGTCACGCCGAGTGACCTCGGCGAGACCCGCCAGGCCGGCGGCAAGCTCGTGCGCGCCTGGGCGCTCGAGGGGGACCTCGATCCAACCACCGTGCGGAGCAACACGTTCACGCTCGAGTGGCCACCTCGCTCGGGCGTCAGGCGCGAGTTTCCGGAGGTCGACCGCGCCGCGTGGTTCCCCCTGGCTGAAGCGCGCCGGAGGATCAATCCCGCGCAGGCGGCGTTCCTCGACCGCCTCCGTGAGCTGCTCGGCGCTACGACTGCTTGATGGCGTCATCCCGCCGGAAGTCATCCCGACTGCGGCACCATGCCGCAGTTGACGTTCGGCCCTGCCGAGTGCTGGGCGCGCTCCGCCACCAGCGCGCGTTTCCGGACCCGGGCCTCGTCCAGCCATTCGATCCACAGGCGGTGGGCGGCGAGCAGCTCGTCCAGCGCCCGGCGGCCGATATGCGCGGCGATGTTCTCGGCGTCCGCGGCGAATGCGTCCGCCAACGCCTGTGCCGTCGCGCGGTGCGCGTGGCTGTGGTCCTCCTGCCACGTGATGGCAAGCCCGGCCCGCTCAAGGGAGGCGGTCAGCGCGTCGCGGGTGATGGGCCAGACCGTGTCGGCGTCGGGCATCGCCGCCCGCTCGGCCGCCGTCAGCGGCGGCCCCTCCTCGAGCGTGAAGGCCACGCGCCCGCCGGGCCGGAGTGCCGCGGCGATCTCTCGCACCAGCGCGTCCTTGTCCTCGAATGCCAGCATCGTCTCGAGCAGGAGCACGACGTCGAACGAGCCCGATGGGAGGGGCGGGACCTCCGCGGTCGCGAAGCGGCACGTCAGGTCGCTAGCGCGCTCGCGGGCGATGGCCAGGGCGCCCGCGCTGACGTCCACGCCCAGGTAGGCGCAGCCCAGCTCCCGCGTCAGGAAACGCCCGGGCCCGGCGATGCCGCAGCACAGGTCCAGCACCGTGACCCCGGGGCCGATGCCGGCCTCCACCGCCAGCGCTCGTATCTCGCCGGCGGTCATGAAGCTCTCCTGCCCGACGAACTCCCCGGGAGCGTACGCCGACACTCGCGCGCCGTGCAGCGCCCGATCGAACGCTGGGCGGTCGGCCTGCCTCACGGCGACGAGCCGAAGGCGGTGAGGAAGCGGTCCCGGAAGGCGGCCATCGGCCAGACCGGGGCCCGCGGGCTGGGCAACATGCCGTCCTGCCAATTCCATCCGGCGATCCGGTGCATCACCTTGGGGTCGTGCGCGATGACCGAGATCGGCACGTCGTGGCTGGGGTCGTCATGGCCGGTCACGAGCGTCGCGGGCTGATGGTCGCCGAGCACGACCAGCACGAGGTTGTCGTCGCCGTAGCGGCGCACGAACGAGAAGACGGTGCGCAGCGAGTACTCGATCGAGTGCCCGTATGCGGATCGGGCCCGCTCGGCGTCGCCGAACAGCGCCGCCTGCGTGGACTCCTCCGCGGGGAGGCGGTCGAAGATCGAGCCGTGGCCGACGTCGTCCCATGCGATGAGCTGCGGGATACGCGTCCACGGCGCGTGGCTCGAGATGAGGTCGACCTCGGCGAACAGCGGGGGCCGGTGGGGCTTCGCGAGCTCGCGACGTTGGAGCGCCAGAAGGGTGTACTGGTCGGGCATGGGAGGCAGGCCGAAGCTCGGGCCGCGGTAGCCGAAGTTGCGGCGGTCGTAGACCGCGTCGTAGTGGTAGAAGGTCGAGCCCTCTGGCCACGCCCGGCGGTTTCCCGGCATCGCGCCGACCGCCCGCCACCCGGCGCGCTTGAACGCCCGGGTCAGGGTGACGCGGCCCTTTTCGACGACCTGGTCGTAGCGCCACTGGCCGTTGACCGTGACCCCCGACTGCAGGGTGGAATGCGCGAGCCAGCTCAGGCCGCCGAAGGTCGGCGACGTGAGGAAGGCGCTGCGGGAGGAGAAGCCGGCGGCGCGCAGCTGCGCGGCGCCGCGCTCGAGCACGGCGTCGACGCGAGGCGACAATGACGAGCCCTGTACGGCGACCCTCCCGTAGCTCTCGACGAACACGACCAGGACGTCCTTGCCCCGCAGGCCCGTGAGCAGCTGGTCGCCGGGGGCGGCGCCGAAACGGTCGTGCGCTATCTCGCGGGTGAATGCCGCGCGACTCGCGAGGGCGGCGCGCACACCCTGCACCTCGTCGACCGCCAGAGCGGCAGCGCTCGAGGAGGCCACCGGCGCGCCGATGACGCGGAGAGCCACCCAGAGCACGCCGAGCAACGCCGCCGCTTGGAGTGCCCACGCGCGGTGGCCGGCCGCGACCCGCGTCACGCGCAGCAGCGCCAGGACCGGGATGGACAGGATCGCGAGGATGAGCACGGCCGCGGCCGCGACGACGAGGTTCGCGGCCGACGTGCCGATCGCCTCGCCCAGCGTCTCGATGCCGATCCCCAGGTAGCTCGTGTCGTCGAGGGGCCTGAAAGGCCGGTCGAACGCCGTGAAGAACCCGATGTCGAGGATCTTCACGAGCACCAGCAGGCTCAGGACCGCTCCGAGGACCACGACAAGTGCGCGGCGCGGGGTGACGGGCAGCAGGGCGGCCACGGCAACGACGACGAGGAGCTCGAGCGGGAGCCGTGCGAACCCGCCGAGGTTGAGGTCTTTAGGCTGGTTCGGCGCGACGAGGGCCGCCCAGACGAGCAGCAGGGCGAGCACAGTGACCGCCACCGCGATGCCGGTGCGCAGTTGCCCGCGCGGGGCGGCGTTCCGGCGCCGCCATAGCCACAACATGCACTCGCCCATCGACACCGCGAGCAGCGCGAGCGCGGCGAGGAGGAGGGTTTGCGTGAGCGCCAGGGGCAGGATCCCGGCGGCCGCGACCGTCAGCACGACTCCCTGCGCCGCCGCGACGAGCTTGCGCCAGCGGCGCGGTGGCAGAGGCGCGCGCATCCACGGGAGCAGCCACTCGCCGGCGAGGAACAGGTAGCGCGCGGCCCCGATCGCGAGCACCCACGTGCCGCACTCGGGGGCGACGTAGACGCTCAGGGCGAGGATCAGGAACGCGTCGACCTCGCCGTCGAAGCGCGCCCCCAGCTCGGTCGCCATCCCGGTGCGCCGCGCCACCCATCCATCGACCAGGTCCAGCACGAGCGCAACCCCCGCGAGCGTCACGAGCAGCGCGACCGCGATGTCGTGGTTGAAGGAGTCCGCGGCCAGCGCGGCGACGCCGACGACGAGCGTGGCCCGGGCGATCGTCACCCAGGACGCCGGCCCCAGCCGGTCACCGGGATGGCGCACGAGCCCGCGTGCCAGCCCCGTCGCCATGATCACCGCGCAGGCGATGCCGACGGTCCAACCCGCCACGCCGAGCCCAGCGCTTCCCGCGAGGACGGTCAGCAGCACCACCTGGGCGACCAGCCCGGTGACAGGACCCGTCTGACTCGCTCGTGTCTTGGTCATTCGTCCCGGAACCGAGGCGAGAGCGCATAGCGCAGCAGCACGACGTCGCCGATCTGGCGCACCTCGGCGAGCGTCGCGCGCCGGTCCGCGTTCCACGGGAAGCGCCCGTCGCTCACGAAGCGCGGGGCGCTCGAGTCGCCGACGAAGAAGGGCGCAACCACGAGATGCAGCTCGTCGACGAGGTCGTCGGCCAGGAACTGCGTGTGCACGATCCCCCCGCCCTCGACCATGAGGCGCTCCACGCCGCGGTCACCGAGGTCCTCGGTGAGCCGGCGCATGCGCACGCGCCGGCCGCCGTCCACGATCGTCGCCGCCCGCCCGAGCCGTGCGCGGGCGTCGGCCACCCGCGCGCGAGGGGTGTAGACGAGCTTCTCGGCCTCGCCGGCGGTGAAGAAGTTTGAGCGCGCGTCGAGGTCACCCCGGTTCGTCACGGTGATCTTCGTCGGAGACGATGGGAGCCCGCGCGCGGTGCGCTCCTCGCGCCGGGCGTCCGAGCGCACGAGCAGCCGCGGGTTGTCCGTGCGTACCGTGACCGCGCCGACCATGATCGCGTCGCACGAGGCGCGCACCTCGTCGACCCTGTCGAAGTCGGCCTCGTTGGACAGCGCGAGGCGGGGCGTATGGTCGCCCAGGTAGCCGTCGAGAGACACGCTGCAGCTCAGCAGGGTGTACGGGCGCTCAGACATCCGGGACTCCGCGCAGTTGCACAGGGACCTTGAGCTCCGCCGCCACGAGGACGGCGGCGCCCGGCAGGCTGGCGACGAACACCAACACGCCGTACACGACCGCTGTGGCGACCCCGAGTGACGGGCCGAGCCCGGCGGCGGCGAACGTCCAGGCCGTGACGCCCTCGCGCGGCCCCCAGCCGCCCACGTTGGGCATCGCCGCGGCCAGCATCACGAGCAGCGCCAGCGGCAGCATCTGGGACGGCGGTGCGGTCACCCCCGCACTGCGCGCGGCGATCAGGAACGTGGCCGCGTGGCCTGCAACGACCAGAGCCGACGCGATCGCGATCGCCGGCCACGCGGGGCGGGCGAGCAGCGCGTCGCGCAGGTCGCGGGCCGCGGCGCGGCGCAGCCGTGCCCACCGGGACCGGCCGACAAC
>JBKPSR010000088.1:0-12753 GCA_046735115.1 Actinomycetota bacterium
CGCCCGAACCGCATCGTGCCCTTGCGAGGCCTCCTCGTCCACCGGGTTCCAGACGATGTCGGGATGGGCGTCCGACCCGTCGTCGGGTTCGGAGAGCCCGAACCTGCGCACGAGCTCGACGTTCTCCTGCGACATCGCGCGCCGAGTATCCCGCTTCGAACAGTGGATACCGCGGACGGATAGGCGCATCCCGGCGATTGCCGGAACGAATGCACGATCCGAACTGAAGGAGCCCGCCATGAAGCGCATCAGCGCCGCTCTTGCAGTCGCGGCGCTCGCCGTCGCCGCTACCCCGGCCGCTGCCGATCGAGGGGTCCCCGGCACCACCTTCCCCGAGCAGCCGGGCACCAATGTGCGAACGCGTGCGCAGCCATCATCGAAAGCCCGGACCAGGGACTGCCCAACCGTTCGCCCATTGCGGCCGGGATCACGCGCGGAAACTTCTTTGACGCCTGCTTCGGCGGTTAGTCGCTAGCCGAGACCCCGCTGAAGCGGGCCTTTCTTGGAGCGCGCCCGTCAGGATTCGAACCTGAGACCTTCGGTTCCGTAGACCGACGCTCTATCCAGCTGAGCTACGGGCGCCCGGCGTGCAAGGGTAGCGGTGGGGTGGCCGAGGCGTCCGGGCCCGGGGGAGAAGGGACTGGCGGCAGACGCGCTGAGCGGTTAGCGTTGCCCTAGGACTTCGCCGATGCGATGCGCCCCGCACATGCGCGGCACTCTCGCGACGCTGACCCTGGCGCTGCTGGTCCTCCTCGGCCTCATTTCGCTCGCCTCGGCGGACCGGCCGACCGCCACGGCGTCGGCGCCGGTCGGCCGGCTCGTCCAGCCGCGCGGCGAGGCCGGCTGCATCCATCGCAAGGGCTTCAACCGCTGCGCGACGGGGCGTTTCGTCACGAGCCCCGAGGACGTCGTCGTGAGTCCGGACGGCCGCTACATGTACGTCGCCTCGTACGGCAGCCACGCCATCGCGATCTTCGCGCGCAACCGCCGCACCGGGCACCTCACACAGCTGCCCGGCCGCCGTGGCTGCATACGGCACACGCGCCAGAGTCGGCCGCGGCTCTGCCGGGCCGCGCGTGCGCTCGGCGGCCCGTCCGCGCTCGCGATGAGCCCCGGCGGCGCGAACCTGTACGTCGTAGCCGCCGGCAGCGACGCGCTCAGCGTCTTCGCTCGCAACCGGCGCACCGGCGCGCTCCGCCAGCTGGCCGGCGGGGCGGGCTGCTTCAGCCAGCGCCCGGGCGGCGGCTGCACGCTCGTGCGAGCCATGAACGAGCCGACCAGCGTCGTCGTAAGCCCCAACGGCCAGCGGGTGTACGTGGCGGGGCGGCGCTTCCCGAGCGCGGTGGCGATTTTCACACGGGCCGCCGACGGCAGCCTCACCCAGGCAGGGGGCACCGCGGGCTGTATCAGCCACGCGGGCGGCTCGGGCTGCGCGGTGGCCCGGGGGCTGGCTTCGCCCGAGGAGGTCGCGGTCACGCCCGACAGTAGGCATGTGCTCGTGGCGGGAATGCGGAGCAACGCAGTCGTCGTGCTGAGAGCGAGCCTCGACGGTCTCTCGCAGGCCGACGGCGCCGACGGCTGCATTGCACAGGGAGGCGGCGCCGAGGGCTGCGCCGTGGGCAAGGCGCTCTCGGGGCCGGTGGACCTCGCGATCAGCCCTGACGGCCGTCACGTCTACACCGCGTCCGCGATCGGCGATGCCGTGGCGATCCTCCGCCGTGACCGCACCAGCGGCGTGCTCTCGCAGAACCTGAGCCGCAGCGGCTGCATCAGCCAGTCGGGCGGCGGGGGCCGGTGCATGGCCGGCCGCGGTCTCGACGAGGTCTGGGGCATCGCCCTGAGCCCCGACGGACGCAACCTCTACGCGGTCTCCTCGAAGGTGAACATGCTGAGCGCGATCAGCCGCACCCAAGTGAGCGGCCGCCTCACCCAGCTCCCGGGCAGGTTCGCGTGCTTCATTCGCGCCGGCGGGTTTGGCTGCCCGGAGGGGCGCGGGCTCACCGTCGCCGTGGCCGTGACCGTGAGCCCCGACGGGCGCAACGTCTACGTCGCCTCCGAGGACACCTACCTTGGCTCGGTCGCCGTCTTCCGGAGGTTGGCTCGATGAAGCGCGCCGCCGTGCTGACGCTCGCGGCGGTGCTCCTTATACCCACCGGCGGCATCTCGGCCCAGGACGCAGGCTCGGGCCAGGCGGGTAACCGGCCCAACGTCGTCGTGATCATGACCGACGACCAGCGCCACGATGACATGAGGCCGCTCCCGAAGACGCAGCGCTTCATCGGACGTGCGGGTGTGACCTTCAACCGCTACTTCGCCTCGTACCCAGTCTGCTGTCCCGCCCGAGCGACCTTCTTCACGGGCCAATACGCACAGAACCACGGGGTCCGCTGTCTCTACAAGAAGTGCGGCGGCGGCTACGGGCGGCTGAACCAGCGCAACTACCTCCCGGTGTGGCTCGAGAGAGGCGACTATGTCACCGCGCATATCGGGAAGTTCCTGAACGGCTACGGCAAGGAGCAGGGCACCCCCATCCTCCCCAACGGCTGGACGGAGTGGTATGGCCTCGTGGATCACTCCACCTACCGCATGTGGGGCTACAAGATCCACGAGAAGGGCCCCGGCGACGAGAAGGGCACGACGAAGGAGTACGGCAAGGTCCTGAGCCGGCGCGCGGACCTCTACCAGACCGACGTCCTCACGGACAAGGCAGTGGGCTTCATACGCAGGCGCGCCCCGGACAACGCGCCCTTCTTCCTGTCGGTCGCCTACCTCGCGCCGCACCACGAGTCGGGGCACACCCAGGATCTGACCGGCAAGCTCGTACGTGCCGCGCCGCGCCATCAGGGCCATTTCGCACATACCCCGCTGGCGAAGCCGCGGAATTACAACGAGCAGGACGTCACAGACAAGCCGCCCTTCCTGGGCCACTTCAACCGGCCCATCAGCGCGCAGGGCGACGCGGCCATCAGGGAACGTCTCCACGAGCGCTGGGACTCCCTCCTGGCCGTGGACGACGGGGTCGAGAAGATCATCGAGGAGCTGCGACAGACCGGAGCCCTCGACAACACCTACGTGATCTTCACCTCGGACAACGGCTACATGCAGGGCGAGCACCGGGTGCGCCAGGGCAAGATGCTTCCGTACGATGCGTCCACGCACCTGCCCTTCATGATTCGGGGGCCGGGCATCCCGCGCGAACGCAGCACAAATGCGTTGGTCGGCGACGTGGACCTCGCGGCAACGATCGTTGACGTCGCGAAGGTCCGGCCGGGCCATGTGCTGGACGGCCGCTCCGTGATCCCCTACGCGCGCAACACACATCGGCGGAATGACCGGCCCTTCCTCCACACCACCGCGGGACAGGGCTCGCACGGCCACACAAATACTCGCGAAGGCGGGGCTCGCGGCACCGAGCCGCGGGTGCCCGCCTGGAGCGCGGTTCGGACGAACAGCTGGCTGTACGTCACCTATCGGAGCGGACAGAGCGAGCTCTACAGGCTGGGGCCTGATCCTTGGGAGATGAACTCACTGGCACGGGACCCGCGTTTTCGCCAGAAGCGCAACACGCTGCGTCGAGTCCTCGGAGACCTCGAGCGCTGCAAGGGCCGGAGCTGCGACAAGCTCGCCGCCGCGTCGGTCCGCTGAGCGGAGAGGAGCGTTTCGAAGCCTCGATGTGGTGTGCCGATCGACCGCCGACGGCCCTGGGTGGTGCTTCGAGCGCGGCGTCGGGCTGCCTGAAGGGCCTTCGGGCTCAGGGCGTGTAGCAGACTGCTCGAGGCAAACCGCTTCGAGGATCTGCCCGGAAGGCAGAGCCGAACCGGCGGGACCTGCAGCTCATCAGCAACCGCTCAGCCACGTTCCATTTCCTGCCGGCTCGTCACGAGGCGATGGAGGTTTGTGAGACGTCGGCGGAGCGACGGATACTCCGATGTGGTACTGGACGAAACGGATATCAGTCATCAGGCTGCTGTCGACCCGCTCTTCATGTCACGTTTCCGCCCCCATATTCGTTCGCGCGTTTCGCCGCTCGTCGCGTTGGCCCTGCTCGCGCTTGCGGCACCCGCCGACGCGGCCCACAGCCCGGAGCATGTGCTCCCGGCGTTTGGCGTTGGCGCTCTGCGTGCCGAGACCCTCGCGGACTACCCGCTCGGGCTGGCGGATCTGCAGCGGATGGGACAGACCCGGCTCGGGCTCTACCGGCCGCGCTTCCGCGAGGACCAGGTGCTCGTGGACGGCAGCTTCTCGGACTGGTCGCGGCTCGACAACCTCGCGCGTGCGGCTGCACTGGACGGGGTGGCGTTGCAGCCCGTGCTGATCAACATGCCGGGCGAGATCTATACGCCGCCGAAGACGGATGCCGAGCGCGCACGCTTCGCCGCCTTTGCCGGCGCCGCCGTGCAGCGCTACGGCCCGAGCGGCTCGTTCTGGTCGGGGTGCGACTGCCCGAAGCTGCCCGCGATGGTGTGGGAGGTCTGGAACGAGCCGAACATCACGCCGTTCTGGGACTTCCCGAACCCGGCGGAGTACGGCGCGTTGCTGAAGGACACGGCGGCCGCGCTTCGGGCGGCGGACCCGAGTGTGCGGGTGCTGTTCGGCGGCCTCGCGTACCCGTCGACCCTGACCGCGACGCGGCTCGAGCCGAACGCGTTCTTGCGCGACGTCATCGCGGCGGTGGGCGCCGAGCACTTCGACGCGCTCGCGCTTCACAACTACCGCCCGAATCCGGAGCGGGCGGTGAACACGCTGATCGCCGATACGGTGGCGACGCTGAAGACCTACGCCGGCGCGACCGCGGACGGCGCCCCAGCCAAGCAGGTCTGGCTCAATGAGTTCGGGCGGCCGACCGTGCCCGACGATCCCGTCACGCCCGAGGACGAGCAGGCATCCTCAGAGGAAGCTCAGAGGGTCTGGCTCGAGAGCTTCCTCGATCTGCTGCTCCCGCATCGCGCCGACTGGAACCTTGGGCCAGTGATGTGGTACTCGCTGCGGGACGGGCCTGCCGCAACAGCCTCATCGGAGCGCCTGGGCCTGCGCCGCACCACGCTCGAGGACACCGATGGCGGACCGAAGCCTTCCTGGGATACCTACACCGCGCGCAGCGTTTCTGCCGACGAGCTTTATCTCCCCGGCTTGTATGACCTGACCGTCAGCAGAACGGGCGCGGGGGGCGGCACGGTGACGAGCTCCCCAGGGGGGATCGACTGTGGCACCGCCTGCTCGGGAAGCTACGCCGCCGGCGCCGTCGTGACGCTGAGCGCCATCCCGGGCAGCGGCTCGAGCTTCACGGGCTGGAGCGGGGACTGCTCGGGCACGGATACCTGCACGTTGACGATGAGTCAGGCGCGTGGCGTCAGCGCAGGGTTCGAGCCGGTGCCCCCTACACCGCCGCTGTCCGCCCCGGTCAGAGCAAGCCCCGCGCGCACGACGAACGCGCTTGCTCCCGAGGGCACGGGCGAGGTCGACAGCGTGGCGCCGGCGATCGGTCGGCTGGCGTTGTCGCCGGTCGCCTTCCACGCCGCGCGATCAGGTACAGCTCTCGCCGCGGCGACGGGCACGCGACTGTCGTTGGCACTGTCGGAGGCCGCCACGGTGACGTTCCGCATAGCCCGGGCCGCCCCAGGCCGCAAGGTCGCCGGTCACTGCCGCCGACCCACAGCGCACAACTCCGACCGGAGGCGCTGCACACGATGGATCCTGCTGCGCGGCAGCATCGTGCGGAAGCTCACAGAGGGACCGAGCGCGCTGCGCTACCGCGGACGGCTCGCAGGTCGCACGCTCGCAGCGGGTCGCTACCGATTGCTCGTGCGCGCCCGCGACGCCGCCGGCAACCTCTCCACGCGGCGCTGGGTGACCTTCGTCGTGCTCGCGTGAGCGCGGAGTTCCGGAGCGGAGAGGGAGGGATTCGAACCCTCGATGGAGGTTTCCCCCCATACTCGCTTAGCAGGCGAGTGCCTTCAGCCACTCGGCCACCTCTCCCCGAGGGCTCGATGCTAGAGGAGCGTGCCCTCCAGGCGCAGTAGGAACTCCTTGCGCTCGAGCCCGCCCGTGTAGCCGCCCAGTTGCCCGCCGGTGCGCAGCACGCGGTGGCAGGGGACGATCACCGGCATCGGGTTCGCACCCAGCGCGTTGCCGGCCGCGCGCGTCGCCCGCGGGCTGCCCGCCGCCGCCGCCACGCCCGCGTAGGTCGAGACGTCGCCGAAGGGGATCGCCGCGGTGGCGCGGAGCACCTCGCGCGTAAAGCCCGCGAGGTACGACCAGTCGATCGGGATGTCGAAGTCCTCGCGCCGTCCCTCGAAGTACTCGTCGAGCTCGCGCCGCACCGGGTCGAGCCGGGCGGGCGCCTCGAGGACGCGCGGGGACACCCGACGGGCCAGCTCCTGGAGCACCTCGTCCTCTCCGCGGAAGTCCGAGTAGGAGACCCGCACGAGGCCCTTCGGGGTGGAAGCCACCACGAGCGGGCCGAGCGGCGAGTCGACCGAGGCGTAGGCCACGTCGAGGAGACCCTCGTCGGCCGCGCGCTCGGCGACCTGCGGGCTCTCCGTGGGCAGGTCGAGTGCGGCCTCTCTCAGCTGCTGTTCGATGTCAATCATTCAGTCAGGTCCTCTCTAAGGCGCTTGAGCCCCTCGTGGACGTTCCGGCGCGCGGCTTCCTCGCTGCTCTCCAGCAGGATCGCCAGCTCGCCGTACGGCATGCCGAGCACGGTCCTGCAGTAGACCGCGGTCCGCTGCTTCGTGGGCAGCTCGCGAAGGCGCGCCCAGAGCTTCGGGTCGTCCTCTGCCTGGGGCGAGGGCCGCTCCGGCACCGTGGCCACCGGAACGGCTCGCCGTCCGCGAGCCCGATGCGCGTCGATCGACTTGTTCTGCGCGATCCTGAACAGCCAGGTGCGCAGGTTGTCGGCGCGGCGCAGTTTCGGGTACCCGCGGAGCGCAGCGATCCAGGTCTCCTGGTAGACGTCGTCGGCCTCGGAGAAACCGGCCGTCGCCACCAGGAAGCGGTACACGTCCGTGGCGTGCTCCTCGAGGAGCACTTGAAAAGGCGGCAGGTTCACACTCATAGAACGCCCCGGCGCCGGCCTCCGTGAGATCAGGACCTGACGAACAGGGGTGTGCCGAGCGGGATGGTCCTGATCAGCCAGCGCGCCTGCGCGGAGGTCACGCGCATGCAGCCCAGGCTCGCCGCCTTGCCGATGGTCGACAGCTCGCGCGTGGCGTGCACCGCGAGCCGATCGCCCCCCGGCCAACTGGCGGGCAGGCGCGTCTGGTGCCCGGTGAGCGCGAGGACGCAGCACCCGTACGGCGAGCCGGGGTCGGTCACCCGCAGCTTGTCGGTAACCGAGAAGCGGCCCCTCGGGGTGGGGTTGCCGCGCCTGCCGATGGCGATCTCGAAGCGACGGACGGTGTTGCCGTTGCGCTCCACCAAGAGGCGCCGGCGCGACAGGTCGGCGTGCATCGACCAGCGGACGCAGTCGATCCGCGCGCGGTTCGCGGGCATCCAGGCGAGCTCGCCGTTTCCGAGCTCCGGCGCCTGGACCGCTATCCAGTCGCCGCGGTGGCGGACCACGCCGAAGATCCGGGGCGAGTTCCACTCGGTCCTCGGGGAAAGGCGGATCCGCACGTGGCCTCCGGGATCGCGGTAGAGCGTCGACCTGCCGGTGGTGGATGCGATCGAGTAGCAGTCGATCGACTGGGGCTCGGACGGGAAGGGAGCCTCGAAGGGCCCGCCCAGCTGCGGCACGAAGTGCTTGGTGGTCTCGCCGCGTGCGGGCTCGGTCGGGCTGGGCGCGGCGGCGTGGTCATCGGAGCCCCATTCCGACAGGCCGACGAACGCCGCGGCGCCGCCGATCACCGCGGCGGCGAAGCTGCCGAGCACGGTGGCCACGATGCGACCGCGGCCGGCCCCGGCGGCCAGCGCCTCGCCACTGGGCCCGCGAAGCCCCTCCCGCGCGGCGAGCATCTCGAGCACGGGCTCGGTGGCAACGGGCAGCACCGGCGCGCGCCCGGGGCCTCGAGCGGCCGCCACATCGACCTGTGGCACGTCGGAGGCGAACGGCTCGGCCGGAGCCGGCTCGGATGCGTCGACCCCGCCTGCTGAGGCCACCAGCTCGCCGTTGCCGGACGCCTCGCTCGCGTCGCCCTCTCGCGTCGAGGCGGCGGGCTCGCCGTTGCCGGACGCCTCGCTCGCGCTCCAGCTCGACTCGTCGAGCAGCGCCTGCAGCACAGCGCCGAGGTCCTCCCCTCGCTGCGCGCCCAGCACGTCCGCCAGCCGCTCGATCGCCGCCGCGCGGCGGCGCGCGACCTCCTGCGGGACCACGTCGTACACGCGCGCGAGGGCCTCGTCGGGCACGCGTCTGCGAAGCGACAGGGCAAGGAGCTCCCTCTCCCTCGGATCCAGGCGCGCGAGCGCGCCGGCGAGCTGTTCAGGCGGGATCACGCGACAGCCGCCTAGCGTACTGACGGCTCCGGGCGCCCCAAATCGGACGGAGGGGGTGGGATTCGAACCCACGAGGGACCCGGAGGCCCCTTCCGGCTTTCAAGGCCGGCGCATTCAACCGCTCTGCCACCCCTCCGGGCTGCGATTCGATCTTAGGCTGGTCCGAGGCGGGCGGGCGCTCCGAACTCGTGGAGCACATCCGGGATGGCGATGCCGCCGTCGTCGGCCTGGTGGTTCTCGACGATCGCGATGATCGTCCGGCCCACGGCCACCGCCGTGCCGTTCAGCGTGTGGACGTGGCGCACTCCCTCTGCCTCTCCGGGCCGATAGCGCACGTCGAGCCGGCGCGCCTGGAAGTCGGTCGTGTTCGAGCACGAGGTGAGCTCGCGGAAGCGGCCCTGACCGGGCAGCCAGGCCTCCAGATCGTACTTCTTGGAGGCCGACGCACCCAGATCGTCCACCGCGATGTTCACCACGCGGTACGGGATCCCGAGCGCCTGGAGGAGCTCCTCCTCGATCGCGAGCAGGCGCTCATGCTCGGCCCGCGACTCCTCCGGCTTTACGAACGTGAACATCTCCACCTTGTCGAACTGGTGGACCCTGAACATGCCCTGCGTGTCCTTGCCCGCCGCGCCGGCCTCGCGCCGGAAGCACGTCGAGAAGCCCGCGTAGCGGAGCGGCAGCTCGGCGCCGTCGAGGATCTCGTCCGCGTGGAGCGATGCGAGCGGGACCTCGGACGTGCCGGCCAGATACAGCTCGTCCTCCGGCACCCGGTAGAGCTGCTGCTCGGTGTCCGGCAGCATGCCGGTGCCGATCAGCGCGCGCTCGCGCACCAGCACCGGGGGGATGACGGGCCGGAAGCCGCGCTCCTCCAGCACCGACAGCGCCCACTGCACCAGCGCGAACTCGAGCCGCACGAGCGGGCCCTTCAGGTAGAGGAAGCGCGAGCCCGACACGCGCGCGGCGCGCTCGGTGTCGAGGTCATCGCCGAGCAGCTCCACGTGGCTGCGGCCCGCCCTGCCCGCCTCACCGACCTCGCGGATCACCTCGTCCTCCGGCGCCGCGGTCGGGTCGGGCAGGTTCGGCAACGCGTACAGCACCTCGCCCCTCCGCTGCTCCACCGAGCGAAGCTCCTGATCCAGCTCCCTCTCGCGCTCGGAGACGCCCCTCACCTCGGCGATCGCCTCCGAGGCGTCCTCTCCGTTCCGCTGAAGCTCGCCGATCCGCTTGCTCGCCCGGTTCTTGCGCGCGCGCAGATCCTCGAGCTCGGGCAGGAGCGCACGCCGGCGATCGTCCAGCTCGAGCGCCTCGTCGAGAACCGACGGGTCCACCCCGCGCCGGGCAAGCGCGTCACGCGCGGACTGGGGGTCCTCGCGAATCTGCCTGAGGTCGAGCATCGCGACCCCCCTCCCGGCTAGTCGCTCTTGCCGGAGTACTTGTCGAGGAAGTCCGCCACCGCCTCGGCGTCCTGGCCCGTGACGACGTTGGCCGGCATGATCGCCCCGGAGAAGCCGCCGTTTCGGATCGCGAACAGCGCGTCGTCCTTCTTCACCTTGCGCACGTTGAAGTTCGGGCCGTTCGTGCGCTCGCCGCCCTGGAGCTGGCCCTCGGGCTTCGACCCGTACGCGTTCGCCGCCTTGAAGGTGTGGCAGCCCGAGCAGCGCTGGTAGAACAGCTCCGCGCCGCGGTGGGCCGTCTGATCGCTCTCGGGGACCTTTATCTCCCCGCCGCAGCCCGCCAGAACCCCGGCGACCAGCAGGGCGGCGATGGCGCTCGGACGCGTCACGGCGGGGCATAGTATCCGCTCGCCTTGACCCGCTTCGCCCTCGCCCTCGCGGCCATCGCGCTGCTCGTCGCCGGCTGCGGGCCTGAAAAAGAGCAGACTCGAACGGTCAAGGCTCCGGTCAACGGCGCAGTCCGCGTCGTGGGCAGTGAGTACAAGTTCGACCCGGCCACGATCGTGGTCCGCGGAGCCGGCACGCTCCGCATCACGCTGGTCAACGACGGCTCGCTCGCCCACGACTTCACGCTTATGAAGGACGGTCGGGAGATCGGCGGCACCCCGCCGTTTCCGCCCGACCAATCGAAGTCCGTCCGGCTGCGGATCGCCCCCGGCGACTACGAGTACATCTGCACCGTCGGCGACCACGCCGAGCTCGGCATGAAGGGCGAGCTGCGCGTCGAGTAGCTAGGCGCGCCGCTTTATGAAGCGCATCAGGGTCCCGGCGGAGCCCGGGCGCAGGTGCACCTCGTCCATCAGCACGCGCATGAACTCGAGGCCGCGGCCGGACTCGGACAGCTCGCCGCGCCGCTTCACACGCGGGCGGAAGCGACCGGTATCGAGCACCTCGAATACCAGCGCATGCCCCTCGGCGAGCACCGCGATCTTGATCGGGTCGGTGGGCGACGACGAGCCGTGCTGGATGGCGTTCGTCACGGCCTCGCTCATGGCCAGCTTCACGTCGTAGCACGCGTTGCCGTCGAAGCCGAAATCGGCCGCGGCCCGCTCGGCGAAGTCGCGCGCCTCTTTGAGGCACTCGAGGTCCGCCTGCATGGAGTGCTCACGCGGCTTGAAGTCGGCCCTGGATTTCTCGATAGCACGCAAGTGATACGTGAACGCTGGGATCGCGGGATTCTTGCGAGTGATCCGGATATTGCACTCGCGCGAAAAGAACCTCCAACGGGAGACCTGATTCCGAGAAGCGAATCCGGCCTCCGAGGCTCCCAGAAGGAGGACTCGCCATGCGCAAGCTGCTGCTTGCCGCCGCAGCGATGCTCGCCTGCGCCATCGTGGTTCCGCTCGCCCTGTCGTCGAGCCACCGCGAGGCCCCGGGCATCGCGCTCGATCCGTCGGCCGACAACACGGACACCTACGCGTGGACGGCGGCCGATGCGCCCGGCGCGCTGACCGTCGCGGCGGACTGGATCCCCGGCGAGGTGCCGGCGAACGGGCCGAACTTCCACTCGTTCGACGATCGCGCTCGCTACTACATCCACATTGACAACACGGGCGACGGCCGCCCGGACGTCAGCTACCGGTTCAGCTTCAAGACGAAGGTCCGCAACAAGAACTCGTTCCTGTACGCGCTCCCGGGCGCCAGCGGATTCAGCGACCCGAAGCTGAACGTGATCCAGCGGTACAACGTGGTGCGCGAGCGGCATCGCTATCGCCACGGGCACGATCGCGTGAAGGAGAACACGGTGGCCCGCGGGCTGCCGGTGGCCCCGCCGAACATCGGGCCGAAGACGTTTCCGAGCTACGACAACTTCGTTGGCGCGGCGATCCGATCGCTCGGCGACGGCACCAAGCTGTTCGTCGGCCAGCGTGACGACCCGTTCTTCGTCGACCTCGGCGCGACCTTCGACGCGATCAACGTCCGCAAGCTCACGGGCAACCAGGGCGAGGGCAAGGACGACCTGAGCGGATACAACGTCCACTCGATCGTCATGCAGCTGCCCGAGCGGCTCGTGACGCGGAACCACGGAGCCGTCTCCGGACCGGACGCCTCCAACGCGGTGGTCGGAGTGTGGTCGACGACCGAGCGCCGCCGCCTCCAGGTGAGCGGCAGCCGCCACACGAGCGGACGCTGGGTCCAGGTGTCGCGGCTCGGCAACCCGCTGGTGAACGAGGTCGTGATCCCGCTCGGGAAGAAGGACCAGTTCAACCGGACGACCCCGAACCGCGATGCGGCGCTCTACGGCAAGTACGTCGTGAAGCCGGAGCTCGCCGCGGTGCTCAACGCGCTGTTCAACATCGGGGCGCCCGAGGACAACCGGACGGACATCGTCCAAGCCGTGCTCCAGGGGATCCCCGGGCTGAACCAGCACAGCGGTGTGAAGGGCCCGCCCGCGGTTGACACGCTCAAGCTCAACCTCGGTGTGCCGCCCGCGAACGCGGAGAACCGCTTCGGCGTGATCGGCGGCGACACCGCCGGCTACCCGAACGGCCGCCGCCTCGGCGACGACGTGGTCGACATCGACCTTCAGGTCGTGGCCGGGTTCCTCAAGGGCAACAAGGTGCCGCTGGGCGACGGCGTGGACCGGAACGACAAGCCGTTCCTGTCCACATTCCCGTACCTGGCCGGTCCCACGAGCGGCTTCGACTCGGCCCCGTCCACACGCGTCGAGCCGGGGCACGCCCCGGTCCCGGCGGGCGGCTGAGAAGAAAGGCGAGACGGAGTGAGCCGGCTCCTTGCTCCCCTCGCCGTCTTCGGGGCGGTGCTGGTGGCGATGGTGGCGCTGAACGGTGGCGCCACCTCGCCGCCGGCGCTGTCGGCCGACGACACGCCGGACTACGCCGCGCTCGGGAGCTCCTATCTCGAG
>JBKPSR010000089.1:0-8410 GCA_046735115.1 Actinomycetota bacterium
GTCGAGGGGGCCGCCTCGAACGCGGCCTGGCGCCTGCCGCGGCGGTTGGCCGCTCTCGTCGTGGAGGCCGATGGCGACCAGCGCGAGGGCGGCCCGGCGCCCGCTGAGCAGGCCGACCGGTTGGCGCTGCGGCTCGGTACCGACGCCCTCGTGGCGCACGTCGCTCCGTACATCGTCGCGCTGGTGCCGGTGTCCGCCGACAGGCGCGAGCTCGAGCGCGCGGTACGCGACCGGCGCGCGGCGCTCGGCCCGGAGGTCGGCTGGCAGGAGTCCGCGGTGAGCTTCGCGCGCGCCCGGGAGGTGCTGAGACTGGCGGGCGAGGGCGGCATCGACGGCGACGACGCCCTGCTCGTGGCCGAGACTCACAGGCTGTCGCTGCTGCTCGGAGCCGACCGGCGGCTCGCCCGGGACGTCGCCGAGTCGGCGCTCGCGCCGCTCGCCGGGGAGACCGAGCTCTCGCGCGAGCGGCTCGGGTCCACGCTCGACGCCTGGCTTCGCCACCGGGGCCGGACCGAGGCGGTGGCGAAGGCGCTCCACGTACACCCTCAGACGGTGCGCTATCGGCTCGCCCGCCTGCGCGAGCTCTTCGGCGCGCGCCTCGACGACCCGGACGGGCGCTTCGAGCTCGAGCTCGCGCTGCGCGCGCGGCAGATCGCCGGTTAGCATTCCCTGCCAATGCCAGGCCCCCTGGACGGACGCGTCGCCGTCGTCACTGGCGCCTCATCCGGCATCGGTGAGGCGACCGTGCGCGCGCTGTCCGGCGCGGGCGCGAGCGTCGCACTCGGTGCCCGCCGCACCGACCGCCTCCAGGCGCTCGCCGACAGCCTGGACGGGCCATCGCTCGTGCGGGCCGTCGACGTGAGCGACGAGGACGAGGCGCGCGCCTTCGTCGAGGCTGCGGTCCAGGAGCTGGGCGGTCTGCACATCCTCGTGAACAACGCCGGTGTGATGCTGCTCGGCCCGGTCGCCGGCGCGGACACTGAGGAATGGCGCCGCATGATCACCGTGAACCTCCTCGGCCTCCTGTACTGCACCCACGCGGCGCTGCCGCTGATCGAGCGAAGCGGGGGAGGGGACATCGTCAACGTCTCCTCGGTGGCCGGTCGCCGCGCCGACGCGGGCGCGGCCGTCTACAACATGACCAAGTTCGGCGTGCACGCCTTCTCCGAGGCGCTCCGCCAGGAGGCGCTCCACGCGGGGATCCGGGTGACCACGGTCGCACCCGGCTTCGTCGACACCGAGCTCCAGGGGCACAACACGAATCCGCTCGTGCGCAGGGCGACCGAGCGCGCGCGCGAGCAGATCGGCGAGGTGCTCAAGGCGGAGGACATCGCCGACGCGATCCTGCACTCGGTCACGCGCCCGCCGCACGTGTGCGTGAACGAGGTCGTCGTGCGCCCGACGGGCCAGGCGCGCTAGGCGCGGAGCTCCCGAACCGCCTTCTTCGCGAGCCGCACGGCTGTCGCCCGCGCCTTGGCGTCGCTGAAGCCGCGCACGTTCACGCGCACCTTGACGATCTTGTCGTGGTCGTACGCCACGAGCTGGTTGCGCGCCCGCGTCCACCACGCGCCGGCGCCGCCGTAGGCGGAGTCCTCGCCCACGCCCCTGATCTGCCGGGCCTTCCGCTCGGGGTCGGCGTTGTAGTACTCGTGCTGCTCGGCGAGCAGGTTGTAGTAGCGGAGCTGCGCCTTCGGAGCGGTGTCGATCATGAGCTTCACGTGCCTCCCGGACCGGTCCCACTCGCAGATGCTGAGATCGAGCGAGTTGTTGGGCGTCGCCGGGAGCGCCGAGGTCGACCCGATGCTCCGCGAGACGAAGGATCCCGACAGCACCGTGCACGCGCGCACCTTCACCGTGCCGCTCTCGCCGGGCTCCCGGACCGCGTTGCTCTTGAAGGCGGTCGTCCGCAGCTTGTACGAGCTCCCGCTGTCGCCCTCGTCGTCGCCCCCGCACGCGCCCAGCGCGACGACGGCAGCAAGTATCGCATACGTCAGTATGTGATAACGTACGCAGCCAGGTGTCCTCCGGAAACGGCTCATTCGGTATTCGGCTGAAGACCCTCCGTGAGGGTATGGACCTCTCCCTGCGTGACCTGGCAGACCGCAGCGGCGTGTCGGCGCCGATGCTCTCCCAGGTCGAGAGGGGGGAAACGAGCCCGACGCTAGCGGTGGCCGAGCGGATTGCCTTAGGGCTTGAGTTAAGCCTGTCCCAGCTCGTCCGGCTCGACGAGGGCGATGGTGTGAGCGTGGTTCGCGCCGGCGAGCGCCGCCGCGGCGGCGGACGCGCGCACAGCTACGAGGTGCTCACCCCGCCGCTGCCCGGGCTTCGTGCCGAGGTCTCCCTCCACACGCTGGCGGCCGGCGCCGCCACCGCCGGCCCGGACGACCCGCCGATGCACGAGCCCGGCAGCCGGGAGACCGCCATCGTGGAGCGCGGTCCGGTGCGCTTCGTCTGCGGCGGGGCCGCCCACGACCTGGAGGACGGCGACTCCGTGACCTTCGACGCCGACCTGCGCCACCACTTCGAGAACCCCGGCGAGGACGGCGCGCGCTTCTACGCCGTCGTCGCCGCCGGCCTGAGGAGGAGCTAGTGCCGAGGACTCCGACACGCGAGCGGGCGGTGTCCGCGAGCCCCCGTTCTCTCTTCGACAAGATCTGGGAGGCCCACGAGGTCGCCGAGGGGCTCCTCTACATCGACCTGCAGCTCGTCCACGAGGTCACCTCGCCGCAGGCGTTCGAGTCGCTGCGACTGGCAGGCAGGAGGGTCCGGCGGCCGGACCGAACGCTCGCCACGGCCGACCACAACGTCCCGACCGACGGCTCGACCGCCGCCTCGCAGATCCACGACCGGCTCTCGCGCGTACAGGTGGAGACGCTCGAGCGGAACGCCCGGGAGTTCGGCGTGCCCATCTACTCGATCGGGTCGCGCCGGCAGGGCATCGTGCACGTGCTCGGGCCGGAGCTCGGGCTGACCCAGCCGGGCATGACGATCGTCTGCGGCGACTCGCACACCTCGACCCACGGCGCCTTCGGCGCGCTCGCGTTCGGCATCGGCACGAGCGAGGTCGAGCACGTGCTCGCCACGCAAACGCTCCAGCAGCGGAAGCCGAGATCGATGCGGATCCGCTACGAGGGCGAGCTCGGCTTCGGCGTGACCGCAAAGGACCTGATCCTCGCGACGATCGGCCAGATGGGCGTGGACGGAGGCGTGGGCCACGTGATCGAGTACGCAGGCCCCGCCATCGAGCGGCTCTCGATGGAGGGCCGGATGACGGTCTGCAACATGACCATCGAGGGCGGCGGCCGCGCCGGCATGATCGCGCCGGACGACACGACCTTCGAGTGGGTCGAGGGCCGCGAGGCGGCGCCCGACCCGCTGCCGCTCGAGGGCTGGCGGTCGCTCCGCACCGACGAGGGCGCGAGCTTCGACAGGGAGATCGCGCTGGACGCGGCGGCGATATCGCCGCAGGTCACCTGGGGCACGACGCCCGGCATGGTTGTGGGTGTGACCGGCGCGGTGCCGGAGCCGGCCACGGAGGGCGACGAGCGCGCGCTCGAGTACATGTCGCTCGAGCCCGGCACCCCGATGTCCGAGATCAGGCTGGACCGCGTGTTCATCGGCTCCTGCACGAACTCGCGGATCGGCGACCTGCGCGAGGCCGCCGAGGTCGTGAAGGGCCGGCGCGTGGCGTCGACCGTGCGGGCGATGGTGGTGCCCGGCTCTCAGCAGGTGAAGGCCCAGGCGGAGGCGGAGGGCCTCGACCAGGTCTTCACGGCCGCGGGATTCGACTGGCGCTCGGCCGGCTGCTCGATGTGCCTCGGGATGAACCCGGACATCGCAGCTCCGGGTGAGCGAGTGGCCTCGACCTCGAACCGCAACTTCGAAGGGCGTCAGGGGCGCGGAGCGCGCTCGCACCTCGTGAGCCCGAAGATGGCCGCCGCCGCCGCGATCGCGGGGCACTTCGTCGACATCCGAGAGTGGGAGGACACGCCCTCCTACTCGTCATCCGCGACGTGATGTCGCGGTTCGATATCAGAGCGCGGGGCCGGAGGCCCCGCGGAGGTGAGCGAGCATGAGGAAGGTGGGCTTGATCGAGGGCGGCGTGTCGGTGCTCGACCGCGGCGACGTGGATACCGACCAGATCATCCCCAAGCAGTTCCTGAAGCGGGTCGAGCGGACGGGCTTCGGCGAGTTCCTCTTCTACGACTGGGCGAAGCAGCCCGGCTGGGACCTCCCGAAGAACCCGATCCTCGCCACGGGCCGCAACTTCGGCTCCGGCTCGTCGCGCGAGCACGCCCCCTGGGCGCTCGAGGACTACGGCTTCGAGGCGATCGTCGCGCCGAGCTTCGCGGACATCTTCTACTCGAACTGTACGAAGATCGGGCTCCTGCCGGTCGTGCTGGCGGAGGACGAGGTGCGGGCGGTGATGGCGGCGGAGCGCGCGACAATCGAGCTCGCGGTCCAGGAGGTCCGCTGGGAGGGCGGCCGGGCCTCGTTCGAGATCGACGCCGAGATAAAGCGGCGACTGCTCGAGGGGCTCGACGACATCGGCGTAACGCTCCAGATCGAGGATTCGATCGACCGCTACGAGTCCGAGCGCGAGCGCCCGGGGCCCGTGACCACAGCCCTCTCGTGACGCGCGAGTGGGACGCGGCGACGTACCACCGCGTCTCGGGGCCGCAGCTCGAATGGGCGGGCAGGGTGCTGGAGCGGTTGCCGCTGCGCGGCGAGGAGACGGTGCTGGACGCCGGGTGCGGCTCCGGGCGCGTCACCCAACTGCTCCTGGACCGCCTGCCGCGGGGGCACGTGCTCGCGGTGGACTCCGCCGAGGGAATGGTCGAGCACGCGCGGGCGGCGCTCGACCCCGAGCGGGCCACCGTTTTCCGGACTGACCTCGCCGAGCTCGAGCTCGAGGAGCCCGTGGACGCCGTCTTCTCGAACGCCGTCTTTCACTGGATCCCGGACCACTACGCCCTATTCGGGCGGCTGCACGCGGCGCTCCGCCCCGGCGGCCTGCTCGTGGCGCAGTGCGGTGGCAGGGGGAACGTCGCGCGCCTCCATGCGGTGGCCCGCGAGGTGGCGGCGGCCGAGCCCTATGCGGAGCACCTCGCCGGCTGGAGGGGGCCGTGGAACTTCGCCGGGCCCGAGGAGACCGCTGAGCGGCTCGAGCGGACCGGCTTCGGGGATATCGAGACCTGGCTCGAGCCCTATCCGGTCACCCCCGACGACCCGCTGACCTTCGTCCGGACGGTCTGCCTCGGACCCCACCTGCAGCGCCTGCCGGAGGAGCTCAGGTCCTCCTATCTCGAGGCAGTCTGCGCGCGCTGCGGGACCGAGCTGGACTACGTCCGGCTCAACATCGACGCAAAAAAGCCCCGCTGAGAGGCAGCAATCCCGTGCATTTCGGCGTATCGGGCCCGATTTCGACGGTTCCCCGTTGACTTCTTGACTCACCCGGGGTGGCATGTGACCCATGGCAGGGGTGCCAGTCCGCGTACTGATCGCGGACGATCAGCAGTTGACGGCCGCCGGCACGACCGCCGCGCTCGAGGCACGGGCGGATTTCGAGCTCGTGGGGGTTGCCGTGAGCGCGGTCCAGGCGGGTGAGTTCGCCGAGGCGACCCAGCCGGACGTCGCCCTCGTGCACGTGGAGGTCCCGGGCGGCGGCGCGGCGGCGGTCAGGGCGATCCTGACTGGCTCGCCGGACACGCGCGTGCTGGCTCACTCGGCCGCGTCCGACCACGAGGCCGTGATCGTGATGCTGCAGGCCGGCGCGGAGGGCTACGTCCTGCGCGACGCGCCGGGCCCGCGGCTGACCGAGGCGCTCTACGGCGCGGCGGCGGGCGACACGATCCTCGACGGGGTGGTCGGGGGCAGCCGCGCCGCGAAGCGGGCGCGAATCTGCCGTGTGATCGATCGGCGCGACATAGACATCGTCTTCCAGCCCATCGTGGCGCTCGACTCGCGCGAGACGGTGGGCTACGAGGCGCTCTCGCGCTTCGACGCGACGCCGCAGCGTGGGCCGGCCGCCTGGTTCGCCGAGGCGCACGACGTGGGCCTGGGCCCTGAGCTCGAGCTGATTGCCGTGCGGCTGGCGTGCGAGCGCGCGGATGCGATCCGAGAGGGCACGTTCATGGCGGTCAACGTTTCGCCGGTGACGACCGAGCGCCCCGAGCTGCTGGAGCTGCTCGAGGAGTGCGGCGTCGAGCACGTGGTGCTGGAGGTGACCGAGCACGCGCGCGTTGAGGACTACGGGCGCTTCCGGCGGGCGCTCTCCCGCGTGCGCGAGCTGGGTGCCGAGCTCGCGGTGGACGACGCCGGCGCCGGCTTCGCGAGCCTCCGCCACATCCTCGAGATGAACGCCGAGCTGATCAAGCTGGACGGCTCACTGACCCAGTCGCTCGAGGCAGACCCGCGCCGCCGCTCGCTCGCGGCGGCCCTGATCGAGTTCGGGCGCGAGAGCGGGGCCTCGGTGCTGGCGGAGCAGGTCGAATCCGAGCTGCAGCTGATCGAGCTGCGCCGTCTCGGAGTCGACTACGGGCAGGGCTACCACCTGGGCCGCCCCGCGCCGCTGCCGGTGACGGTCTGACCCCGTCGGTTGTCCGCCACCGATTCGGCGGCGTGCCCCCATGGTCGTCCCCGCGCTGGGACAGGACCATTGGATCGCCAGCTACGCCGATGTGGATCGGAGGAACCGATGCGAATCTCAGCCGCCACTGTTGCCCTCATCACTGCGCTCGTCCCAGCCCTGACGGTCACCGCCCCCACGGCCTCGGCCTCGGGCCAGTGTCGGCCGGGGTACGAGCTCTACGACACCGGGGCCCCCGGCGCCTTCAAGGAGGACCGCAACCTCAACGGCCTCGTATGCGATCGCTGGAAGCAGACGTCGACCGGCTTCCGTCACTGGTACACCGACGACCGCTAGGGGTCGCGCGGATGGCGCGCGGCTAGCCGGATTCCTCGGCCGCCCCGCGCGCCCTCTCCGTGTCCCAGTAGAGCGCCAGACGCACCACGCGTCCATCCTCGATGGTCCACACGGTGGCCGTCTCGGCGCTCACCTCGGCGCCGCTCTCCTTGCCGCTGCCCTCGATGTGGTTGATCACCAGCACGTTGCGCCCGCAGTCGACGTACTCGAGCGGCACTGCGCGGAAGCCGTCCCACGCGCTCAGCGTCCCTCGCCACGTGCGCCACATCGCCTCGATTCCGCGCGCCCTGGTCTGGTGGGGCCAGTCGACCATCTCGAAGTCGATCTCGGGATGGAAGGCGTCGGTCTGGGAAAAGTCGCCCCGCGCCCAACCCTCGTAGACGCGGCGGACGAGCTCGACGTTCTCCTTCGACACGGCCAGACGAGTATCTAGGATCCGCCGCCGTGGCGAAGCGCATCGTCCTGCTGCCCGGTGACGGCATCGGGCCCGAGATCATGGCTGCCGCCCGGCGGCTGCTCACCGAGGTCGGCGACTTCGACTTCGACGAGCGGCCCGTGGGCGGCGCCTCCATCGACGCGCACGGGACGGCGCTCACGGAGGAAGTGCTGGAGGCTTGTCGCGGCGCCGACGCCGTGCTGCTCGCGGCGGTGGGCGGACCGAAGTGGGACACGACCGACCCCAACGCCCCGCGTCCGGAGCAGGGGCTGCTGGGCCTCCGCAAGGAGCTCGGCCTGTTCGCGAACCTCCGCCCGGTCCGGCCCAGCCCCGCCCTGCTCGACGCGAGCCCGCTGAAACGCGACCGCATAGAGGGCACCGACCTGCTCGTGGTGCGCGAGCTCACCGGCGGCATCTATTTCGGCGACCGTGGCCTGGACGGCGACACCGCCCACGACACCTGCGTGTACAGCGAGGGTGAGATCGAGCGCATCACTCGCGTGGCGTTCACGCTCGCCCGCAGGAAGGTCACAAGCGTGGACAAGGCGAACATCCTGGAGACCTCGCGGCTGTGGCGGAAGACCGTCGAGCGCGTGGGCGAGGGACAGGAGATCCCGTTGGAGCACATGCTCGTGGACAACGCCGCAATGCAGCTCGTCTCGCGCCCGGCCGACTTCGACGTCGTGCTGACCGAGAACATGTTCGGGGACATACTGAGCGACGAGGCGGCGATGCTCACCGGCTCGCTCGGGATGCTACCCAGCGCCTCGCTCGGCGAGTCGGGGCCCGGGGTGTTCGAGCCGGTGCACGGCTCGGCGCCCGACATCGCCGGCACGGGCAGGGCCAACCCGTTGGCGATGTTCGGCTCGGTGGCGATGATGCTGCGCCACGGACTCGCTATGGAAGAGGCCGCGGCTGCCGTAGAATCGGCCGTGGACCTCGCGCTCGGGAAGGGCCTCCGGACTCCGGACCTGGGCGGGGACGCATCGACAGAGGCCGCCACCCGGGCGGTCCTCACGAACCTCTAGGAGCACCCGTACGTGAACACC
>JBKPSR010000090.1:0-17988 GCA_046735115.1 Actinomycetota bacterium
TTTTTCCGGCCGGGTTCACGAAGTACGGTGTTTCGGGGGTGGTTTCGCAGGCGACAAGCGCGGCGGCTTCGCGTTCGGCGGTGTTGACGAGTTCGGCCAGCCAGCCGTGTTCGAGGTATTCGACGTCGCAGTCGGAGAAGACCGCATATCGGTACGGGCATGACGTCGCCCAGTGGTCCAGCCAGTCGGGGTGGGAGCGGCCGTCGGCCCGCTCGACCCGGTCGACAAGCCCTTCTTGTCGGAGTTGCTCAAGCCGTTCGAGCGACCCGTCGCTAGAGCCGGCGTCTCCCACAACCAGTTCGAACGGCCGCCCAGCGTAGCGGCGGGCCGTACGCACGCACAGTTCGGTCGCGTGGCGGGTGTTGAAGCTCGTTACGTGGACGCGGACCAAGGGCTCACCTTACAACCACACTGGCTTTTCACCCGATAGGTAGATGAATGGCTAGCACCGTCCCGACGAACGCTCCAGTCGCTCGCGACGAACAAGACCGACGTCACTGGTGCGCCGGCGGAAGCTTGAGGGGCCGATCGCGGACCTCGACCGTGCGTTCCGCGAGGGGGGAGCGTCTCACACGTCGGGCTAAGCTGGCTGTTGGTCGTGTCCTGAATCCATCCGACCAACACGTTGCCTTCGGCCCGCCCCGGCGGGCCGTTGTGCGGCGAGCCGTTGTGCGTCTGGGGCGATTACGTCATCCGGTGGCGATACGTGGCGATCAGAGTGCAGGGTGTACTTCAGATCAAGGGACGCCACCGTGGGGCCATCAGCTAAGGGCTTCGGCTTCGTCTTCTCGCCATCCGACGACGAGGTCGTCGAGCCGATGGTTTGGCGTCCCGCCAACGACGGTGACGACGAGATTGTCGTCCACGACGGTGCAGGTCGGCGCTGGCGGACCCCGCCGCTCCAGAGGTTGAGGCAGCGGCGCTCGACTTGTGGTACTCGGAACGCGCTCGCGCTTCACGCGGGTGGCCTGTCCGCCGTCGGGGCTCCAGGCGCAGCCTCCGCCATGCCTACTGCGACCACCGCCGGCCTCCAGGTCGCTCAGCAGGCGATGGGCCACGCCAACCTCGCCACGACTGAGCTCTACCTGAGCAAGCCGACGCTCGACGAGATCGCCACGCGATGCGGAACGTTCGCCTCGCGCCGCGGCCGGGCGAACGCACGTTCCAGGTTCCGGCGATTCGGGCCGCAAACCCAGTAGAGGCGCCGACCGGAATCGAACCGGTGTCAACGGCTTTGCAGGCCGCTGCGTAACCACTCCGCCACGGCGCCGGGGCGGCGTCTAGGGTAGCGGTGCCGTCGGGCGCGGATTTGTCCGGAGGGGATGTGGTTTCGCGGTCGAAAGCTACCGTCGGCGCGTGAGCATGATGGAAACTAAGACCGTCTCGTTCTGGGTACCGGGTGGCACGCGCGCCGCGGGCCTTGCGCGGCGATCCATTCTCTCCGTCGAGGCGGGTCTCCCTGACTCGGTCCGCCACCGGCTTGCGCTGCTGCTGAGCGAGCTCGTGACGAACGCGATTCAACACGGCGGCGCCGGCGAGCACGAAACGATCCAGGTTCGGATCGCCTCCTCCTACGAGAAGGTCAGGGTCGAGGTGTTCGACCCCGGCCCGAACGCCCCGGGGCCGCGCAACCGGCTCGAGCCGCAGGGCGGCTACGGCCTGCTGCTCGTCGACCGGCTCGCGCATGGCTGGGGCCGCGACCGGGTGGAGGGCGGCGGCAGCCTCGCCTGGTTCGAGCTCCAGCTCGACCCGACGGATCACATCTAGCGGCCCGCCAGATCGTCCCGGAGGGCGCCCGGACCGCGGCTATACTCCGCCCCCTTGCGGCTGTAGCTCAGTTGGCTAGAGCGTCTGCTTGCCATGCAGAAGGTCGAGGGTTCGAATCCCTTCAGCCGCTCTCGAAAAGGCCTGCATTTGCAGGCCTTTTTCGCGTGCGCAGTCGGCTTGTGCGTCTGCTTCGCGCCGGACCGAAACCGGACCCGCGGCAAAGCCGCCCTGGACACGATTTGAAGAAAGCCGCCGTTTGCAGGGAATTCTGGATCGTTCGAACCGTTGACCTCTTGCGAAGGCTGTGCAGAAGGTCATGAGTCCGATCCTTCGGGCGAGCCCGGTTTCAGTCCGGAATCGGGCGTTTAGCGCGAGCCGGCCCGACAGACCTCCGAGAGGTCCCGAGCAGAAGGTCGACGCTCCGCCAAATTGCTCCAGACGCCTCCTCGTCGTCCATCGCCGCAGCTGGCGATTCTCCGGCGGAGTGTCGAGTTCACGCGGAAGCACAAGCGCCAACCCGGATACAGGCCGAACCGCCGCGCAGGGCCGCGGCCAGCGGCTTGTCGCGGCGGCGGAGGCGAGATGCTATGCAGGGACGCGAACCTGGAGGTGTTAGATGAGCGCTGGAGCCGACCTCGGAGCCGTCTTCGACGAGCATGTGGCGAGCGAGTTCGAGACCAAGGACATCAACGCGACGATGGCCACGATGGTCCCGGAGCCGTACGTCTGGCACGTGCCGGTGCTGACCGGGGCAGCGGGAGGGGAGGCTGTGCGGGACTTCTACGTCACGCGCTTTATCGGCCAGACGCCGGACGACGCCGTGCTGCACCCAATCGCACGCACGGTGTCCGACAACCGGGTGATCGACGAGTTCGTTCTTGAGTTCACTCACGACGCAGAGGTCCCGTTCATGCTGCCCGGCGTCGCCCCGACGGGGCGCAAAGTGCGGGTTCCCACCGTTGTCGTCATGGGCTTCGAGGGCGAGAAGATCGCGTACGAGCACATCTACTGGGACCAAGCGACGGTGCTCGTTCAGCTGGGCATTCTGGATCCAGCCGGGCTCCCTGTGGCAGGCGGCGAGCAGGCCGATCGGCTGCTGGAAATCGCGGGCTCGCCGAGCTAGGGAATTAGCGGCGGCTCGGATCTCCTCGCCGTCCTGCACGAACGGAATAAGTGCAACGGACCGCTCCCTTGCGCGACGTATGAAAGTCAAGGGCGACTTGTCTGAGCAGACCTCCTGTGGCAGAGTCGTGGTCGGGCGTCGGTAGACGACGAGCTAAAGAGCGAGGCCTGGGGCTTGGGCCCGCCGCGCTGCTTGTCCCCGATGGGTGACTTCAAGATGCGCGCCCCGGTGTCGCGCCGGCGCCCATTCTGCTTGCCTGGGTTCGCTGCCAGTCGGCGACAGTGCGCTTGTAGGCAACCTCGGCCTGGAGGGCGAGCTCGCGCTCCGCCTGGCGGATCGCCGCGTTCGCCGCCCAGGTACCGCGCTCTACCTCCTTGCGCTTCTGCGCACCGGCGCGAATCTCCGCCCGGCGGATCTTCTTCGCCGTGAGCGATGGCTGCGCGTAGGCGTAGTCCTCGCCTCGGGTCAGCATGCACCAGCAAAGGCAGGCCAGCTTTCTCGCCACCGCGACGATCGCCGCCTGGTGTCCTCTGCGGGCGCGGATGCGCTCAAAGAAGGCGCATCGGGCCGAGGGCCAAGATCACCGACCAGCACGCCTCCACGAGCGCGTAGCGCCCCGCTGAGGAGCCCTGCTTTGAGATCCGCGCCCTCGAGGTCGCCGTTTTTCCCGACTCGCGCACCTTGGGATCGAGGCCCAGATAGCCGACCAGCTTCTTGCGGTCGGGGAACCTTCCGACGTCGCCGATCGCGGCCATGAACGCGACGCCGTGATGATGTTCATCCCCGGGATCGTCATCAGGCGGCGGATCTCCGCTGAGGCGAGCGCTTCTTTAGCGATGACGCGCTCTATCGCCGCGATCTCGCGCTCGCAGAAGTCGAGCTGGCGCAGGCAGCCGTCGGCGGTCTCGCGCTCGTAGGGCGGCAGCTCGACCTCCTCCAGCCACCGCCGGCCCTTGAGGCCGAAGAGATCGCTCACCTTGGGCTTCGGGACGAGCCGACGCACGAGCGCGGCGTGGATCTCGTTCTTCGCCTTCGTCCTCACTCGACGAGCTGCGCTCGGCGCCCAAGCCGACGACGCATGGCCCGGGTCTCCTCGTCCGGGACCCAGACCCCAACAAGTTGGCCCGCGGCGAGCCGCTTCGCCAGCGCGCGGGCGTCGAGGCGGTCGGTCTTCGCCCTCGCGGCGCGGCTCCCGGTGTCGGCGGGAGAGACCGCGACGAGCTCGGCGACCTGGGGGCGGATGATCCTCGCCACCTCCCAGGCGTTGCCCGACACCTCGAGGTGACCTGCGATGCGTTCATGGCCGATGTCGTCCGGCGCACGCGGCTCCGGCTGCGCCACCGAGTCGAGCTGTACAGCGGCCGCCGGGCCGATGTCTGCGCCTTCGCGACCGGCTGTCGCGGCTCTAGCCCAGACGCCGTACGGCCTCCCCGAGCAGCGCGCGCTCCTCGACTTCCGACCATCACGCCGACCTACGCCCGCGACAAGACTGCGGCTTGACGCGGGCTGACGGGCGGTGTGGAATCGGGACGGTTGGGACGGATGCGACAGCGGCTCGCAGATTCGGCTCGAGCGTTTTCGGCGACGGCACGGAACCCGAGCCTCCTGCGCGCGCAACTGGCGTTCGGGGCGAGCTGGACAGCGGAGTGGGCGTTCATGGTCGCGCTCGGCGTGGTGGCGTTCCGCGACGGAGGCGCAACCGCCGTGGGCGTGGTGGCGTTCGCGCGCATGGCGCCGTCGTTCCTGCTGGCCCCGCTCGGAACCGCGCTGGCGGACCGGGTGCGCCGCGACCGCGTACTCGTCTGGTCGTGCCTGCTCCGTGCCGCGGCGACCGCCGCAAGCGCGCTGCTGTTGGCGGCCGACGGATCGAAGGTCGGCGTATACGCGCTCGCGATGCTCGCCACGGCCGCCTTCACGGTGTTCCGGCCCGCCCACTCGGCGCTGCTGCCCGCGCTGTGCGTCACGCCGCTGGAGCTGACGAGCGCGAACGTCGTGCGCGGCCTCGTCGATTCAGCCAGCACGCTGCTCGGCCCGCTGCTGGCCGCCGTCCTCCTGGACGTCGGGAGCCCCGCGGCCGTGTTCGCCGCGACCGCCGTCCTCTCGCTCGGGTCCGGCGCTCTGCTGGTTGCGCTCTCCTACGAGGCTCCGCCGCGTGGCGCGCCCCAGCCGCTGCGGCGGATCGTGGGTGAGACGGTCGAGGGCTTTCGCGCCCTTGTTCGCTATCGCGACGCCGGCCTGCTGTTCGGGATCGGCTTCGGGCAGACGCTGACGCGCGGCTTCCTCAACGTGTTCCTCGTGGTGATCGCGCTCGATCTGCTCGACATCGGCGACTCCGGCGTGGGCGTGCTGACCGCCGCGGTGGGCGCGGGCGCGGTCGCGGGCTCGCTGGGCGCCTCGATGCTGGTGAGCGGGCGCCGACTGGCGGCCCTCCAGGGCATCGGCGTCGTGCTTTGGGGTCTGCCGCTCACCCTCTGCGGCTTGCTGCCCGATCAGGCGGCTGTGCTCGCGCTGATGTGCGTGATCGGAGTCGGCAACGCGCTGGTCGACATCGGCGTCTTCACCCTCCCCGCGCGGCTCGTGCCGGAGGAGCTGCTCGCGCGCGTCTTCGGCGCGTTCGAGAGCCTGGTCGCGCTCACGGTGGCGCTCGGGGCGCTGGTCACTCCACCGGTTATCGACCTGCTCGGAGTCCGCGGCGCGCTGGTGGCGCTGGGGCTCGTGGCGCCTGCGATCGTCGCCCTCGGCTGGCGGCGTCTGCGGGCGATCGACGCCTCGATGGCGCACCGGGACGCGGAGATCGGCGTGTTGAACGGGGTCGGCATGCTCCGCGTACTCCCGATGCCGGCCATCGATTCCCTCGCCGCCCACGTCGGACATGCGCAGTTCGTGGCGGGACAGGAGGTCTTCCACCAGGGCGACCACGGCGATCGCTTCTACGTGATCGGCGACGGCGAGGCCGAGGTGATCGGCGACGGCCGCCTCATCGGCACGATGGGCCCGGGCGACGGCTTCGGCGAGATTGCGCTGCTCCACGACACGGTCCGGACCACCACCGTGCGCGCGCGGACTCCGCTCATGCTCTACGCGCTCGAGCGCCGCCACTTCGTCCCCGCGATCAGCGGCTACCAGTCCAGCGGACGCGAGGCGGACACGCTGGTGGACCATCGACTCGGTACGTTTACGCCAGCCGGCGGATCCGCCGCTTGACCCTGGCCACCGTCATCAAGGAGGCTTGCTCGGTGCGAGCCACCGTCGCAATCCTGGTCGTCGCCGTGAGCGCCAGTATTGCTCTCCTGCCCGCCGGGGGTCGCGGAGCCACCGGCGCCACCGATGAGCTGACCGTCGGGGCGCTGCTCGATCTGAAGGGCGGCTGGACCTCGCTCGGGCGTGCGAGCCGGGTCACGCTGCGCCTCGCGGTGGCGGACGCGAACGAGCAGCTGGCGAGGAGCGGCTCCGACATGCGGGTGCGGTTGGGGATCGTCGATGTGCACGGCGCGCCTCGCGCCGCCCGCCGCGGGCTTCGCCGGCTCGCCGCGGACGGCGTACGTATGGTGATCGGTCCTCAGTCAAGCTCGGAGGTGCGGGCCGTACGCGCCCTGGCGGGCTCGCTCGGCGTCGTTCTCATAAGCCAGGGCAGCACCGCTCACTCGCTCGCGATCCGGGGTGACAACGTGTTCCGGTTCGTCCCCGACGACCTCCGCGAGGGCGAGGCACTGGTCGCTCTCCTCCAGCGGGACGGCGTGGATGCAATCGTTCGCGTGTGGCGCGACGACCCGGGGAACGCCGGCCTCGCCACGTCCGTGCGCAGGCAGTTCAAGCGGATCGGAGGCTCGGTCGCTCGTGGCATCGTCTACGGCACGAGCGTCAGCGACTTCGGACCCGTGCTCGAACAAGTGCGCGCGGAGATCGCTTCGCTTCGGTCGCGGGGTGCTTCCCGGGTGGCGGTGTACCTGGCGGGCTTCGGTGAGGTGGTGCGGCTCTTCAGGACGGCGAGTGGCGATTCGCTGCTCGCCTCGGTTCCGTGGTACGGGAGCGACGGCGTCGCGCTCAACCCCGGCCTCGTGGCCAGCGCTAAGGCTGCCTCGTTCGCGGAGAGCGTCGGCTACCCGAACCCGACCCTGGGCCTCGATCGCGCTGCGGCGCGCAGGTCGCGAGGTCTGGCACGGCGAATCAAGGCGAGGCTCGGGCACAGGCCGGATGCGTTCGCGCTCAGCGCCTACGACGCCCTCCGGGTGGCGGTGAGGGCGAGCGCGCGCGTCGGGGTCGACGACCTCGCACGCTTCAAGCGCGCCCTCCGCCCCATAGCCGACGGCTACGCGGGCGTGAGCGGAAGGCTGGCGGTCAATGCGGCCGGCGACCGTGCATTCGGGAGCTTCGACTTCTGGTCGGTCTGCGTGGACGACGCCTCGGCGTCCTGGAAGCGCACGTGGAGCTACCTCGCGAGCGCGCCCGGCCGCGGCCAGATCGTCAGGCGTGAGCGCTGCTAGCCGAGCGCCGCTCACCCCGAGCCGGAACTCTAGTCTGCCGACCCGCATCCGCGCGCGCCTTAGGGATTCGGCCCGTGCGTTCTCGACAAGCGCTCGCAATCCCAGCCTGAGGTCGGCGCAGCTCTCCTTCGGGGCTACCTGGACGGCCGAGTGGGCGTTCACGGTGGCTCTGGGCGTGGTGGCCTTCCGAGACGGCGGCGCGATGGCGGTGGGCCTCGTCGTCTTCGGGCGCATGGCCCCGTCTGCACTGCTCTCGCCGTTCGGGACGGCGCTCGCGGACCGGTTCCCGCGGGACCGAGTGTTGATGTGGTCGTGTCTCATCCGGGCTACCGCCACCGCTGCCGCCGCGATGCTGCTGGCCGCGGGCGGGCCACTAGTGGCGGTCTACGCGCTCGCGGTCGTCGCCACGGTCGCGTTCACGGTCTTCCGCCCGGCACACTCGGCCCTTCTCCCAGGGCTGTGCAGGACGCCGTTCGAGCTGACGAGCGCCAACGTGGTCCGCGGGCTGCTCGATTCGCTGAGCACTCTGCTCGGCCCCCTGATTGCCGCGCTCCTGCTGGACGTCGGCAGTCCGGCCGCGGTGTTCGCGTTCACCGCGACGCTGTCGGCCGCGTCGGGTCTGCTG
This sequence comes from Actinomycetota bacterium, assembly GCA_046735115.1. GTDB lineage: Bacteria > Actinomycetota > Thermoleophilia > Solirubrobacterales > Thermoleophilaceae > JACVRW01. The sequence continues at coordinate 8,000 of JBKPSR010000090.1, forward strand.
TTGCTTGGGCTGTCGTACGAGGCGCGGCCGCGACAACCGCCGGAGCCGCTGCGCCGGATCGCGCACGAGACGGCAGAGGGGTTTCGAGCGCTGGCCCGGTATCGCGACGCCGGCCTGCTGATCGGACTGGGGCTCGCTCAGACACTGACGCGGGGCTTCCACAACGTGTTCGTCGTGGTCATCGCGCTCGAGCTGCTCGACATCGGCGAGCCGGGCGTCGGAATGCTGACCGCAGCGATCGGCGCCGGAGCCGTGACGGGTTCGCTTGGAGCCTCGATGCTGGTCAGCGGCCGGCATCTCGCCGCAATCGAGGGGATCGGCGTTGTGCTCTGGGGCCTGCCGCTCGCGCTGAGCGGCGCGCTCCCCTATGAGCCGGCGGTGCTGGCACTGATGTGCGTGATCGGTGTGGGCAACGCGCTCGTCGACATCGGCCTCTACACCCTGCCCGCGCGGCTGGTGCCAGAGGAGTTGCTCGCGCGCTTGTTCGGTGGAAAGGAGAGCCTCACGGCGCTGAGCGTCGCGCTCGGCTCGCTCGCCGCCGCTCCGGCGATCGACCTCCTCGGCGTGCGCGGCGCCCTCATCGCGTTGGGCCTCGTGGCCCCCGCGCTCGCGGCGCTGGCCTGGCGCCGGCTGCGGGCCATCGACCGGCAGGTCGTCCACCGAGACGCCGAGATCGCGGTGCTCCAGCGGGTTGGCATGCTCCGTCCGCTCTCGATGCCGGCGATCGAGAACCTCGCGATCCACATGGATCACGTCCACGTCGCCGGCGGCGACGAGGTCTTCCGCCAGGGGGATCACGGCGACCGCTTCTACGTGATCGAGGACGGCGAGGCGGAGGTAATCGGCGACAGGCGGTTGATCCGCACGCTCGAGGCAGGCGATGGGTTCGGCGAAATCGCGCTGCTTCGCGACACGGTGCGATCGACGACGGTGCGCGCGCGCACCCCGCTCCTGCTCTACACGCTCGACAGGCATCACTTCGTGACCGCCGTGAGCGGGTACTCGTCCAGCGCGTACGAGGCCGAGCTCCTCGTGCGCGACCGGCTCGCCGCGTTCAAGCCAGGCAGTGGTCCCGCCGCTCGAAAGCGTGACGCGTGACCGAGCGGCTCGACGCTCGCGGCTGGCGACGACGCAGTACCTTCTGCCGATGCCGAGATCGGCGAGCTACGCGGCGCTCCAGGCGACTCTGCGCGGATCGTGGCCGCACTTCACGCTGCGATCGGGCGGGGACGTCGAGCGAACGTTCGTCGTCATCCACTCGCTCAGCCTCGAGCTCCCGAGTCACCTCTTTCCGGTGTTCCCCGCGTACGAGGAGCGGTTCCTGTGCATGGTGCTCAGCCTCCTCCGGGCGCCCCGGTCGCGGGTCATCTACGTCACTTCGCAGCCGATCCTGCCCCGGGTCGTCGACTACTTCTTCGCGTTGGTGCCCGAGCTCGACACCCAGGAGTCGCGTGGGCGCTTCCACGTCGTCTCGCTGGTGGATGCCGCGAACCGGCCGCTCACGCAGAAGCTGCTCGAACGGCCGGGGGCGATCGAACGGATCCGGCGGCTGATCCTCGATCCTGAGCTCACGCTCCTGCTGCCGTTCACCACCTCCCCGGACGAGGTGGAGCTCGCCGTCCGGCTCGGCGTCCCGGTCTTCGGTGCGGACCCGGCGCTCGCGTGGCTTGGCACGAAGCGGGGCGGGCGCCGCGTGTTCGCCGACGAGGGAGTGCCGCATCCTCGCGGTCGCGACGTACGCGACCGCGACGACGTTGTGGCTGCGATCCACGAGCTCCGGACGGAAGGGGCCGAGCTGAACGACGGGGTCGTGAAGCTGAACGCCAGCGCCGGTGGACTCGGCAATGCGCTCGTCCACCTAGGCCAGGCGCCCGGGAAAGCCGAGGTCGCGCGGGCGGTGGCGGCCATCGAGCTGATCGACGACAACCAGAATGCCGAGGACTACTGGGACGCGCTCGAGCGGGAGGGCGGAATCGTCGAGGAGCGCATCGAGTCCGATCGGCTGCGGAGCCCGAGCGTCCAACTCCAGATCAGCCCGGCTGGGCAGGTGGAGATCCTCTCGACGCACGACCAGGTGCTGGGCGGTGCCCATGGGCAGAAGTACTTCGGCTGCCACTTCCCCGCAGACCCCCAGTATGCGGCGGCGCTCGCGACCGAAGGCCTGAAGGTGGGGCGCCGGCTGGCACGCGAGGGCGTGATCGGCCGCTGTGCCATCGACTTCGTCACGGTGCCCAGTGACGGCGGGTGGCAGTTGTACGCGCTCGAGATCAATCTCCGCTGCGGTGGCACGACCCATCCGTTCTTCACGCTCCAGGCCTTGACGGACGGCCGCTACGATCCGCTGGGAGCCGAGTATCGGACGGGGAATGGCCGGCTGAAGCACTACGCCGCCACGGATCACCTCGCGGGCGAGGGCTACGCGACCCTGACGCCGGACGACCTGCTCGACGTGGCGGAGCGGCACACCATTGGCTGGGACGCCGACACGGAGACTGGCGTCGCGCTCCACCTTGTGAGCGCCCTTGCGGCCGCCGGGTGGGTCGGGCTGACGGCCATCGGAGATACGCTCGACGGGGCCCGCGCCCTCTACGCGGAGACGAATGCAGCCCTCGACGAAGCCGTTCAGGTCGGGTCAGAGGTGCGCGCCTGAGGCTTCGCGCGGTTTCCTCAGGCGCTGGTCCCTCGTGCTGCGCTAAGCGGCGCGGGCCCCTACCCGGATCCGGGGCGCGTCTATCGCGCGGCGCGATCGACGTCCACCAGGCGTCTACGACGGGGCACAGCCCCGATCAAGCGCGGACGAGCGTCGCGGTCTCAATACCCGGGGCTTACCAGGGCTTTCGTTTGCGCGAGCCGCCGCGCTGCGCCGTCGTTCGCAGCCCCGGTGCACGACTCATAATCGTGAGGTCGGTGGGTTCGAATCCACCCGGAGCTATGCCAGCTCTCCAGCGGAATGCGGTTTCTCGGCGTCGTCGGAACGTATTGAGCCGCACTCCACTCTGTCGTGAGGTCGTCAACACGCCGCTTTCCTGTGTCCAGAGCCAGAACAGGAGCGGCGCCGCGCACATGATCGGCCTTTCGGACGTCTACCTCGCGTCGACAACGAAGCCCACTCGAGGCGAAGGGCGGAGTGCGCCTAACAATCGCAAGCCGTTGCGCTCCGATGATGAACAGGAGGGACGGACGGGCCGCGGGTCGCCCGCACTTATGAGCGCGCGCTATTGCTTGCATAAAAGCGGAATCGCGGGTCGTGCCGCGCGACCCGGGCGTCGGGCGGGGAGCCTGCGGCTCGAGTCTCAGGCTGGTTGATCCGCCTGGGGCGGTGCCGGCGGCGCGCTCGGATAGCCGCCCGCGGCCCCGTCAGCGAACTCGCCGAGGCGGCGGACGAGCTCGCGGAGCTCGCCGATCAGGCGTGCGCGCTCCTCGATGATCGCCCGGCATCGGCCTCGAGCTCGCGGACGCGTCCCTCAGCGGCGTCGCGAAGCTCGCGTGCCTCACGCTGCGCGGCCTCGCGGACTCACGCTGCGCGGCCTCGCGGACTTCGCGGGCCTCCTTGGCGGCCGCCTCGCGCACTTCGCGCGCCTCATTGGCGGAGTCGTCGCGCAGCTGGCGGGCCTCCTGCTCAGACGCGTCGTGTAGCTGCTGCGCCTCCTGCGTCGCGCGCTGGATGCGGTCATCGGCCTGGGAGCGAGAGCGGCGAGTTATTTCGTCCGCCGTCTCGTGGGCGCGCTCGAGGAGACCCTTCGTCTCGTCCGTGACCTGCTCGAGCGCGTGCCGGATTGCGGATTCCGGAGCTGCGGTGATCTGTAGCTCCGCGAGACCTGGTTGACGCGGATGACGTATTCGTCGACCGCTACGCGGTCGTAGCCGCGCATCGCCGTCGGGAACCGCACGTCACGCAGCGCGGCGATCTCGGCGTCCGGAACGCGGCTCCGAGTAGCGTTGCGCGCTGGCGCATTCCCGGATGGTTCCTTAGCCCCAATGGACCCACGCTACCGCAGCGGCCCGGGATCAGCGCGTCGAAGCTGCCGGGTGGTGACTGGAACCATCGGCGCGGGGCCGCCGTGGACGGTGTCGATGATCTCGGCGTCCAGGAGGTCGACTGCGCGTCGGCCCCGGCACAGGAAATCAAGATCGCCGCGGCGCGGCTGCTCGAGCGACGTAAGGTATGGAGGCGCCATCCGTGAAGGGAGCCCGGCGTGCGCTTTGAAGGACTGGCGAACGAACAGGATTACTTCGAGACGCGCGAAGAGCAGCTCGTTGAGATGCTTGAGCGCTCCGGCATCTCGCGGCGCCAGCTCCTGAAGCTCGGTATGGCCGGCGCGATCGCCGTTTCCGGCATGGGGCGGCTGGTTCACCCGGCCGTGGCGCGAGCGGCCTCCCCGGTCGTCAAGCCGCTCCCGGCTGAGTGGTTCTACAACTACGGGTCGAACGCCGAGATGCGCTGGGACTCGGTCCACGGTCTCGGATACACGATCCCAAACGAGCGCTTCTTCGTCCGCGACCACACCGCCACACCGATCATCGATGTGACGACGTGGCGACTACAGGTATTCGGCACTGGGTTGCGCGACCAACCCGACATCGACCACCCGGTCGAAGTCGACTACGAGACACTCCGCTCGCTGCCCTCCCGAAAAGCCACGTGCTTCGTCGAGTGCGCCGGCAACGGTCGCAGCTTCTTCGCTACCCAGCAGGGCACGCCGGCCGGCGGCACGCCGTGGAAGCTGGGCGCGATCGGGGTGGCGCGCTGGCGTGGGGTGCCGCTATCGGAGGTGCTAGAGCGCGCCGGGATCACCGCCCGCGCGGCCGATGTGATGCCGCAGGGCCTAGATCCGACGGTGGTGTCGAACGGCGTCAATAGCGGCCACGTGCGCCGCCCGCTTCCCGTGGCGAAGGCGCTCGACGACGTCCTGCTCGCCTACGAGATGAACGGCGAGCCGCTGCCGCCTGACCACGGCTTCCCGGTGCGGCTGCTGGTGCCCGGCTGGGTCGGCATCGCCAGCATCAAGTGGGTCGGTCAGCTCGAGGTCTCCGAGCAGCCGCTCTTCTCGCCCTGGAACACCACGTCGTACCGCCTCACCGGGCCGAGCTATCTGCCGGACGAGCCGCCGCTTACCGAGCAGGCCGTGAAGACCGCCTTCGAGCTCGCCTGGAACGCGGACCTTCGCGCCGGCCGCTCGCACCGGCTGAGTGGGCGCTCCTGGTCCGGCCACGCTGCCATCCGGAGCGTGGAGATCAGCACGGACGGCGGCGCCACCTGGCAGCGCGCACACCTCCACGGGCCGAACTTGCCGCGCGCATGGGTCCGCTGGCACTTCCACTGGCACCAGCCGGCCGCCGGCCGGTACGAGCTGCTGGCCCGTGCAACGGACCAGCGGGGCTTCACCCAGCCGGACAGCGTGCCGTTCAACGACGGCGGCTACTTGTTCTGGGCGGCCGTCAGGCACCCAGTGACCGTTGGACCCTGAGGACTCGCGAGGAGCCGCGCCGCCGACCCAGATGCTCGCCGCTCATCCGACGCAAGAGCGCCGGTGAGAAGCGCGAGCACTCTAGGACTGCGCAGCGCGGCCGCGCTAGTTCGCGAACGCGGTGTTCACGGCGTCGGCCTTCGCCAGATCGTTGCCCATGCCGACGGCCCTCGCGGGTCCCTCCAGCGCTACTTCCCGGGCGGGAAGACGCAGCTCATCACCGAGGCCCTCAACCTGGCCGGCGCCGAGGTGCTAAACGACACCGAGTCAGGGCTCATCGAGGCGGCGACGCCGGCCGATGCGATCGACGCAATCTTCGCCCCCTGGCGCCAAGTGCTCGTCGAGAGCAACTTCACGATGGGATGTCCCCTCGCCGCGACCGTCATAGATGCCGGCGGAGACGACCGGCTACGGCAAGAGGCTCGCGCTCTCCTCGATCAGTTTGTGTATGGAATCGGAGCTGCAGGTTCTGCTTGCCATGCAGAAGGTCGAGGGTTCGAATCCCTTCAGCCGCTCTCTGAAGGCCTGCACTTGCAGGCCTTTTTCGTGGGCGCAGTCGGCTGCAGCCGGCGCAGCAGCGCGCGGTTCGCCGCTCGGCGCCGACAGCCGCCGCGATCAAGGCCGCGACTTGGTCGGGTGAGCGCGCCGCGGACCGGGCGCGCCGACGAAACGGGTGAGCGTGTTGAACTCTTTCTCCGTCAGGCGTACGGTGGACATCTGCGGCCGCCACCACGGAGTCGTTCAGCCTTGCCGCTGCATGCACGCCATTCCACCGAGGATCTGCGGAGCTTCTCGTTCTTCGAAGGGTGGAACGACGACGAGCTCGAGCACTTCGAGCGCATCGTCGACCGGGTGAGATTCGCGACCGGAGAGGTCGTGATCCGTGAGGGGCAGTCCGGGCACGCATTTGTGATCCTGACTGCGGGAGAGGCCGATGTGATCCGGGACCGCGCGCGGCTGAGGCTGCTGCGCGCGGGCGACCACGCTGGCGAGATGGCGCTGCTCGACAACTCACCGGCCAGCGCAACCGTCGTCGCGCGCACCCAGGTCGAAGCCTTCGTGCTCGACCAGCGCGACTTTCACAACCTGCTCGAGACGATTCCGAGCCTCGGCCGTCGGATCCTCGCCACCCTGACCCGCTGGTTCCGGGAGACGCCGGACTCGTGAAATCCGTGGGCGGCGAACCGGTAGTCCTCGTCGGCGCGCGCGGCTTTATCGGGCGGCTTCACGCTGAGATCCATCGCTCGCTCGGCATCTCGGTCGTCGAGGTCGACATCGCCAAGCCCGTCACGCAGGCGGAGCTCGATGCCATCCCGTGGCCGGACGCGATCGTCGACGTGTGCACGCCCACGGCGGTACATACCGACTCGATCCGTTGGGGCTATGAGCACGGGGCACGGCGTTTCCTCGTCGAGAAGCCGGCCACCCGCAACTACGTCGAGTGGCGCGCATGCTTGCTCGACGTGCCGGACGCGCAGATCTTCGTCGCCCACTCCTACATGTTCTCAAGGGCGTTCGACGTGATGTTTGACGCCTGTCCGACCGTCGTGTCGACGAGCGCAGCGTTCGACAAGGATCGTGCGGGCGACGACTTGCGGCTGCGGGGCGCTGACGCCAGCGGACGGCTCGCCGACATCTTCCAAATCGAGATTCCGCATGCGTTCGCCATGGTGCTCGCGGTGCAACCGGCGCTCGAGCTGCTCTCGGCAACCTACACCCGCTATGGCGAGCGGGGCCCGGGCTCAGTCGAGCCCACGGCGTGCGAGGCGCGCTTCGCCCACAGCACTCTGGCGGAGGTGCTGGTCACGAGCGACCTGCGCGCACCGCGTCGTCGCCTGCTCGAGCTGACGGGCGCCGACGGCCGCCGCGTCTGCGCTTATTTCCCACTCTCGGCCGCTTCACCAGACTGCCTCGTTTACAGCGTCGATGCGCACGGGCGGAGGACCACGCTGCTCGAGGGCCGCGACGATTTGCTTCGCGCCACGCTCGTCGCCGGCCTGAAGGCGATGCGCTCCGGCGCCGTGCCCTGGCTGGCATCCGCGCAGTTCGCCGGGGTGGTGCTCGCCCGCATCGCCGAGGCGCGCCGGATGGCCGAAGCGGACGGGCGTCGTCGCGATCCGAACGACCTGAGCGCGCATGTCGCTACGGCCGCCGATTAGCGCCTCGGCACGTCTGGGGGAGATCGACGCCGCGACTGCGCTCCGCCAACTGGTGCGCCGCGAGGGCCCCATGGCCGAGCTGTGCAGCGAGAACGGGACGCTGCGGATGGATTGGGTCGACACCGTCGGTGCACTGCTGGCCGACGATCGACCTCTCGTGGAGCTCGAGTGGCCGGCCGGCGAGTGGCGTCGACGCGGCGTTCGCCATGTCGCGTGGTCGGGCATGGGCGGGTCGGGCGTCACCGTCCGGATTCTTGCCGGGCTTGGTTCTGGCGGCCCCGCCCCCGAGCCTGCACGTCTTGGACAGCACCGACCCGGTGGCGCTCGACGCGCTGTTGGCGATATTGGCCGACGACCTGCCGACGGGCCGCGATCCCATGCGGGAGCACCTGCGGGCGCTGTTCGAGGACGTCGTGCTTGTGGCGGTCTCCCTCGGTCTGACGTCCGAGGAGCCAGCGACGCACCTTTCGTGGTTTCTGCAGGTTCTCGCGGCTGCGGGCCTCCCGATCAAACGCTACGCCCTTGCGCTGACGGTGCCGGGCTCCCGGCTCGAGGAAGCGGCGGCGCTCGAGGGGGTCGACGCGCGGCCGGTGTACCTTGCGGGCCGTGTTGGCCTTCCGGGCCGGATGAGCGCTCCCGGGACGTCCGTCTTCCTGCTACGCCACTACCGGATCTTCCGTGTCGACGGAACCGGACGGGACGGCACGCCGCATCAGGTGGTGGGGTTCTACGAGCCGCTGCCGGACCACGAGCGCGGTCAGGCCGCCATCGCCCTGTTGCGGGAATGGGCGTTGACCGAGCTGATCTCGCCGGTCCCGGACGACACTATGACCCGGCATTTCGGGCAGATCATCGACTACTTCTCCGGAACCGGCGACAACCCGTGCCCGGCGGAGTTGGCGTTGACCTCGGTGCGCCGGCTCCACGCCTGGGCGGGGCTCGGGTTCATGGAGCACGGCACCGACTCGGACAGCGTGCTCGGCTCGGACGGACGATGACCCAGCGGGCCTGGGAAGCGGCGCTGTTCCGTGCTCAGGGCGTGCCGGCCGCGCGGAGCCTGGGAGGTGGCCGATGAGCATGATCACCGGACTGCCCGCCGGCATCGGGCTGTCCCAGGTGCGGGTGTACACCAGCGAGGCGCCGGACGGCCAGCGCGGCGGCACCCCGCACCTGCACCTGACCTGCACGGAGATGTACCTTGGGGTGCGGGGCACGGGTGCGGCCGAGTTCCTCACCACACAGGGACCCATGCGGGTCCCCCTGGAACCGGGCGTCGCGGTGCAGTTCACCCCCGGCACCCTCCACCGGCTGATCAACGGCTCGGACCCGCTCGAGATCGTGGTGATCATGGAGAACGGCCGGCTCAACGAGGGGGGCGACGTCACGTTCGCCTTTCCCGACGCCGACCTCGCCGACCCCGACCGGTACGCTGGGCTCGCCGACGTCGGCCCGGCGGACGCACCCGATCCCGAGGCCGTGCGGCGTCGCCGCGACCGGGCCGTGCTCGGGTTCACCCAGCGGGTCGACGTGTGGCGCCAGGACCCGCGGCGCGGTCGCGAAGAGCTGGACCTGCTGTACCACCGGGCCGTCCAACTCGTGGGCTCCAAGGCGGCGCACTGGCCGAAGCTCGTCTCCGACGGCCCGGCCACGGCCGTGGAGCGGCTGGCCCGGCGCGCCGCTGCCGCGGCGGGCGGCGACCCCGCCGAGCTAACCGAAGGCCGCGTCACCGTCCTGCCGCGCTTCGACGAAACCGCGCTGGTGCCCCGCATGTGCGGCCATCTCTGGTCCTACGCCACCCCCCGACCCGGCCCGCTCTCCAACTGACCCACGCCGGGAAAGGCCGGACGATGCGCTCCGCCTCGATGAGGTTCTTGTAGCCGAGGGCGACGTCCTCGGCGGAGGGATGGTCGCGAAGTGCGCACTCGGCGCGCACGTGGGCGGTCCCCCCCTTGCCCAGCGCGCCCGGAGTGGTCGATCCGTTTCAGCTCCGATGAGATCCGCTCGACCGCCCGCTGCCGGCTTGCCAACCTGCTGCCGCTGCCGGGCGGCGTCGGCGGCGTGGAGGGCGGCATGATTGCCGCCCTGCTCGTCTTCGGGGTGCCGGGCGGGCTCGCGGTCGTCGCGGTCCTGAGCTACCCCGCCTTTGCGTTCTGGCTGCCGACGATTCCCGGCGCACTCGCCTACGCGCGGCTGCGGCGCTCCGTCAAGGAGTGGTCGGGCCCTCGCCGCGGCGCAGCCCCAGCGCCTCGGGTCCCGCGACCGCGATCGCCGCGTCGACCCGCAGACAGCGCGATGATCTCCAGCGAGGGGTAGTAGACACCTCCGGTGCCCATTGGGTGCCCAAATCCCCGTGATTTTTCGG